>JASFKQ010000007.1:0-41060 GCA_050118555.1 Lysobacterales bacterium
ACGGCACCGCCCATCACGTCGAGCGCCAGGTGCGGTTGTACCGCCAGTGAAAACGGCGCGAGGCGCTGGAACAGGAAAAACAGCGTCATGCCCTGCGGGAACTGCAATGGTACGTCGACCATGATGGGCTGTGGACCTTCAAAGGCCGCTTTACCCCGGAACAGGGCGCGCTGATCTCGCGGGCGCTGGAAGCGGCGATGGAGGCCGAGTTCCAGGAGAGCGAGAAGGTGCCACAGGAAGTGAAGGATCAGGTCCGCCGCGACCAGCCCCGGGACAAAGGCTTTTCCGAGCCGGTCGCGCAGCGTCGGGCGGACGCGATGGAGCGGGTCGCCGTGGGCTACCTGGCGCAATCCGAAGCCGACAGCAACGGCGGCGACCGCTGCACGGTGCATGTGCATACCGATATCGAGACACTCAAAGAGAACGGTATCGGTGCGGAGTCGGAACTGGAGAGCGGCTCCTGTTCGCCACACGTTCCCGCGGGAACGTCGAGGACATCACCGACGCCAACCGGCGAAACGGGCTCAGCATCGACCCGGGCACGGCGGTACCGAGGTGGTATGGGGAGGAAATGGACGATGACCTGGCGGTGCTGGGGCTGATCCAGCGGGAGTAGGTTCCGCCTGGCAAGCGCTCGGGAACCTTTCAGTCCGCATTCCGTCTCGCCGGGCTTCGGCTTCTTTTCCAGAAGGCGTCGAATACCGCGACCGCGGCCGAGCCGTAAAGGGCGATCACGACGAACAGGAACAGGCGGCTCCAGAAGGCTGCGCCGGCGCCTCCGCTGTTTGGCGTTTCCAGCACCGCGGGCCCGAGGACTACTATCATCGTCAGGAAGGCGTACGACCACTTCTGGGCCTCCGGGTGCAGCGCGGGGCCCTGGAATATGCGCCTGCCGAACAGCAGGGCGGCAAGGGCCGTCAACAGTGTGTAGAACATGAGCGAGGGCCAGGCGCTCAACAGGTACCAGGCCGCGACGGCACCTGTGCCACCCCAGAATGTCGAGGCGATCAGCGAGCGGCCCAATTGTCTGCTGTGGTCCGTGTTGGCCTGTTGGCCCATCGAAGCCACCTTGATCATCACGACGGTGTAGGACGGACTGCCGCTGATGAAGATGAACAGCAGCGCCACAGGCAGCACGATGATCAGCGAACGCAGCGCGCTGAGCCGGGCGCCCGCGGGGTCGGGCTTCTCCCGGGCAGGCGGTCGCTTCGGAGCGGCTCCCGCGGGCCTGGGCGGATCGGGCAGCAGTGCGTGTGCGACCCACACGAAGGCCAGCGCGGCCAAGGCATTGAGCGCCAGGCCCTTGACGAGGATCGAAAGCACGGTCGGGCTGACCGATCCGATGGTGACCACCAGCGTGAGCCCGATCGTCATGAAATTCCCGAGCACGGGCGAACCGCCGCGGGCTGTGTAATAGAAACTATAGAACAGCGCGAGGGTGACGAGCAGGATACCCGCTGCGGGCGCGGCCTCCAGGACCGGGAGCAACGCGAGGCCCGCCGTCATCGGAGCCAGCAGTGCGATGACGAAGACTACCCCCTGTTTCAGACGGGGCGCCGGCAGTGGCAGTCCGAGGATCATCAGGGTCAGAACGGGCGCGATGAACGATAGCGGCCAGCCGACTGCCTGCGAGACAGCCAGGCACAGCGACGTACCAAGGGACAGCCTCAGGATACGCCGCGCCGCAGCCGGATGGACCGCCGCGGAGATGGCGACGGTCTGCTCAGTAGGCATACGTCATCAATGACACGAACCGAATGTACAGCGCGCCGAGCGGGTTCATCAACCAGTGGCTGCCCGTGTAAACGACGACAGTCGCCTGCGAGCCCACCTTCAAACGCCTGTATTCGTCGCGTTCCGGCAGTTCAAAGTCGATCAGCACCGGGTAACGCTGTGCCTGGCGCAGCCAGTTGGGGTCGTTCTTGATGGTCGGCAGGCTGCCCAGCGGCGCGGTGTCGACTGCCACGCCGAACCCCACTTCCCGCACCGCTCCCTTGAAGACTTTGCCCGGCAGCACATCGAACACGATCGCGACCTCGTTACCCGGATCCAGATGCCCGAGGTTGTTCTCGGTGAAATCAGCCTGCACCCAGACATTGTGGGTCGCAATGAACGTCATCTGCGGCGCACCGGCCGCGGCATAATTGCCCTTATCCAGGCGCACGCCCGTCACCACGCCGTCCGCGGGAGCGCGGACGGTGGCCCGCTCCAGGTTCAGCCGAGCCTGGTCGAGCCCGGCCTGGGCCTGCAGGATACGGGAGTTGCGTTCACCTTCCGCGCCCAGGTCCTGCAGGGCCCGGTCGCGGTTCGCGATCGCGGCTTTCAGTTGTCCTTGAGCTGCGGCGGCCGAGGCTTCAGCGGATTCCAGCCGCCGCTCGGATATGGCGCCCGGATCCTGTTCCCTGATGCGGCGCATGCGGACGGCATCCTGGCGTGCCCGCTCCATGCTGGCACGGGCGGAGTCGATCGACGCCTCGGCGGCCTGGACAGCGGCCTCGGCGGCGCCGACGGCCTGCTGCGCGGCCGCCAGATTGGCTTCCGCGGTCTCCACCGCGAGCTGGTACCGCTCGATGTCGATCTGGAACAGTTCCTGTCCCGCCTCGACCACCTGGTTGTTGCGCACCGAAACGCCGGTAATGGTGCCCGAGACTTCCGGTGCGACCGGCACCACAAGCGCGTTGACCCGCGCCTGGGAACTGCTGGGTGTGACGCGGTCGGCGCGCAGGTACCAGCCCAGCAGGACAAGGCACAGGGCCAGGACGATAAAGGTCCAGCGGCGCACCGGGTCGACGGGCTTGTTCTTGTCCGCAATCGCTTCGGTTTGTCCTTCTTCAGACATCGCTCCTCGTCTCCCGATCAGTGTTCAGGGTCGGCTTCGGCTGGCGCCGACCCGGGGTAGGCCGCTTCGATCAGACTCCCCCAGTCAGTCCGCTGGCGCATCGTGTCCACGATTTCCGGATCCAGCCAGGGGATATCCTCCCGCTGTTCCCAGCCACCGCCGAGCGCCTTGCAGATCGCTATGAGACTCCGCGCGTTCTCGCCGCGGACGTTTACGTAGCGCTGCTGTTGCGTGAACAGCGATTGCTGGGAGTTCAGCACCCTCTGGTAGTCCGAAAACCCTTCCTGGTAACGCAGGGTGGACAGCGCGTTGGAACGCCTGGCCGACACCACCGTCTGCTTCAGGATCGCAGCCTGCTTGCGGGTGCCTGTGAAAGTTGCCATCGCGTCTTCGGTCTCCCGAGCCGCCCGCAGCACGGTTTCCCGGTAATTGAGCAGGGCCTGCTGCAGCCGCGCGTCCTGTACGCGCACGTTGTTCTTGATGCGCCCGTAGTTCAGGAAGGGCCAGACGAAGGACGGCCCGGCGGAAATCGCCAGCGCGTCGGCGCTGAACAGGTCGCCGAAACTGCTGCCGCCGGGACCACCGGCAGACAGGCCGATCGAACCGGACAGGCTGAAGCTGGGATAGAGATCGGCCTCCGCAAGGCCCACCTGGGCATTCCGGGCCACGGCCAGCAACTCGGCCTCCCGCACATCGGGCCGCCTTCGCAGCATATCGGCCGGCAGACCCACCGCCACGGATTCCGGCACGACGGGGATGCCGGTGTCCTTCGGCAGGCGGGATGCGACGGCGCCGGGGGGTTCGCCCAGCAGGATGGACAGCGCGTTGAGGGCCTGCTTCAGCGACGACTCCAGCGACGGCACGGACGCCTCAGTCGCCAATAACAGCGTCCTGGCCTGCTGCATGTCCAGCTCGGAATCTGCGCCGTTGCGATATAGCACGGCAGCGATGTCATAGCTGCGCTGCTGTATCTTCAGATTCTCATGCGCAATCTTCAGCTGCTCTTCGAGCGTGCGCATGACCGTGTAGCTGTCCGCCACTGAAGCCGTCAGCAATGTCTTTGCCTGTTCATAGGCGGCGATCGAAGCGAGGTAAGTAGCGTCAGCTGATTCGATGGCGCGGCGGTAGCGTCCCCAGAAATCGATTTCCCAGGAAACGGAGGCGCCGAGCCCGTATTGCCAGAAGTCCGCTGAAGCACCGGTATTGTCCGCCGGGGAAACCCAGGTCGCTTCACCGGCGGCGGCCTGTACCTGCGGGTACCGTGCGCCCTGCGCGATACCCAATTGCGCCCGCGCCTCCAGCACCCGTAGTGCCGCGATTTCCAGGGTGTTGTTGTTGCGCAGGGCCGTTTTGACGAGCTGGTTCAGCGCCGGGTCGTCGAACAGCGTCCACCATTCGGCGATGTCGGCGGGGGCCGTTTCTAGGCCCTGTGCCGGCGGCTGGCTCCAGCCAGCGGGTTCCGCAGCTTCCGGCTTGACGAAATCCGGGCCAACCGGACTGCAGCCGCCCAGGCAGGCCACGAGCAGCACTGCCGGAATCCGGACGGGCGTAAAGGCGTCGGTTATCGACTTCACCGGCCCACTACCACGTTCAGCGCCCCAGTTTCTCCAGCGAGTCGGCCAAGGCCTTGTGCCGGGTGAACAGTCGGTTCATGACGGACAGCATGGTGCCGGCGGTGAGGCCGAACATCAGGACGCCGTTGGCGGCCTCCAGCGCTCCCAGCAGACGCCAGTTTTCGTCCATCACGATGTCTCCGTAGCCGAGTGAAGTGAAGTTGACCGCGGAATGATAGAAGGCCGTCTGGAAATCCGCGAACTGCCCGAGCCACACGAAAATCAGCGCCCAGGTGGCAAACTGCAGCAGATGGCCGACGAAGAGAAAGAACACTACGGTGCTCATGAAGCCGATATCGGCGCCCAGGCCAGGCGCCAGCGACATGGAGTCCAGCCGCCTGACGAGGAACCGGACCAGGGCCAGTGCGGCGATCACCTGAATGGCCATGTTGGCAACCACGGCAGCGCAGCCGATCAGCAGAGCGTCAAACATCTGCCGTCACCCCGTCCCGGTCTCTCGCTCAGGCTCGCCGGCCGGGTTTTCGCCGCCGGTCAGCCAGACCATGAACATCCGGTAGCCCAGGGCCAGTATTACCGCACCAAGGAACAGCCCGATGATGCCCGAGTAGAGCATGCCACCGATTGCACCCAGCAGGATCACGGGCATCGGGGCGTCCACGCCACGGCCGAGCAGCATCGGTTTCAACACCGCGTCGGCGAAGGAGACGAGCACACTCCAAATGGCGAAAATCACCGCTACCAAGGTGCTGTCATTGTGGGAAAACACATACAGGATCGCGGGCAACAATACGATTAACGGGGGCAACTGCGCGATGGCCAGGATAAGGATCAGCAGCGCCCATACGCCCGCGGCCGGAACGCCGGCGAGCATCATTCCCGCACCACCGGCTACTGCCTGGATGAAGGCGATGCCGAGCACGCCTACCGTCACCGAGCGGATCGTCGCAGTGCTCAGTTTGATCAGATCATCCGCCTGTTCGTTGACCAGCCGCCTGGCGAGGCGTCGGATCATTCGCTCGGTGGATTGGTCGTTTGCGAGCAAGCCGGCGGCGATGAGGATCGCCAGGACGAACTGCAAGATCGAAAGGCCCAGGCCCGCGGCCTTGCCTAGCGCGCCCGCGACGATAGGCCTGATCTGATCGGAATGCTCCTCCAGCCAGCCGGCCGTGTTCGAGGCCGCTTGTGACCAGTTCTCGTAGAGTTGTTCTCCGATCAGCGGCCAGGATTTCACGTTCGCATCCGGCGGCGGCAGATTGAACTGTCCGGATTCGAGGCTCGTACGAACGGATTCGGCGCTGCCGATCAGGGAGCCGGTGAACATCCAGGCCGGAACCAGGGTTACCGCCAGGCCGAGGAACACGAAAATTGCCACGGCCAGCTTGTTGCGGCCGCCCACCCATCTGCGGAGGGCAAGGAACAGCGGATAGATAGCGACGGCGATCACCGTGCCCCACACCACGAAGGTTACGAAGGGGCTGATGATACGAAGACACCAGGCGATGAGCGCGAAAATGAGCAGCAGGTAGACGGCGATCTCGATGGATGCACGCACCGGGGCGCGGAAATCGCTCTGGTCCATTGGCATCTCCTTCTTGATGTTCTTGATTGTGATGACAGGATACACCGATTAGCCTGCTCCGGCGTCGCCGGGCGCGGCACGGGCGCATTTCGCAACGGTTGAAATCAGTGCCGGGCGCTTCAATCTCACCATAGATGCCGCGGCCTTTGCTTCCTGACCCCTGCGGGGGCCCGGACTGACAATTGTGGAAGAAGCCGGACACGGAACGATAAGGGAGAACCATGGATTTTCTTGAACAGACCCTGCTTGGGAACAGCTACCAGTCCTGGCTCATTGCGGGCGGCGTTGCGGTGGCTGCGGTCGTGGTCCTGAGGGCGTTGCAGGCGGTCGTCCGGCGTCGCCTGGCGAAAGTGGCCAAAAATACGACCACACGATGGGACGACTACTTCGTCGACATGATTTCCGGGACAAGACTCCTGTTCTGGATTCTCTTCGGGGTGTTCATCGGCGCACAATTCCTCGATCTCCCGCCACGCGCGCATACGGTAATCCAGGGCGGCTTCGTCATCGCGCTCATTATCCAGGGTGGGCTCTGGGCTGCGGTATTGATCAGGTATTTCCTGGCCGACTACCGCAAGCAGAAGCTGGACGAAAACCCGGCCGAGGTGACGACGCTGGGCATCATCAGCTTTGCCGCCCAGACCATTCTCTGGTCCGTCGTCCTTCTGCTGGTGCTGGACAACCTCGGTATCGATGTCACCGCGCTGGTTGCCGGCCTGGGTATCGGCGGTGTGGCTGTGGCCCTGGCGCTGCAGAATGTTCTGGGTGACCTGTTCGCCTCGCTTTCCATCGTTCTGGACAAGCCATTCGTGGTCGGCGATTTCCTCAAGGTTGATGACTTCCTCGGCAGCGTGGAACGCATCGGTCTGAAGACCACGCGCATGCGGAGTCTCTCCGGCGAGCAACTCATCTTCTCCAACACGGACCTGCTCAAGAGCCGCCTTCGCAATTTCGGGCGCATGTACGAGCGCCGCGTGGTGTTTTCACTCGGCGTCACCTACCAGACGCCGCGCGACAAGCTGCAGCGCATCCCCGACATCATCCGCGAGGCGGTCGAGGGCGAAGAGGACACGCGCTTCGACCGCTCCCATTTCTCGAAGTACGGCGATTTCTCCCTCAATTTCGAAACGGTTTACTACGTCCTGAAACCCGATTACAACCGGTACATGGACATCCAGCAGTCGGTCTTCTACAAGATCCACGAGGCCTTCGAGAACGAGGGAATCGAATTCGCCTATCCGACCCAGACTCTGTTCCTGCAACGGAGCGGTGGTCAGGCTGAGGGAGAAGAGGACGGCGGTTGAGCGCCGAGGCTCGTACTCGCCCCGGCCACCCTGCTATTATTGACAGGGCTTCAATGGGCCGGCAGGCTCTGCACGCGCGACGGGAGGCGGGATGACGCTGGCGAGTTCGAAACTTGGGGGTATGGTGCACGGCGAGCGGGAAAAGCTTGCCAGTTGCGTAAAGCTGCTCCTGCTGTGGGTGGCGGCCAGCGACGGCGAACTCGACGACACCGAGCTCGAATTCGCCTCGTCCAAGTTTCCCGACAGCGATGCGACGGTGACGACTGGCGAATTGCTCGAAGTCATCCGCAGCGCGGATCTCAACAGCCTGGAGTTGGCGCTCCACACCGTTTCCGAGGAGAGCCGCGAACTCCGCATCGCATTCATGGATATGGCGATCACGATGTCGCTGGCCGATCACCGCATGGCGATAACCGAAAATCACATCCTGCGATTTTATGCCGATGCCCTTTACCTCGGCCTGAGCTTGCTGGAAAAGCGGTTCCAGGCCGTCGCCGGTGCGCCGCTCACCGAGCCGGGCGACCCCGGCGATCCGGCTTGGTGGGAGGAGATCGCCCATGCCGGTGATATGCCGGCGCTCGAGGCGATGGTTGGCGGCGGCATGACCGACAAGCAGGCGCGTTCCGTGCTGGGCGTTGGCCCCGAGGCAGGCGCAGACGAGATCGACCAGGCCTACCAGAACCAGTCCGCGATCTTCCAGCTCGACCGCGTGGAAGCGATGGGTGATGCCGCGGTCGCCGTGGCCAACAGCCGGCTGGCCAGGATCGAAGAAGCACATGCCCTGCTGCGGAGTTGAGCACTTATGAAAGACCTCTACAGAGAACTGGGCCTGAGCAGGAACGCGACGAGCGAGGAAATCGCCGAAGCCCTGAAGCAACACGCGGATTTGGCCGATTACGCCAAGGTTCTGCTCAACGAGCAGAAGCGGGTCGTATACGATCGCGCCCACGCGGCCGTGACGTCGATCGGCACGCTGCGGCAGCGGCTCGGCCTTGACAAGGAATCGTCCTGGTTCGTAGAGAATTACGCGGATTTCTCTCCCGCCGCCCGTCAGGCTCCACAGGCGGCGACCGAATCCACCAGCGCTCCGCCCGCTCCGGCCACGGGGGCGGCCGGGCCTTCCGCCCCTGCGCCCGCGGGGACAGCGCAAACGTCATCGCCTGCGAAAACCCGCCGGGTGGGGCGTGGCAGCCTGATCGTACTGGTGCTGGCGGCAGCCGCGCTGGCGGTGATTCTGTACCTGGCTCTTTCCTGATCTTCGGTTGGGGGCTCTCAGGCCGGAGTGCCCAGCGTCTCTGCAGCGTCAGCAATCGTCTGACGATTGATCGCCGGCAGGTAGCCGGCCTCGTACCCGGTGCCCCGCATGCCCTTCTTGATCATGCCTTCCAGGTTCGGTCGCTTGGCGTCCGCCTCTCCTGGACCGATGCCTCCGCCGAACTCGATGATCTGGTTGACGCCTTCGGTCAGCGCACCCATCAGGTTGGCGTGCCACAGCACGGGATGAAACAACTGGAAGAACAGCCGCGCGCGAATGCTGTCCGCGTCGCCGTCGTGGAAGCTGCCCGTGAAGTTGGAAAGAACGCCGATTCCAGGCGGGGCGAAGTCGGCCCCGGCCAGAACATCGCGATAGTGCCGGGCGGCCGTGACCATGTAGTAGGTGTGGAACGCACCCTCGGTTTTCAGACGCACGGCGCGCTTCCGCGGAAATGCCTCGGCCACCGCGGTTTCAACCAGAGCCAGGTCGTCCGCGCGACCGCCGATGACGGTCTGCTCGGGCAGGTTGCAGCCAGCGACCGCGCAGTGGAAACGCTCTGCCAGCGGCCGCACGGTATCGATGTCCAGCGGAAATGCCGTCATCTCACCCTCGCCGTGCGTACCCATCAGTTCGCCACGCTGCTTCACCAGGCGCAACGCGCTCGTGAAGTCCAGGGATCCGGAGGCGACCAGCGCCGAGTACTCGCCCAGGCTGTGCCCGGCCGCCATCGTGGCCTGCACGCTGTCGCCGGTGAGTTCCCGGAAGACTTCCAAACAGGCGTTCGAATGCGTCAGCAGGGCGGGCTGGGTGAAGCGGGTGAGGTTGAGTTGCTCCTCGGGGCCATTGAAACAGAGGTCCGCGAGATCGAATCCGAGCACCTCGCTGGCCTGTTCGTAAACCGATCGCGCCACGGCGTACTCATCGCAAAGATCCCGGCCCATGCCGACATATTGCGAACCCTGCCCCGGAAAGACGAAAAGGATGTTCTTGCTCATGGTTCAGGAATCTGGAATCGAAGGCTGCACAGGATAGCCCGTTGAGAGCGCCTCCACCACTTCCGGGGGCGCCTGGACGAGTTCGATGAGCACTCCTTCGCCGCCGATCGGAGCGGACTCGTTGCCTTTCGGGTGGATGAAGCAGACGTCGAAACCCGAGGCGCCTTTGCGAATGCCGCCGGGCGTGAAGCGAACGCCACGCGCCAGCAGCCATTCGACGGCAACAGGAAGGTCGTCGATCCACAGGCCGATGTGGTTGAGTGGCGGGTTGTGTACGGCGGGCTTGCGCCCGGGGTCCAGTGGCTGCATCAGGTCGATCTCCACCTTGAAGGGGGCGGCGCCGAGGGACAGGATGTCCTCGTCGACGTTCTCGGATTCGCTGACGAAATGCCCTTCCGTATGGAGGCCGAAAGTGTCCACCCAGAGGCGCCGCAGGCGCTCCTTGTCGGTGCCGCCCACGGCGATCTGCTGGATTCCGAGTACCCTGAATGGCCTGTCGCCCATCGTCATTTTTCCTTCAGTTCTCTTGGCTCCGGCGTTGCAGATAGATGTCGAGCAATTGTTTTGCGGCAGCCATCGCCGGCAAACGGCCCTCTGCAGTGGCGGATTCCAGTTCGGCCAGGTGCTTCCGTACTTCAGGGTCGTCCCTGAAATCGGCGACCAGGTAATCCTGGACCTCGGCCCACAGCCAGCCGCGCGCCTGTGCCGCGCGGCGTGCTGCCAGCTGGCCGCTGTCGCTCAGTATCCCGTTGTGCTCGAGCACGGTGGTCCAGGCTTCGTCGACGCCGACGCCGTCCCGCGCCGAGCAGGTGCGGACTTCGACCTTCCAGCCTGCCGAGCGCGGATGCAGCAGCCGCAAGGCGCCCCGGTATTCGGCGGCCGAGCGCGCTGCCAGGGATTCCAGCCCGTCGTCGGCCTTGTTGATCAACACCAGGTCGGCGAGCTCCATGATTCCCCGCTTGATGCCCTGGAGTTCGTCACCACCCCCCGGCAGCAACAGCAAGATGAACATGTCGGTCATGTCCGCGACCCGGGTTTCGGATTGTCCGACCCCGACTGTTTCCACGATGATCACGTCGAATCCGGCCGCTTCGCAGAGCAGCAGCGTTTCGCGCGTACGGCGCGCCACGCCGCCCAGCGTGACACCCGCCGGAGACGGGCGGATGTAGGCTTCAGGCCGCCGCGCCAGCGTTTCCATGCGGGTCTTGTCACCCAGGATCGAGCCGCCGCTGAGCGCGGACGAGGGGTCCACCGTCAGCACGGCGACGCGGTGGTCCTGTTCGATCACGTGATTGCCCAGCGCTTCGATGAACGTCGATTTGCCCACACCGGGCGAACCCGAGATACCGAGGCGAATCGATTTGCCGGTGTGCGGCATCAGGTGTTCCAGCAGTATGCCTGCCTGGTCGTTGTGGTCCCGACGGGTGGATTCGATCAGGGTGATGGCCCGCGCCAGCGCGCGCCGGTCCCCTTCGAGTATCGCTGCGGCCAGCGCCTCGGTGTCGCCGGATTCCGGCGCATGGTTCGCCCCGGCCGGCATGGCCGCTACTCGAACTCCATGATGATGTCGCCGACTTCCAGGCTGGCGCCCGGCTCGAAATGGATCGCCGCCACGACGCCGTTGCGTTCGGCCCGCAGCGTGTTCTCCATCTTCATGGCTTCGAGCACCGCGAGTTCCTCGCCGGTCTTGACCTCCTGGCCGGTTTCGACGGACAGCGATACCAGCAGACCCGGCATCGGCGAAATGAGCTGCTTCGAGGTGTCAGGCGGCGCCTTGAGCGGCATGTACTGCATCAGCTCGGCGGCGCGCGGCGTGAGGATCTGCAGATCCGATTCCGAGCCGGCACGGGACAGGCGGTAAGTCTGGTTCGTGCGTTCCACCTGCACGTGGATTTCCCGGCCGTTGAATGTGCCGCTGAACAGGGGCTGGCCGAACTGCCAGTCGCTGCGCACAGCGTTGGTCTTACCCTGATAGGTGACGTCGTGACCGCCCTCGGTGGCGACGACCGTGACCGGGTGTTGTTCGCCGTTCATCAGCACCACCCAGTCGGCCGGCACACGGCGCTCGTGGCCGGGCAGTTGCCCGTCGATGCGCGCGGCCCGGTCGCGGTAATTGCGCACCATCGCAGCCGCCACCGAGATGATGATGACCGGATCCTCGTGGGGCAGATCGGCCGGGTGGAAACCTTCCGGGTATTCCTCGGCGATGGTGTGGGTGCTGATATCCCCGGTCACGTAGCGCGGATGGCTTATCAGCGCCGACAGGAAGCTCAGGTTGCAGGAAACACCGCGGATAATGAAGCGGTCGAGCGCGGAGCGCATCTCGGTGATTGCTTCGTCCCGCGTGTCCCCCCAGGTGATCAGCTTGGCGATCATTGGGTCGTAGAACATCGAGACTTCGCCCCCCTCGAACACGCCCGTATCCACTCGCACGCGACCGTTTTCCTCCGGCGGGCGATAATGCACGAGGCGGCCGGTCGAGGGCAGGAAATTGCGGAAGGGATCCTCGGCGTAGACGCGCGCCTCGATGGACCATCCGTGGATCGGGACATCGGACTGGGCCAGCGGCAGCTTTTCGCCGGCGGCAACGCGGATCATCAATTCCACCAGGTCCAGGCCCGTGGTGAGTTCGGTCACCGGGTGCTCGACCTGAAGGCGGGTGTTCATTTCGAGAAAGTAGAAATTCCGATCCGGGTCCACGATGAATTCGACCGTACCGGCGGAGCGGTAGTCCACGGCTTGTGCGAGGGCCACCGCCTGTTCGCCCATTTCCTTGCGGGTGGCGGCGTCGAGGAACGGGGAGGGCGCCTCTTCGATCACCTTCTGGTGCCGCCGCTGCAGCGAGCATTCGCGCTCGTTCAGGTACAGCACATTGCCGTGGCTGTCGGCCATCACCTGGATTTCGATGTGGCGCGGATTCTCGATGAATTTCTCTGCGAGGATGCGATCGTCGCCAAAGCTGGAGCGTGCCTCGTTGGCCGCCCGCTCGAACCCGTCCCGACACTCTTCGTCGTTGCGCGCGATACGCATGCCCTTGCCCCCGCCACCGGCGCTGGCCTTGAGCATCACCGGGTAACCGATCTCGCCGGCTACCTCCACGGCGTGGTCTGCGTCGCGCAACACGCCGTCGTAGCCCGGGATGGTGTTGACCCCGGCTTCGGCGGCCAGCTTCTTGGAAGTGATCTTGTCCCCCATCGCCTCGATGGCGCGCGGGTTCGGGCCGATGAACGCAATGCCCGCCTCCTCCAGCGCCTTGCAGAACCTGGCGTTCTCCGACAGGAAGCCGTATCCGGGGTGTACCGCCTGTGCGCCCGTATCCCGGCAGGCCTGCAGAATCCGGTCCCCGACCAGGTAGCTCTCCGCAGAGGCCGAGGCGCCGATATGAACCGATTCATCAGCCATCTGAACATGCAGGGCGTTGCGGTCGGCGTCCGAATAGACGGCTACCGTTTTGATGCCCATTTTCTTTGCGGACTTGAGCACACGGCAGGCGATTTCGCCACGGTTTGCAACCAGGATTTTTTCAAACACGCGCCGGTCCTCCCGTGCCAGACCGGATATCAGAGCGGAATGTTGTCATGCTTGCGCCACGGATTTTCCAGGTTTTTCTCGCGCAGCATCGCCAGCGAACGGCAAATCCGTTTGCGGGTGGCGTGCGGAGCGATGACGTCGTCGATATAGCCGCGGCTGGCGGCTATGAACGGATTGGCGAACTTCTGCCGGTACTCCTCGGTTCGACGGGCGATTTTCTCTTCGTCGTCCAGATCCTTGCGGAAGATGATCTCGACGGCGCCCTTCGGGCCCATCACCGCGATCTCCGCGCTGGGCCAGGCCAGGTTCACGTCGCCCCGCAAATGCTTGGAGCTCATTACATCATAGGCGCCGCCGTAGGCCTTGCGTGTGATCACCGTGATCTTCGGCACCGTGGCCTCGGCGTAGGCGAACAACAATTTGGCGCCGTGCTTGATGATGCCTCCGTATTCCTGCGCGCTTCCGGGCATGAACCCCGGCACATCGACAAATGTTACGATCGGGATGTTGAACGCGTCGCAGAAACGCACGAAGCGGCCGGCCTTGATCGATGACTTGATGTCCAGGCAGCCGGCCTGCACCAGTGGCTGGTTGGCCACGATGCCAACTGGGTGGCCGTCCATGCGGGCAAGTCCGATGATGATGTTCCTGGCGTGCTCCGGTTGCAGCTCCCAGAATTCGTTGTCGTCCACCACCTTGTGGATGGCTTCCTTCATGTCGTAGGGCC
Source organism: Lysobacterales bacterium (assembly GCA_050118555.1). GTDB lineage: Bacteria > Pseudomonadota > Gammaproteobacteria > Xanthomonadales > SZUA-36 > CALKKN01. The sequence goes on from JASFKQ010000007.1 coordinate 13,805, forward strand.
GGGTGGGGCTGTCCGGGATCAGCGTGTCGAGGGACATTTCCATTCGCCCCGGTTCATCGGGCGTCGGACGGAAGGGTGGCTCCTCGCGATTATTGGACGGCAGGTAGTTGATGAAGCGCCGCACCATGGCCAGGGTTTCGACGTCGTTGTCGTAGGCACAGTCGCAGACCCCGGAAATCGTGGAGTGGGTCATTGCGCCACCCAGTTGCTCGGCGGTGATCTTCTCGTGCGTGACGGTTTTAACCACGTCGGGGCCGGTCACGAACATGTAGGACGTGTCCTTGACCATGAAGATGAAATCCGTCATCGCGGGCGAGTAGACCGCGCCGCCGGCACAGGGCCCCATGATCACGGAGATCTGCGGCACCACGCCGGACGCCAGTACGTTGCGCTGGAAGACCTCGGCATAGCCACCCAGGGAGACCACGCCCTCCTGGATGCGGGCCCCGCCCGAATCGTTGAGCCCGATGACCGGCGCGCCGACCTTCATCGCCTGGTCCATGATCTTGCAGATTTTCTCGGCATGGGCCTCGGACAGCGAACCGCCGAACACCGTGAAATCCTGGCTGAAGACGAACACCATCCGGCCGTTGATCGTGCCGTAGCCGGTGACTACGCCGTCGCCCAGCACCTTGTTGTCCTCCATCCCGAAGTCGGTGCAGCGGTGCTCCACGAAGGCGTCCCATTCCTCGAAACTGTCTTCGTCGAGGAGCAAATCGATGCGCTCGCGCGCCGTGAGCTTGCCGCGGCTGTGCTGGGTGTCGATACGGTGCTGGCCACCGCCGAGCGCGGCCGCCTCGCGTTTCTGTTCGAGTTGCTCGACGATGTCCTTCATGTGCGGTCCCCGGTGGTGCGCTGGCCGCCTCAGGCGGCCTGGCGCTTTTGTTCTATGTTCTGCAGTACTTCGCGCGCCGCAGACAGGATGTTGGTGCCCGGACCGTAGATGGCCGAAACACCCGCGGCCAGCAGCTCGTCGTAGTCCTGGGGCGGGATCACGCCACCGCAGATGACGATGATATCCGACGCTTCTTCTTTTTTCAGGCCTTCGATGACCTGCGGCACCAGGGTCCGATGGCCGGCCGCCTGGGAAGAAATGCCGATGACGTGAACGTCGTTTTCGATGGCCTCCCGAACGGCCTCCTCGGGAGTCTGGAACAGCGGCCCGATATCGACGTCGAAGCCCATGTCGGCGAAGGCCGTGGCGATGACCCGGGCGCCGCGGTCATGCCCGTCCTGTCCGAGCTTGCAGACCAGGATGCGTGGCCGGCGGCCTTCCGAACGGGCGAATTCCTCCAACTCCCGGCGGACGGCCGCGAACTCTTCGTCGTCGCCATAGGCTGAACTGTAGACCCCTGCAATGGACTTGGGCGCCGCCTTGTAGCGACCCCAGACCGATTCCAGAGTGCCGGAAATCTCGCCGACGGTGGCCCGCGCGCGGGCGGCATCGACGGCGAGCGCCAGCAGGTTGCCTGTGTTGTCCCGGGCCGCGGTCTCCAGGGCGGCCAGCGCGTCGTCACAGGCCTGCTGATCCCTGCTGCCACGCACCGTCTCCAGGCGCCGGACCTGGCTTTCGCGCACGGCCGAGTTGTCGATGTTCCGGATCTCTACCGGCGGCTCCTGCTCGTTGCGGTACTTGTTGACACCGACGATGACTTCCTCGCCCCGGTCGATGCGCGCCTGCCGCCGCGCGGCGGCCTCCTCGATGCGCATTTTCGGCATGCCGGACTCGACTGCGCGAGTCATGCCGCCCATTTCCTCCACCTCGTCGATCATCCCGCGGGCCGCCGCGGCCAGTTCCGACGTAAGCGATTCGACGTAGTACGACCCGGCCAGCGGATCAACCACACGCGTGATACCGGTTTCTTCCTGCAGTACGAGTTGCGTGTTCCTCGCGATGCGCGCCGAAAACTCGGTCGGCAGCGCCAGGGCTTCGTCGAAGGAGTTGGTGTGCAGCGACTGCGTGCCGCCCAGCGCGGCGGCCATGGCTTCCACGGTGGTGCGCATGATGTTGTTGTACGGGTCTTTCGCCGTCAGGCTCACGCCGGATGTCTGGCAGTGTGTGCGCAGCATCAGCGAACGGTTGTCCTTAGGCGCGAATTTCTCCTTCATCAGCGTAGCCCAGAGCAGTCGGGCCGCGCGCAGCTTGGCCACCTCCATGAAGAAGTCCATGCCGATCGCGAAAAAGAACGACAGGCGTGGTGCGAAGGCGTCGACGTCGAGACCGCTGGCAATTGCGGCCCGTACGTACTCGATGCCGTCGGCGATGGTGTAGGCCAGTTCCTGGGCGCAGGTCGCCCCGGCCTCCTGCATGTGGTAGCCGGAAATCGAGACCGAGTTGTAGCGCGGCATGTGCTCCGCGGTGTAGGCGATGATGTCCGAGACGATGCGCATGGAGGGCGCCGGCGGGTAGATATAGGTATTGCGGACCATGAACTCCTTCAGGATGTCGTTCTGCAGCGTGCCCGCGAGTTGTCCGGGGGGCGCGCCCTGTTCTTCGGCAGCCACGATATACATGGCCATCACCGGCAACGCCGCACCGTTCATGGTCATGGACACCGTCATCTTGTCCAGAGGGATGCCGTCGAAGAGGATTTTCATGTCCTCGACACTGTCGATGGCGACGCCTGCCTTGCCGACGTCGCCCACCACGCGTGGGTGGTCCGAGTCGTAACCGCGGTGCGTGGCGAGGTCGAAGGCGACCGACAGGCCGGTCTGGCCTGCTTCGAGGTTCCTGCGGTAGAAGGCATTGGATTCTTCCGCGGTGGAAAAGCCGGCGTACTGGCGTACCGTCCAGGGCCGGACGGTATACATGGTGGCGCGGGGGCCGCGCACGTATGGCGGCAGGCCGGGCATCGTGTCCAGGTGCTCCAGTTCCGACAGGTCGGCAAACGTGTAGAGCGGTTTCACGCCGATGCCTTCGGGCGTCTCCACGAGCAGGTCCTCCACGGGAGCGCCCTTGCACTCCTTGCCCGCAAGTTCGTTCCAGTCGTCCAGGCTGCTCTTGGGAAAATCGGTCATGGTGGCCACCAGGCTCGTCGGTACACGTAGGAAGAGCAATTATACGCAACCCGGCCCGGCATGGGGTCATGCCGGGCCGGGTCGAGTCCCGCAGTGGCCGTGGATGGCGCCGCGCAGGCAGATGGGCTCAGTGGCGGCGCGTCTTCTGGTAGTTCTCGCGCGCCGGCTTGCCGCGGCTCGGGCCACGGTCGGTGCGGCCTTTCATCGGAGCCTGCCGGCTCGATTTCGGGACAGGCCGCTCCACGCGTGCCCTGGGGGCGGGCGCGGGGGATGCATCCGGCTGCCAGGACTCGCGTGCGGGGGCGGACGGGGTCCGCGGCGGCGCGTAGGTCTTCGGGCTCGCCTTGGGGATTCGCCTGTAAGCGCCTCCGTATGTTTCCCGATATGCCTGTTGCCGAGGGATGTTCCGTGCCGGGGGCGATTCCACCTTTCCTGCCGGCTTCGGCACCTGGCGCCGGTTATTACGGTCGGGCGGCCTGGCGGTGGTGAGGGCGTCCTGTGACTGCCGCCGCGGTTGCTCATGAACGCGCCATGTCTTCCGCTGCGCTGCGGCCGTCTTCTGGCGCAGTTCGTTCACGGAGTAGCCGCTCTGTCGTTGATCCGGGCGCTCGCCGGGCTGTTTCCGCATGCGGGCCTGCTTCGAAACCTGCCGCACGGTCGTGTCCGCACCGGGCCCGGTGCGGCGGTCGTTCTGCCGACGCACCTTGCCGGCGTTGTCGGCAACCAGGAGGTCGCCGTCAGCGGAGCGGTTGATTTTGCGGACCTCGGCCTTCCGCCGCAGGTCGGCGGCGGACACCGGTCCCGCCTGGCCGTACTTCCCGGCCCGGCGCGTCTTCTGCGGCGTCACATTGCGACCGCGGTCCGCGACGCTCTCTTTCCCCGTGTATTGCCCGGGCTTGCGCCGGCGGTCGTATCCCCGATCGTCCGGCCCTGCCTTCCGCGCGCGATTGTCGCGCGTCCAGGCCACCCGGGCGCGCTGGTCCCGGTCCCGGTACAGGTTGTCGTTCCTGCCGCGGTCGTAGCGGTGGCCGTCGTGGCCGCGGTAGTCGCGCCCCGGACGTCCGTGACCGTCGTGGGCGTAGGCGCGGCGATCGTAATGCGCCGGCCGGTGACGATAGCCGCGCGGACCCCAGTAGCCATAGTGGCGGTGATGCCAATAGTGGTGGTCGTGCCAGTAACCGCCGCTGTACCAACTCGTGTAGTACGAGGTCGTGTAGAACGGCCCCCAGTTCCAGCTCAGGCCGAAACTCCAGCCCGACCACGGATTGTAGGCCACGTGGAAGCCCCAGGTACTGAACCGGGGATAGTAGTAACGGGGTGTCAGCCAGGGGCGGTAATACCAGCCGGTGCCGTAGACCACGGTGTCGTAGTAGACGTAGCTGCCGAGGTAGCCGGGCGTGTAACCCACGTACACCACGTCGGGGGTGCTGTCATAGACGTAGACGTACTTCACGTTGTAGACGGGCGAAGTGGGCGCAATGGCCACCACTTCGGCTGGCCGGTAATCGGCGACCCGCCACGGCCCGTTGGGCGAGGCCGAAATGTACCAGACGCCGTCATCGACCAGGAAATAGGTGCGTCCCGAATGCAGCACGGTGGCGCCGGTATTGGCCGCATACTGCATGTCGGTGCCGTCGACAGGCTGGAAATCGGGGTCCCCGTCGTAGTCGACGTCGACATCTGCCGTGCCGCGCGCCACCACCGCGGTCTGCGGCACCTGCGCGTCCAGCACGGCATCTTCCGCTTCGGGCGTGCCGGCAACGTACACGCGCGCATCCGCCTGGGCCGAGCTGTCGGGAATGTCCGCGAAAGCCGGCGGCAAGCGGTCGGCGGCCTGGTATTCCCACGGCCCGTTGAGTGATTTGGCGTGGTACCAGCGGCCCGCCAATACGACGTAATACTGTTGCGTGCCCACATGCATGAAGACATCGTCGTCGGAGTTCTGCAGCACCAGCAGGTCGTCGACCAGCGGCACGAACGCGGCCGGACCCTCGGTGACGATCAGTTCCGCGGGTTCCGTCGACACCACGATTTCGGGGGCGTTTGCCGCGGTTATCGGTTCCGCCGGTGTTTCTGCCGCGGTCTCTTCTTCGTCCGGCTTGACCATCGCCGCGATCGTGGCCGGCGGCTGGTTTTCGAAGGTATAGGGTCCGGTGGCCTGGTACGCGCGGTACCACACGTCCGGAGCCACGTTCAGGTAGTAGCTCTTGCCGTCGAAAATCAACGGGTAGGGCGTGTTGATCACGGCCTGGTACGGACTGTTTTCGATCGCCCTCAGTACGGGCTGTCCATCCAGGGTCACCAGCAGCGCGGGGTGGTCACGGTAAATAATGCGCGGCGGCGCGGTGTTGAGCGCCTGAAGCGAGCGGGTCTCCGCTTCCGCGGCGGCCAGCGCCTGGTCCAGACCGCTCAGCGGATAGTCCAGGTTCCAGTGCAGCGCCTGTACGGCGAGCGCACGCGCCAGTCGCGACTCGACATCGTCCGTGCCGTCGGGAAACCGGGTTTTGGTCAGCACCAGGTTCAGTGGGTGGACGACGCCGGCGTCATGGTCGATCTGCACGCGCGATTCCAACCAACCGGCGCCGAAGACCGGTTCGGCGGCGGCATTCGCCCGGTACGCGAGGGCCGCGCGGTAGGAAACGACGTCGTCGTTACGGCCTTCGACCTGCAGCGGATAGATGGTGACGAAGCCTTCGTCCACCGCCAGCGTTCGCGGCCAGCCTTCCTCCTGCGCCAGCGCATACGGCGCCGCGCTCAACAGGGCGAGTGTCCACAATAGGGTGTGCAGCAGTCTCTTCATCTCCGGCTCCTTCCCGGCAAATACCCGGGTATCGAGTCGTGGCGGGCCCAATTTCGGCAGGCCACGGTGCCATCTTAGGCGGAGGTGCCTGAATGCAGGGTGAACGGGTTTCGAGCGAAAACTGCCTTCCCGCGTAGCTACCAGGCCACGCCGTAGTCGTCGCCGTAGTCGCTGGCCGCGCCTTCCATGGTCCCGTGTTCGCGGTCGAACCAGATCGCCGTGATCGGGCTGTAGGTGCGATCGACGACCTCGACGTCGTAGCCCATCTTCTCAAGTTGCTCCCGGTCGTAGGGGCTGACCTCGCGGGTCAGCTGCAGCCTTCCGGGCTCGGCTTCGTGGGCGCCGAAGGAGCTTTGCATCTGGAAACTGGTGATGTTCCGGGCTTCCGCGGCCTGCTGCACGTTCATACCGAAGTCGACCATGTTGATGAAGAACTGCAGCAGGTTCTGGTCCTGCGTGTCTCCGCCCTGCACCGAGAAGGCGATCAGCGGCTTGCCGTCCTTCAGCGCGATGCTCGGCGTCAGCGTGGCCCGTGGACGCTGGCCGGGATGCACGACGTTGTAGGGGTTCAGGTGTTCGTCTAGCACGAAGCTCTGCATCCGCTGTGACAGCCCGACGCCGGTGCTGCCGGCCACGAACGCCGGAACCCAGCCGCCGCTGGGTGTGACGGAAATGACCCAGCCGTCCGCGTCGGCCGCCTGGATGGACGTGGTGCCGGCCAGGAAGCTTTCCTCGAAAGACATCTCCCCGGCCTGCTGGAAGCCTTCCACGCCCTCGGCCTCGGCGGCGGGCGGGATGGGTGTCCATTGTTCCAGGAGCTCGGTGTACGGATTCTTGCCGCCCTGGAAGGGGTAGGGGTCGCCGGGATGGGCGTCCGGGTTGTTGCGGTCCGTCGGCATCAGCTTGCGCCGTTCGTCGGCGTATTCCTGTGAGAGCAATCCCGCGATCGGCTCGGCGGGTGGCACATAGGGGTCGCCGTAGTAGAAATCGCGGTCCGCGTAGGCGAGGTTCATGGCCTGGTAGAGAGTGTGGATGTAGCGGGCCGTGTTGTAACCCATGCCCTTCAGATCGAAGGGTTTCAGGAGGTTCAGCGTCTGCAGCATCACAGGTCCCTGTACCCAGGTGGTGAGCTTGTAGACGTCGATGCCCTTGTAGTTGGTGGTCACCGGATCCTCGATGTGCACCTGCCACCGGTCGAGGTCCTCCATCGTGAACAATCCGCCCGCCTCGCGGTTGGCGCGAACGATTTCCTCGGCGATATCGCCGCGGTAGAAGCGGTCGTAGGCGGCATAGATCGCTTCCTTGCGACCCTTGCCGGCGGCCAGGGCCTCGGCTTCCGTATCGATCAGCTTTTGCAGCGTCGCTCTGAGGTCGGTTTGGCGGAAGATCTCGCCGGGATACGGCGCAGCGCGCGCGTCCGGGTCGTTCTCGTCGAGGTGCACCAGGAAAAGCCGCTTCGAGTCAGGCCACTTCACCAATTCGTCGCGGTGCTTCTCGATGCTGTCTGCGGTGGAGGCCTCGATCGGGTAGCCTTCGGCCATCTGCATGGCCGGGGCGAGAACCTGGGCCAGACTCAGGCGACCGAATTCCGCCAGCATCACCATCAGGCCGCCCGGCGTGCCGGGCGTAACGGCTGCCAGCGGCCCGTATTCCGGGGGATAGACCAGGTCCTTGTCATGAAAAAACTCGGGCGTGGCGCCGGTGGGGGCGACGCCCAGCGCGTTGATACCCTTCACTTCACCGGTTTCCGGGTTGTAGATCAGGGCCTGGGTCTCGCCGCCCCAGCTGAGCACATCCCACATGGTGGTGGTGGCCCCGAGCATCGCGCAGGCAGCGTCCACGGCGTTGCCGCCCTGCATGAACATCATGGCGCCCGCCGTGGCGGCCAGCGGTTTGCCGGTTACGGCCACCCAGTGCTTGCCGTGCAGGATCGGCTTGGCCGTCTTCTGGGCCAGCGCGGGGGCGCACAGCAGCAGCAGGATGAGAGCGGCCACGGTGGCCGAAGTCCGGGAGAGCACGGATGGGTGGTATCTGCGGGTCACGTTCAATTCCTTGTTCACGTCGAGCTGGCAGCATAACAAACTGCGGGCGGCAGTTGATCGTCAAGACTTTTTTTCAATCCAGGACCGGCGCCCTCCTGCGCGTGCCGCCACAGTACCGACAGGGCTTCCTGCAGGCTTTCGAGGTAGTCGAGGGGATGCTGCCTGAAACGGTCCGTCGACGGATCGCAGTACAGGCCCTCCGGCCAGCACAGGTACTAGACCACGTGGGTCTCGATTTTCTAGCCGGTGGCGGTATCGACCAGCAGGGCCCGGACCGAGTCCGAACCGCAGTCGACGCCCAGCGCATATGAAGTCACTGCCAAATCTCCCGATTCCGCGGTGGGGCCAGCCCTGTTGCCGCCCGGTCGAATCGATCGCCTGCATTCATGGCTGTCGGAATTCCTGGCTGATCCGTTGGTGGTTTCGGCGGGGCGTTGGGGCGAAAATAGAGTATCGCTTCCATGTTATCGGGGCAAAGGGAATGAGCGAACTCAAAGCACTGATTTTCGACGTCGACGGCACCCTGGCCGACAACGAGCAGGCCGGCCACCGGGTGGCCTTCAACCGCGCCTTCGCGGAATCGGGTCTGGACTGGCACTGGGACGAGGACCTCTATGACCGTCTGCTCGCCGTGTTCGGCGGTAAGGAGCGCCTGCGGCACTACATCGAAGATTTCCTCGATGATTCCGAAGCCCCGCCGGACATCGACACCTTCATCCGGGAAGTCCACGCCCGCAAGACCCGCTGCTATGTCGAATTGATGAAGTCGGGATCGATGCCCCTGCGGCCGGGCGTCGAAAGGTTGATCCGGGAGGCACACGCCGCCGGGCTGAAGCTGGCGATCGCCAGTACCACCACGCTGGAGAACGCCACCGCGCTGCTCACCGCCACTCTGGGCCCGGAGAGCGTCGACTGGTTCGAGGTGTACGCATGCGGCGATGTCGTACCGCGCAAGAAGCCGGCTCCGGACGTATATCTTTATGCCCTGGAGAAGCTCGGCCTGGATGCGTCCGAGTGCCTGGTCATCGAAGATACGAGCAGCGGGCTGGAGTCGGCGCGGGCGGCGGGACTTCCGGTTGTGATCACGGCAAACAGCACCACGCGCGACCAGGATTTCGAAGGCGCGTTGCTGGTCGTCGACCAGATGGGGGAACCCGAACGGCCGATGAAGGTGCTCGCCGGCGATAGCCCCGACGCCCGCTGGGTTGACCTGGCACTGCTGCGGCGGCTGCATTCCCGGGCCTGAGCGGCCCCGCCGCCGCTGTCTTCAGACGGCGTTCGGCGGAACCGGCCTGAACGGCCGGGTTTCTATGTGCCCGCCTTTCACCTGCAGGATCGTACCTTGCGGCACCTCAGCCCAGGCGTCGGAGAAGCGCCCTATCGGTTCGGAGACGATGACCCGCGCATGGTCGCCGAAGATTTCGATGAATTCCGGGATGATGGCCTCGAGATCCGCCACATCGCGGCTGTGGTAGAGCGTCGGCGCCTTGCCGTCGCTGGCGTAGCGTACGGCCCAGATGGACTCGCCGTCGCTCAGCCCCAGGGTCATCTCCAGCGGCGCCTCCACGCCGCGTTCCTTCGCGGTGTGTTCGACCAGCCCGGCCATCCGCTCGAGAGCGCCGCCCACGTCGTCCTCCAGCCCCTGCGACAACGCCAGGTGGAACATCAGCTCCGAATCCGTGGTGCCCTGGATTCCGGTAAAAAGATCGGGGGCGACCTGCATCAGCAGGTCGCGGTGCAGGCGATCGATTTCGCGGATTTCGCCGTTGTGCGCGAACAGCCATCGGCCATGGCGGAATGGATGGCAGTTGGTGTGCTGCACGGTGGCCCGGGAACTGGCCCGGACGTGCGCCAGGAACAGGGCCGAGTCGATGTGCGCGGCCAGGTCGTGGAGGTTGGAGTCGTTCCAGGCGGGCCGCAGGCTGCGGAACAACCCGGGCTCGGAACGCGAGCCGTACCAACCCACCCCGAAGCCGTCGCCGTTCGTGGGCACCGTGCTGGAGAGTGCGCTGAAGCTCTGGTCGATCAGGTTATGGTCCGGCTTGACCAGAATGGCCTCGAGAGGTATCGGGTTGCCTGAATAGGCCAGCCATCGGCACATTGTGGCTCCTCCGGAAAAATGAATCATGCAGGGCGTGCGACCGCGCGGGACCGTCGCCCCCGGTCCCGATTATAGACCCCGCTCGCCGGCCCCTCCGAACCGGACGCCGGACAGCCCGGCCATATCCCGCTTCCAGGTGGTCAGGTCTTCGACACAGAAATCCGACACGCGGTCATGGCCGCAGGCGCGCGCCATCACCTGCATCAGTTCAGTACTGGCGGCAAAAAACCGAGCCAGGCGCTCCGCCCCGGTTTCGACGTCCAGGCGCTTGCGCAGTTCGGGCCGCTGGGTCGCCACGCCGGACGGGCAGTTGTTGGTGTGGCACATGCGGGCCGCCACACAACCAACCGCCTGGATCGCCGAGTTGGCAAGCGCCACGCCGTCGGCACCAAGCGCGAGCGCCTTTATGAAATCCTCCGGCATGCGCAGGCCGCCGGTGATGATCAGAGTCACCTGTTCGGCTTCCCGCCGGTCGAGATGTGCGCGGGCGCGCGCCAGTGCCGGGATGGTTGGGACGCTGATGTTGTCCCGGAACAGCAGTGGGGCCGCGCCGGTGCCCCCGCCGCGCCCGTCGAGGATCACGTAGTCCGCGCCTGCCTCCAGGGCGAAATCCAGGTCCGCTTCAATGTGATTCGCCGAAAGCTTGAAACCAACCGGGATGCCGCCGGTCCGCTCACGGACTCGATCCGCGAATTCCCGGAAGTCGGCCGCGCTTACGAGGTCTTTGAATACGGGCGGGGAGATCGCGTCGTCGCCCGGTTCCAGCCCACGGGTTTGAGCAATTTTCTCCGTCACCTTGGAACCCGGCAAATGGCCCCCGGTGCCAGTCTTGGCCGCCTGGCCGGCCTTGAAATGAAAGGCGCGCACTTCATCGAGCAAGTCCCAGTCCCAGCCGAACCGGGCCGAGGCCAGCTCGTACAGGTAGCGGCTGTTGGCCTCACGTTCTTCGCGCAACGACCCGCCCTCACCGGAACAGATGCCGGTCCCCGCCCGCTCCGCGCCCCGCGAGAGCGCGATCTTGGCTTCTTCCGACAAAGCGCCGAAACTCATGTCCGACACCAGCAGAGGGATGTCCAGGACCAGTGGTTTCTTCGCCCCGGGGCCAATGACGAGCCGGGTATCCACGCTTGCGTCTTCCTCCAGAGGGCGTGCTGCGAGTTGGGCGGTCAGGATCTGAATATCGCTCCAGAGGGGCAATGTCGGTCCCGGCACGCCCATCGCGTCGATTTCGCCGTGCTGGCCGGGCAGACCGTTCCTGGCCAGCGCGTGAATGCGCGCCACGTTCGGTTCTTCCGGAGTGGGCTCGGCGCGCGGTTGCCGGTCTTTTGCCTGAGCGGGCACCGGGTCGCCGGGTTCATGGTCTTCCAGGGTTTTGTGGGTTCCGTCGCAATACGGTGGATTCGACGTGCCCTTGCACCGGCACAGCCAGGCCTCCCCGTCTTCCTCCGCCCGGAATTCGAGCGGCGTGATGCCGGTCCCCTTGTGAGAGCCGTCGCAGAACGGTTGATTGTTCGATCGCCCGCAACGGCACCAATAGTAATCGGTCTCCTTTTCGAGTTGTACGGACGCCGGAGACTTCGCGGCGATCAGCGGTTTTTCGCTCATTGGCCAGGTTCCCTCGATGAAATGACATTCTAAAGGTTTGGGGACACCCCGTTGCCGAAACAAGCGATCGCACGTTCAATGGTCCCCGCCGGCTGTGGCATTGCGAGGGCAATAGACTTAAGGTGTGTGCTTTTCGACGCCGGGCGCCCGGAGCCGGAACAGGGAGCGGCCTGTTGAGCACCACAAACCAGAACCTCGCGGATGAGCTTTACCTGAAGCTGACCAACGAGGAAGACGCTCGCGTCTGTGAAGACATCAGCGACGAAGCCTGCCGGGCGACGCCGCGCAGTTTCGTCCTGATCCTGGCCAGCTATTTCTTCACCAAGCTGGGCGACGCCGTCGCCAGCCCCAAAACGACACTGGCCTGGGTTTGCAACGTTCTTGGCGTGCCGGCCTTCATCATCGGTTTCCTGGTGCCTGTGCGGGAATCCGGCTCGATGCTGCCGCAATTGTTCATCGGCGGTTACATCCGCCAACTGCCGGTCCGCAAGTGGGTCTGGGTGTCCGGCTGCGTGGGACAGGCGGCGGCAGTCGCCGGCATCGGGCTGGTCGCGTTCAATCTCGACGGAGCCGCGGCCGGCTGGGCCATTCTCGGACTGGTCGTCGTGTTCAGCCTGTCCAGGGGTTTCTGTTCGATCGCCGCGAAGGACGTTCTGGGCAAGACCATCGCCAAACCGCGCCGGGGGCAGTTGACCGGCTGGTCCGCCAGCGTTGCGGGCCTGGCGACGATAGGGGTGGGCGTGACGCTGATAACCCGTGCGGGGGCGGACCTGGACGGGGAAACGCTGGGCTGGCTGCTGATCGGCGCGGGATCGCTGTGGCTCATCGCGGCGTCGATCTACGCGAGGGTGCCGGAATACCGTGGCGCGACAGGGGGCGGTCGAAACGCACTGGACGCGCTGAAACGCCTCGGTCTCGTCCTCTCGGACGTGCCGTTCAGGCGCTTCATCATTACCCGGGCGCTGTTGATGTGCTCCGCGCTCAGTGCGCCGTTCTACGTGGCGCTGGCGCAATCCAGGCTCGGCTCGCCGTCCTGGCTGTTGGGTGCGTTCGTGGCCGCGGGAGGGCTCGCCAGCCTGCTGAGCGGGCCGATCTGGGGCAGGTTCGCGGATGTCTCCAGCCGGGCGGTGATGATCGCCGCTGCGGTGGTGACCTCGTTCGCGGGCCTGTCGATCTTTGCGGTGGCGGTCCTCGCTCCCTGGTTACTCGACAGCGTCTGGTTCCTGCCCACGGCGTACTTCGTGCTGAGCGTGGCCCACAGCGGGGTGCGGGTCGGCCGCAAGACCTACGTGGTCAACCTGGGTGGCGGCAACCGCCGGACCGATTACGTGGCCGTCAGCAACACCGTGATCGGCGGCCTGCTGTTGCTGGCGGGTTCGGTCGGGGCGTTGGCCCCGCTGATCGGCAACGCAGGTGTGATCGCCGTGCTGGCCGGGATGGGGCTGGCAGGCGCCTTGTATGGTTCCAGCCTGCCTAAAACCTGAGGTCTGAATTCCGGTGCGGTACCGGGTTCGTTCAGCGTTCCGTCTGCGCTTGCAACGGGGCGCGGCCGGCAAGGGTGTGCAGGTCTTCCAGGACCATGTACAGGCACGGCACCAGTACCAGGATAATCGCGGTCGCGAATACGATGCCGAAGCCCAGGGAGATCGCCATCGGTATCAGGTAGGTGGCCTGTAGAGAGGTCTCCATGATAATCGGGGTCAGGCCGCCGAACGTCGTGAGCGTGGTCAGGATGATGGGCCGGAAGCGCCGCAGCCCGGCCGTGTGAATCGCCTCGAACGCGGATTGCTGTCGGCGGCTGCGGTTGGCGAAATCGATCATGATCAGCGCGTCGTTGACGACCACCCCGGACAGGGCGATCACGCCCATCAGGCTCATCAGGGACAGGTCCACGCCAAGCAAAATGTGGCCGATCACCGCGCCCACTATGCCAAAAGGAATCGCCAGCATCACGATCAGGGGCTGGAGGTAGCTGCCGAACGCGATCGCCAGCAGGGCGTACATCACCGCCATTGCGAGCGCGAAACCACCCCAGAGCGCCGCGGTCGAGTCGCGCATGTCGGCCTGGTTGCCTTCGAAGGTCCACGTCAACCCGGGGAAATCGGCCCGAAGCTGCGGCAGGGTCTCGGACTGGATTACGTCCAGCACCCGCGAGACTTCCCGCTCGGGCTCCACGTCCAGGCTCACGGACACGACGCGGCGGCCGTCGCGCCGGTTGATGGAGTTGAACGACTCGCCGCTCTTCACTTCGACAACGTCGAGCAACGGCACCTCCGTACCGCCAGGCGTGCGGATGACCAGGTCGTCGAATGAGCGGATGTCCTTGCGGTCTTCCCGCGGTAGCTTCACGCGCACCTCGATTTCGTCGGTGCCGCGGATCTGGCGCATGGCCAGGGCGCCATAGAACGCGTTCCGTACCTGCTGGCCGACGTCCGCCGGCGTCAGTCCGAGGTTGCGGCCTTCCGGCAGCAGCGTGAAGTCGAATTGGGTCTTGCCCCGGTCGTGGTTGTCGTTGATGTTGGTTGCGCCCTCGAACTGTCGGACACGGTCCAGCAGGGATTCGCTCGCTGCTTCCAGCACGTCGATGTCGGCATGGCTGAGAGCGATGCTGATGTCGCGCTGCCAGCCCGCCGGGCCGCGTTCGGCCTTGAACGTTATCTGGTCCACCCCTTCGATATCGCCGATTTCCTCGCGCCATAGCGAGATCACATCCTCGGCCGTGGCGTCGTGCTGGTCCGGCGGTTTCATCACGATTTCAACATCGATGAAGCTCTGGCCCCGGACATTGGTCTTGATGCCGTCCGCGACGCGGAACAGATCGTGCTCCTCGAACATGCGCAGCGAGGACGATGTGACCTCCGCCGCCACCTTCGCCGCCTGGTCCGGCGTCGTTCCCACCGGCAGCCGGATGCCTGCCTCGATCTCGTCGGCGGCGACCTCCGGCATCATGATCATGCCCATGTGGCCGCTCAGGCTGTAGCCGCCCACGATGATCAAAATGGCCACGGCGGCGCTCAGGGTGATGTAGCGCTGGCGCAGGCACAGGTCCAGGAAACGCCGGTAGCGCGTGTCCACGAATCGGCTGAATGCATGCGCGAATTTCTGCTGCCACTCATGCAACCGATGGCCGGCCTTCGTACGGGACCGGCTCGAACTGTGGGCCAAGTGCGCGGGCAGGATGAACAGAGCTTCGACCAACGAAATGGCCAATACCGTGATCACCACCGCCGGCAGGGGCCACCAGAATTTCCCAGTGGTTCCCGGCATGAACAGCAGCGGAACAAAGGCGACGATGGTGGTGATAATGCTGAAGGTCACCGGCGCTGCGATTTCGCGGGCCCCCCGGATCGCCGCCTCCATGTGGCCGAGGCCCTTTTTGCGGTATTCGTATACGTTCTCGCCGACCACGATCGCGTCGTCGACCACGATCCCCAGTACGACCAGGAAGGCGAACATCGACACCATGTTGATGCTCACACCGGCAAGCGGCAGGAACAGGACCCCGCCCACAAAGGAGATGGTCATGCCCATCATCACCCAGAACGCCAGCCGTACTTCCAGGAAGATCGCCAGGATCACCAGCACGATGACAATCGCCACCAGGCCGTTTTGCAGAAGCAGTGAGAGTCGCTGTTCGTAGTCTTGGGCGCGGTTGCTGTCGATGCGCCATTCCACGCCGGTGGGCAGGGTCAATTCGAAATCCGCCATGATCGCATCGACGCGGTTGGCGATCTCCAGCGGGGACTGATTGCCGATGCGGAACACCTCGACTTCCACCGACGGCTGCTGGTTGAATTGCGAGTGGAAGCCGGCCTCCTCGAAGCCGTCGGTGATCGTTGCGATCTCACCCAGCGTGACGGCCGATCCGTTCTCGGCCGTCACCACCTTGATCTTCGCGAACTCGTCCGCCCATTGGCGCCGCTCCTTCAGGCGCAGCAGCACCTCGCCGGCGTTGGTCTCTACCGCGCCCGCCGGG
The DNA here is from genome assembly GCA_050118555.1 of Lysobacterales bacterium. Lineage (GTDB taxonomy): Bacteria > Pseudomonadota > Gammaproteobacteria > Xanthomonadales > SZUA-36 > CALKKN01. Next base: position 29,347 of record JASFKQ010000007.1, read on the forward strand.
ACGTCCTCGCTGGAATGGCGGATCAGGGTGGCCACCTCGCCGAGCGTCAGGCCGTACTCACGCAGTCGATACTGCGGGATTTCGACGTGGGTGACGTAGTCAGGTGCGTTGCCCAGCTCGACCTGCGTGATACCCGGATCGCTGAGCAGCCGGTCGCGCAGCTGCTCGGCGAGTTTCCGCAAGGTCCAGATATCGACCTCACCGTACAGCACCAGTTGCATCACCTCCTGCTGCGGAGAGACCAGCGTGACCTCCGGCCGCTCGGTTTCGTCCGGGAAGGTCCGGATCCGGCCGACGGCCTGGTCGATGTCCTGGAATGCCCGCATGCGGTCCGTGCCGGCGACCAGTTCGATTTGCACCCGGCCGGAGCCTTCCCAGGCCGTCGACGTGATTTCCTTGATGCCTGAGATGCCGCGAACGGCTGACTCGACCGGTCGGAGGACGCCCTGTTCCACCTCGGCGGGAGCCGCGCCGGGATAGGCGACCGAGACGTTGACCATGTCCAGGTCGAAGCGCGGAAAGACCTCTTTCTGGATGTTGAAGGCGGTCCAGATGCCGCCGCCGATCAGCAGGATCATCAGCAGGTTGGCCGCGATCGAATGCCGGGCCATCCATGCGATGGGGCCATCCAGCGCGTGCTCTCCGGCGCCTGTCTGTGGTCCGGGCCGGATCATCAGGCTTCGTCTTCCAGGCGCAAGGGAGCGCCGTCGACCACGGTGGAGAGATTGGTGGTCACCACCCGGTCTTCTTCCGACAGGCCCGCGCCGATATAGGCGTAATCGGGATCGCGAAAGACCACCTGCACCTCACGGACTCGCAGCTGGCCGCCATCGTTCACCCACACCGTGTCGTTCTTGCGCAGGTAATCACGTTTGACGCGGACGACATCTTCGATCGGCTTGCCCTCGATACGGACCTCCACGAAGGAGCCGACCATCAGCGGCGGCAACCCGTCCGACCGGGGCGCGTGCGCGAGCGGATCGGACACCGTCAGCAGCACACGCGCCATGCGGGTCTGGTTCTCCAGCGCGCCGATCAGCCGGAATACCTCGCCTTCGCGGTAGGTGCCCGGCGGCCAAGCCGCGCGGTTGCGGATACGGACGGGCGAACCGGTGGTCTCTTCATCCTGCGGCAATTCGATCCAGCGCAGGTCGGAAACGGGCAGCGTGGTTTCGACCCAGTAGGTATCGACACCGACGAGCCGGCCGAGTGACTGTCCCGGTGAAACCTGCGATCCGATATCCGCCTCACGGTTGAGTATGTGGGCATCGAACGGCGCCCGAATACTGGTTCGCTCCAGGTCGAGCTCGGCCCGGCGAACCGCCGACTCCGCCGACTCGACGAGGGCCCGCGAGGTGTCCAGTTGAGGTTTTCTGAGCACCAGAGTCTCGTACTCGGAGGAGATGGTCCCCTTGAGTTCTTGGTAATCCTTGCGGGCCAGTTCCTGGCGCCCAAGCTCCATCTGGAGTTCCGCAGTGGCCTGGCGCAGTTCACTGCGCCGCTGCAACAGGGTCGCCTCGTAGTCCGCCGGGTCGATCCGGAGCAACAACTCGCCCTCGCTCACGAATCCTCCGGGAACGAATGCGTCCGAGACAGCGACGATTTCCCCACTGACGCGCGGGCTGAGCACGATCTCCTGTTCCGGTCGGACCGTGCCGGTGGCGACGATGGTGGGCCGGAATGTGCCGCGCTCGACATCCGTCACTTCCACCAGCATGGCGGTCTCCCGGATTGCGCTCGAACGCTTCGCTTCGGGCTCTGTCAGGAAAATCCCGGTCACCGTCCCCGCGGCCAGCAGGAGTATTACAGCGCAGATCAGGAGCGTGGTCTTCCAGTTCATCTCCAAGTCTTCCTCGAGGTTGACGGCGGAGTGCGGCGAATCGTCCGCCGACTTCCCAGATGGTTATACAGCGATATAGTGTTTGCAATGTGGGTTCAGGGGCTTTCTTTCAGAGCAACCGGTACGCTAACGCCGTTACCCGGGCCTGTTGCGCGGGTGCGGCGAAGCTTGAAACGGAGACTGGCCCGTAACGTTAGTATAGCTTTTGTATAAGAATTTGTCTACGGCCCGATGGCCGGAGGAACAAACCAGCAGGCCCGGGATTGCGGCTATCGCGCAAAAAACGCACTCACCGCGGCCTGCCACTGGGCGTCATCGAGATTCTCCATCGCGCCGATGCGCAGCGCTGTCGGATCGGCCACCTCGCTGCCGCTGGCCTTGAGCTGAAAGTCCTGGAACCGGTCCATCTCCTTCTGGAAGAAGGCCACGGCTGACTTGCCGATTTTCAGCTTGGGCAGCTCCGCGTCGAGGTTGTCTCCGTCCATTATGCAGACCCAGTTCCTGCCGTAGGGCGAGTCATCCAGCATTCGGGTTTCCTCGCCGAGCGCCACGTTGATCTTCGCCACCGTGCCGCTCAACGGCGCGCGGAATTCGGCGGCTCGCCCGTTCTGGCGTACTGTGTAAAGCCGCTCGCCGGCCTGAACCCTTGTCCCGACCTCGGGGAACTCTATGGCGTCGATCCGGCCCAGCAACTTGCGCGCGAAGTCGTCGAGCCCAACCCGGGCCGTGCCGTCCTCCGCCAGGCTCGCCCAGCAGTGTCCCTGGGAGACCATCACGCCGCCCGGGATGGTGAATTCACCCTCGAAACGGCGGCCGGACTCTTCCGGCCCGATGACCTGCACCTGCGGTTTCAGCTGTTTCTCGATGCGGTCCTGGCGCCGGATCAGCGCGTGCCGGACGAAGGTTCGCAACTCGTCCTCCGAGAAGGGCTTTTCAATGTAGTCCATGGCCCCGTGTTTCATGCACTCCACCGCGGATTCCACGGTGGCGAAGCCGGTGATGATGATCACGTCGATATCCGGCCGCAGGTGCTTGACCGACTTGGCCACGTCCGTACCGGACATCGCCGGCATCTTGAGGTCCGTGAACACGAAATCATAATCGCGGCTTCGCACCAGGCCCAGGGCTTCCTGTCCCGTTTCGACCGTGTCTATGCTGTAGCCGTCCAGTACAAGTATCTTGCGCAGGCTGTCGAGGATAACCTCTTCGTCGTCCACGCAGAGTATGCGGGCCACGGGCTCATCGACCTCGACACGCTTGAGTGTTTTCGATTCGCGGCTGAAGTCCAGACGCAGGCTGTCGGCGAGCACCTGCTCGCGTTCGGCCTGCTTCTTCATCTCGTGATAGCGCCGGAACAGTTCCCGGACGGCGATGTTCAGGCCGACGAACAGGATGATGCCGGGGAGGATCAGGGTCAGGATGATGGTTTTCATTACGTTCTCCTTTGCCGTATTCGGCAGTGCAATGATCCACGCCTCACTGGCTTAGCCACTGCAAATTGGCTTCCGGGTCCGAAGGCAGGATCCGGTACAGCCAACCTTTGAAATAGGGGTCCTTCTCCACCAGCGATGGCGTCTGGCGGGCGGCGCCGTTGACCTCCAGGATCTTGCCGCTGAGTGGACACATGATCTCGTGTCGGGCGCCGTCCGGCGAGATCGCGGCCGCGCAGGGTATGCCCTGCACCAGGTCCTCGCCGGGCTCGCCCAGGTCCAGTTCCGTGATGCCCTCGGCGGCTTTCAGGAACAGGTCGCTCACACCGACGCGCGCGGTGCCCTCGTCTTCCATTTGTGCCCAGCTCACGTAACCGAGCCGGTAATAGTCGTCGGGACAGGGCACGAAGTCCATGCCGCGGCCGCGGGGCAGGCCGGCCGACTCCGCCTCGGCCAGTAGTTGGCCGCCGCGCAGGCTGCGCCGGATTACGGTCAGCAGTTCGTCGGCGGTGAACGGCTTGGGAATGTAATCGATGGCGCCCATCGCCAGGCTTTTTACCGCATTTTCCACCGTCGAATAGCCGGTCATCATGACCACCGGCACATGGAGATGATGGCGGTCCAGTTCCTCCAGGAACTGAAAGCCGTCCATGCCCTGCATCATGATGTCGCACAGGACCAGCCGGAAGGAATCTCCGTCCAGGTGGTGCAGGGCCTCGGTGGCGTTGTCGACAGCCGTGACCGAAATGCCTTCGTTACTGCAGATCATGACCACGGCCTGGGTCACCATCGGCTCGTCTTCGACGACCAGGATATCCCTCGGCATGCTCAGGCCCCCACCGGAATGCGGACGATGAACGTGGTGCCGGCGCCGACCTCGCTTTCCACGGTGATCGTTCCGTTGTGGTTGTCCACGATGCCCCAGGAGACGGCCAGGCCCAGCCCCGTGCCCTTGCCGCCCTTGGTGCTGGCGAAGGGTTCGAACAGCTTGGTGATCTGCGATTCGGGGATGCCGCAGCCGTCGTCCCGCACGCGCACTTCGACGAACTGGTCATCCCAGTCGGAATCGACCTGTTCCCATCGGTGCCATCCGCAGCCCTCGCGCAGGCAGCCGTGGACCAGGCCCTTCAGTGGAACTTCGAACACGTAGATGGGCGCGCCGCAATCGGGGCATTGTTCGCCCTCGGCCATCAGGGACACCGAGCAGTCCGGGCACTGCAGCTCGACGCCTTTCTCGATGGGCGGCATGCTGTCCAGCTGGTGGTTTGCCGACCCATACATGGGGTCGAGGTGGATGAGCCCGGTATCCTCTTTGTAACGGAACCTCATGGTGATGGCCGGCTTGCCGTCGATGCGCACCTTGCGGTCGACCAGGTCGTGGCGTTTCCGGCAGAGCGCCCGCTTGATCTGCAGCACACCCGCCGGCCGCAGGCTGATCGGCTTGCTGGAGATCGTGATCGCGCCCCGGTTTTCGCCGATGGCGTCCAGGGCGTTGACCAGAAGATTGATGAACACCTGCTGGATCTGGTTCGCGTCCACGGTCACTTCGGGGAGCGCCGGGTCGAGTTGCAGGTCCAGCTTCACGCGCCCCAGCGAGAGCTGGTTCTCCACGACTTTCACAGCGCGGCCGATGATCTCATTGATGTCGGCTTTGCGCTTCTTGGGCACTGTCTGACGCGCGAAGTCGAGCAGGTTCTTCACGATTTCACGACAGCGGATGGTCTCCGAAACGATGACCTGCAGATCCTTTTGCAATTCCGGCTTGCCACCGGTGCGCTTGAGCAGGTAGCTGCTGTACGTGAGAACCGCGGTGAGCGGGTTGTTGATCTCGTGTGCGACTCCCGCGGCCAGGCGCCCCAGCGATGCAAGCTTGTCGGACTGGAACAGCTGCATCCGCGCTTCGGCCAGCTTGTCCGTCATGTTGTTGAAGGAAGTGGCCAGCACGCCCAGCTCGTCCTTGCTCCTGACCTGGACCCGATAAGCCAGGTTGCCGCCCGCCACGCTGCGGGTGCCCTTGACCAGTTCCTGCACCGGCCGGTCGATCCACCAGCGCACGAGCAGGCCGATGATCACGCTCAGCACCACGATCACGCTGACGGCGAGCACAATGGCCGCGATCTGGCTGCGCCGGATGTTACGGTCGACCTCGGTCAGGGGAATGGTCACGTCGAGCACGCCGAGGACGGTCTGGGATTTCGGATGGGCGTGACAGGCCGCCGACCAGCAGGACTTCGCGTTGTAGATCGGGTTGATGATGCCCAGAAGTCGCGGTGAGTCGGGGCCCGGCGTAAAGATACGGGTTCGGTCCCCGGTCTCGAGATGCTCGAGGGGCTTGCCCTCGGAGTGGCAGCGAAAGCAGCTTTCCGCCTGCTTGTCGACCATCCTGCCGATGTCGTCGGCATCCGACGAGTAGATGATTTCGCCGGCTTTGTTGAATACCCGGACGCGGTCGATACTTTCCTGTTGCCCGATTCGCCGGATACTCTCGTGTATACGGTCCCGATCGTTGCGCAACATGTCGTATTCGGTGTCCGACTTGACCGCCTCGCTGAGCTGGCTGGCGTGCCGCTCGACCTCACTGAGCAGGCTCCTGCTCTCGGAACGAATGTTGAACCAGGCGAATATGCCGATGGCGACGAGGACCGTCAGGACCACCCCGAAGGTCAGCTTGAAGCCAATGTTGCGCCCGAGCATGGTCGGTCATTCCCCGCCGTCACGGTCCCGCCTCAGCGGGGACCCTTCCGCTTTTTCGGCGGCTTGGAGAGATAGCGGACCAGGAAGACGAAGAATGCCCAGAAGCTCAGCAGGAGCAGGTACTCCAGGCCTTTCGTCTCGAAGATGTTCACGTAGGTGAAAGAATCCATGTCGTTCTCCGTTCCCGGCCGCTAGTGGGCTCCGCCGAACACCGGCATCCGGTTGACGATCCATCTGAAAATCCAGATCTCGCCGAAGACCACCATCAGCGTGACCGTGATCTCCTGCCAGGTCGGGTAGTAGCGGACCGCTTCATCCCAGCGGAAGGCGATGATGGAGACGTTCAGGCGGTTCAGGATGACGCCCAGTATGGCCAGCACCGCCGCTGTCTTGATGATGGCCAGGCTGCGGTTGCGGTAACCGAACGCGAACATGAACGCCGGCACCAGGACGAAGCCGAGCACCTCCACCAGGTACCAGTAGCCCCAGGAGGTATTGATCAGGTCCCATTGCTTGTCGTGGATGAACAACAGCGCCTTGAACACGTAATAGACGAACATCGTGACGGCCGCGCCCTTCGCCAGACCGAAGACGATCTCTTCGAAACCGTGGTGCGTGCCGGGATCGATCAGCTTTTTGAACACCCGGTGGCTGACCGTGCTCTCGAAAATGATCATCGAAAGCCCCGCGTAGATGCTGGAGACGAAGAACAGAACCGGGATGAACTGAGACCACCACAGCGGGTGAACCTTGGGCTTGGCCATCAGGAAGAGGGCGCCGAGACCGGACTGGTGCAGCAAGGACAGCGTGACACCGAGGATCACCGTGCCCAGGGTCAGGCGCTTCAGGAAGCGCCGGGCCTTTTCCAGATTCAGCCATTCCGCGATGACCGGGGAGAATTCGACGAACGCGGCTACCATGTACACCGCGAAGTGCCAGCAGATCAGAAACAACACCGAGGCAAAGCCAAAGTTGTTGCCGATGTAGGGATTCATGGCGTGCCACGGACGGCCGAGGTCGAACAGCAGCGCACCGCCGTAAAAGATGTAGGCCAGCAGGCCATTCAGAACCGTGGCGCGCACGATGGATTGGTACTTCTCGACCCGCATCACGTAGACCACGAAGGTGATGACGTAGGCGCCGCCGGCAAGCGCAACGCCGGTGATGACGTCGAATCCCATCCAGAGGCCCCAGGGGTGATCCTGGGAGAGGTTCGTGACCGACGCCAGCCCGTAACGGAAGCGGTAGACCAGGATCAGGAGCCCGGCCAGCATGACCGGGATCGAGATGATGTTGAACGGTGTCAGCCAGGGCCCACCGCGGGGCTTCAATTCGTCGAGCAGGAAGCGGAAGACGCGGCGTCGTTCGCTGATGGCAGCGGCGTGGTTAGCCATTGGGCACCTCCTCGTCCTCCGGGTGGAAGGCCAGTTCGCCAGGCTGTTCAGACCCGCCTTCGCCGGCCAGCGCGTTGAGCGCCAGCAGGAAGGCAGGCACGCCGAACAGGATCGCCGGCACCGCGTAGAGGAATTCGCGGGTGTATTCGGGATAGGGCGTCCGCCCGAGGTCCGTGCGGAACCCGAGTTGGTCGAAAGGCACCGCCGAAAGGTAGAGCCAGCCGGTGCCGCCCGCTTCGTGTTCTCCGTAGATCTGGTGGTAGTAGCGCTCCGGATGCGCGTAGATCCGGTGCCGGGCGATCTCGAGATTTTCGATCTGCAAGCCAAATTGCAGTGCATCGACGGGGCAGGCTTCGACGCAGGCCGGCTTTTTGCCCTCCTGCTGGCGCTCGAAGCACATCGTGCACTTGATCAGCCTGGGATTCCATTCGCCGTACTCGAACTTGGGGATGTCGAAGGGGCAGGAGACCATGCAGAATCGGCAGCCGATGCACTTGTCGCCGTCCCATATCACCGGGCCCTTCAACGTCTTGTGCATGGCCTCGGTGGGACACGCGGTGGCGCAGGCCGCCTGATGGCAGTGCATGCATTGCCGCTTGACGAAGATCTCGCCTTTTTCAGTTTCAAAGCGGTTGACGACAGTGTACTGACGCTCGCTGGTCTTGCGTGGGCTGGCCAGCGCGCCATCATGGATCACGTCGGGCACCAGCATGTCGTGGGTTTCGCCACAGGCTATCTCGCAGGAGCGGCAGCCGATGCAACGGGTGGTGTCCACCAGCACGCCGACGAATTCCTCGGGGCGTTTGAGTTCCAGTGCCCGCGCCTCGTTGCCCCCCAGCGTTGCGGCGCCGGCCACCAGTGTGGTTTTCAGAAAATCGCGTCTGTCCATGATGGCTCCGTCACTCCGAGTTGGCGTCCGCCGCGGGCTCCCCACCCGGCGGTGCGGCACCGGCCGACGCCGGGGTGGTTTGTTCTTCCCGGACATGGCAGAAGTTGCAGCGTTCGCTGGCGGCGGCTCCGGTGCCCGACAGGTGGCATTTCCAGCAACTCTTGTGCACCACGACCTTGGCGCTCAGCGTTTCGTCCGCGATGTTTGCCAGGTTGGAGTGGTGGCAGCGGCGACAGCCGTAATAAGAGGTGCTGATCGAAGCGTCCTCGCTGTGGCAGAGTTGGCAATTGACCCAGGAATACGACAGGTAGGCCGGGTGCGGCGTTTCGAAGTGCTTGGCATGAATCTGGTGGTGGCAGGTCTGGCAGCCCATCTTCATGTGCATACGGTGAGGAAAGGTGACGTTCCCCAGTGACGATTCGAACGTGATTTCCCGCGGGATGGGCGGGCGCTTCGCGGGACTCGGCGAGGACGGCTGTTCCCCGTCGGCAGGCTGTTGCGCAGTTCCCGTGAGCGACATGGCCAACAGCGCCAGCGCGCTGAGGATGAGGCGGTGCGTGTTCATGCGTCCCCCTCGACGTGCCCGGCCGTGAGGCAGCCGGCGGTTGTCGGAATGTTCAACATTGCAGGAAAGGCCTCGAAAACTGCTCCAGGAGATTCCGTTCGCCAGCGTGGGTTACCCCCTCTTCCTCAGCCGGCGGCAGCGCCTCCGCGCCGGCTTCACGGGCCAGATCGTCATAGCGGTCCAGTTCCTGCTGGTACCACTCGACGGCGTCACGCCCGATTTTCAGCTCGGGCAGTTCGGCCGCCAGGTTCGTCGGCTCTACCCGGCACATCCAGCTCAGTTCGAACGGCTTGATGGCCAGCCATTCCGGATGGTCGGCATGCTCCGGGTTGACCCCGATGACGGTACCGCTGAAAGGTGATGGGACGGTCAGCACGTAATCGCCGTAGGTGATGGAAAACAGCGGATCGCCCTTGGCGACCTTTTTGCCGATTTGTGGCAACTCCACCCGCTTGACATGGCCGAAAATCTTCCGGATCAGGTCGTCCAGCCCGATGCGAACTGCACCGTTCAGCTCGATGCGAGCCCAGGCGTGTTGTGGAGAGACGAACGCGCCGGCTGGCACGTTCAGTTCGAATCGGGACTTTGATTCGCCGATGCCGGGCCTGAGCAGACGGATCTTGTGCCGGGCCTGCTTCTCGAGCCGGTCCTGCCTCTTGATCACGGCGGACCTTACAAACGCCAGCAATTCGTCCTCCGTAAAGGGCTTCTGGATGTAGTCCATGGCGCCGGACTGCACCGTCTGAACCGCGGTTTCGATCGTGCCGTAACCCGTGATCACGACCACGTCGATGTCCGGGCGCAGGTGCCTGACGGTGCGGGTGACCTCGACGCCGTCCATGTCCGGCATCTTGAGGTCAGTGAAGACAAAATCGTAATCGTGCTTGCGGATCAGGCCCAGCGCCTCGGCGCCGCTCTCCACCGTGTCGATGCTGTAGCCGCCGAGCGCCAGCATTTTGCGCAGGCTGTCCAGCACGACGGGCTCGTCATCGACGGCGAGAATCCGCGCCTGCGGATGGTCCAGGTCCACTCGGGTGAGTGTCGGCGCCTCGTCACTGGCATCGAGGCGCAGGCCCCGGTCCAGGGCCTCTTCGCGTTCACGCCGCTCCCTGGCCTCGCTTACCCGCCTCATGATCAGGCGCAGCAGCAGGTCCACCAGGAAGAAAACGAGGATCGTGGTAATGACTATGGAAGCAACGACCACCTTGCCAATCCTCCGTGCAGGCGGGTGCCTCCATCTGTCGGTCCGGCGGACCTGTGGTGGCACCGCGTCTGCGGTATGTCAGCCAGGGATTTCCTCATTCCGGCCCACCCCGCAACGTGCCTCATTGGCCCCGGGCAGGACCTGCCGGCGGGCCGGAACGGCGCAAGCAGAGGTGGGATACTGAGGCGTGTTTTGGCCCGTAACTGCCGTTTCGCAGTCCGATTGGTGCGTGGCTGTGCCGCCCGATGGCCAGAGACTCGAGAACACCATCCTGGCCATGCGGGTTTGTTGGCGATCTCCTCATGGGCCGTGAATCCGTTCTGATATTTTTTGGTCCCTGAATTGTGCCTATTTGGCGCAACTAATTAACTGATCGGGGTCAAACAGCCTTTTGTTTTGAAAAGAGAAATGAGGCACGAGGCATGCATGAATCGCGGGTCGAGCTGCCCATACGCTCGGCCTATCACGGAATTCCCGGGTTTTCGGAATCACCGTCCGTGAACTCGTCCGCACCGGATCATGCTTGCAAGCGATCGCGTCGAACGAATGGTTCGCGTTTCTGCATCACGATAGACATCGAGCGCTTCGAATACCTAGAATGGGGACGGTCACGATTATGACGAACCATCGCAGTGGCCGTTCCCATTACCCAGGAGAGTCTTTCATGGCTGGCGATTCGCTACAGCAACGTCGGGATCAGGCCCTCGGTTCCGGCGCGGAGCTCTTTTACGACACGCCGCTCGAGATCGTACGGGGCGAAGGCGTCTATTTGTACGACAAGGATGGGCGGCGCTACGTCGACATGTACAACAACGTGCCCTGTGTGGGGCATGCGAATCCGGCGGTAGTCCGCGCCATGGCGGAGCAGCAGGCGACGGTCAACGTACACAGCCGGTATCTGCATGAAGGCATCGTTTCATTTGCCGAGCGGCTGGTTGATCTCAATCACGATGGTATCGAGAGCGTGGTGTTCAGCTGCAGCGGTACCGAAGCCATCGAAGTCGCCTTCCAGATAGCCCGCGTCGCCACGCGAAAGCGCGGCCTGGTTTGTACGGACGCCACCTATCACGGCAACAGCGAGTTGGTCGCGTCGCTGACAAACGTCGGTTACGGAGCGAACCAAACGGGCGAGATTCGTGGGTTTCCTTTTCCGGAGCTCTACCGGCCGCTGGTGGAGGGCTTGAGCGAGGAAGAATTGTGCGGGGCATACCTCGCCTGTGTGGAGTCGGCCATCGAGAGCCTGAACAAAGAAGGGGTTGGCTTCGCCGCGCTCATCATGTGCTCGATCTTTGCCAATGAGGGTGTGCCGGACATTCCTGCCGGTTTCATGGCCCGGGTCACGGATCTCGTTCATCGGGAAGGGGGCCTGGTCATAGCCGACGAGGTGCAATCGGGCTACGGCAGAACCGGCTGCTGGTGGGGGTATGAAAAAACAGAATTCCGGCCGGACATCGTCGTGACCGGAAAGCCGATGGGCAACGGTTTGCCGCTTGGCGCGACTGCAGCGAAAAAGGAACACGTTGACGCCTTTCGCGCAGAGAAGGACTATTTCAACACCTGCGCGGCGACTCCCTTGCAGGCGGCTGTTGGGTTGGCCGTGCTGGACGAAATCGAACGCCTCCATCTCCTCGAGAATGCGCGCGACGTCGGCGGCCGGCTGGCGAATGAGCTCCGGCAGCGCATGGACCGGTACGAGGC
>JASFKQ010000008.1:0-37841 GCA_050118555.1 Lysobacterales bacterium
AGGAAGCAGCCGGTTCCATAGGTGTTTTTGGCCTGCCCCGGCTCGAAACAGCCCTGGCCGAACAGCGCTGCCTGTTGGTCGCCCGCGATGCCGGCAATCGGAATTCCGCCGGGCAGGCCCTCAAAGGCCTCGGTCTCGCCAAACACTCCGGAACTCGGCAGCACCTCGGGCAGCATGGCCATCGGTACGTTCAGCACCGAGCAAAGCTCGGGATCCCAGTTCTGGTCATGGATGTCGTAAAGGAGTGTGCGGCAGGCGTTGGTCGGGTCCGTGCGATGCAGCGCGCCCGCGCCGCTGCTGCCGCCCGTGAGCTTCCACAACAGCCAGCTGTCGACAGTGCCAAACGCGAGTTCGCCCGCTTCGGCGCGCGCCTGCAGGCCCGGGTCCTGGTCCAGAATCCATCGGACCTTGGTGCCCGAGAAGTAGGGGTCGATCAGCAGACCGGTTCGTTCCCGGAACAGGGCCTGATGGCCTTCCGCCTTCAGGCGTTCGCAGATGCCGGAAGTCTGACGGCTTTGCCAGACGATCGCCCGGTGCACCGGGCGGCCCGTGACGCGGTCCCAGACAACGGCGGTTTCGCGCTGGTTGGCGATGCCGATGGCAGCGAGCTCCCCGGCGCCGACCCCCGCGTCCTGCAGCGCCCCGGCCATGACCTCGAGGCTGACCCGCCACAGTTCCTCGGCATCGTGTTCCACCCAGCCGGGCTTGGGATAGTGCTGCCTGAACTCGCTGTAGTCCCGACCGACAATGGCGCCGTCCGGAGAAAACACCAGGGCGGTGGAGCCGGTGGTTCCCTGGTCGATGGCGAGTACGACGGACATGCGGAAAGTATACCCGCCCTGATGTGAACCGGACCACCGGTTGCCCCCGGCGGCCGTGATATGCGGGCTATGTGGCTTCCGCCTCGATCACCGCGAGCGCCTCGCGGGCCAGCGGCTCCACCCAGCGTCCGAGTTCGGCGGCCCGCGTGTTGGAGGCGTTGCCGTCCACGGCGCGCTTGGCCACCCCCTGCACGATGGCGGCCAGGCGGAAAAAGCTGAAGGCCACGTAGAAGGCCCAGTTCGGTATGGAGGGAATATTCATACGTTCGCAATAGAGGGCCACGTACTCGGTTTCCAATGGAATCCCGAGCGCCTTGCGGTCCACGCCCTTGAGGCCCGGTATGAATCCTTTGCCGCCCGGCATGCGCAGTTGCATGCACTGGTAGGCGAGATCGGCGAAAGGATGTCCCAGCGTGGACAGTTCCCAGTCCAGAACGGCGATGATGCGCGCTTCCGTGGGATGGAACACCAGGTTGTCCAGCCGGTAGTCGCCATGCACCAGGGCTACCTGGCCGTCGTCCGGCGGCTGCCGGGCGTCCAGCCAGGCCATCAGTTCGTCCATGGCCGGGATCGGGTCCAGCTCCGAGGCCCGGTACTGTCCGGACCAGCGCGTCAGCTGACGGGCAAAATAGTTGCCGGGTTTGCCGTAATCGGAAAGCCCGGCCTTCTCCACGTCGACCGAGTGCAAAGCTGCCAGTACGCGGTTCATCTCGTCGTACATGGCCCCACGGACATCCCGGCCGGACACCTCCGGCAGCGCGGCGTCCCAGAAAATCCTGCCGTCGCAGAAGGCCATCACGTAGAACATCGAGCCGATGACGTCGGAGGACTCGCAAAGGGCGCAGACCGCCGGGACGGGCACATCCGTGCCCGCCAGCGCGCGCATCACCCGGAATTCGCGGTCGACCGCGTGCGCGGATTTCAGCAGCTTGCCGGGCGGTTGGCGGCGCAGCACATAGTCGCCGGAAGCGGCCTTCAGCCGGAAGGTGGGGTTCGACTGTCCGCCTTTGAACTTCTCCAGGCGCGCGGGGCCGCGGAATCCCTCGACGTTGGCGGTCAGCCAATCGAGCAGGGCACCCTCGACCGGCTGGCTGTTCGCGTTCGCGTCCATGTGCTCAGGCACTCGCTTCCCGGCGCCGCGCCAGGTTGCGCCCCAGTTGCATCATGTGCACCTGGTCCGGACCGTCGGCAAAACGCAGCGTGCGGGCGTAGGCCCACAGATGCGCCAGTGGGGTGTCCTGGCTGATGCCGACGCCGCCGTGGATCTGGATAGCCCGGTCGACCACATCCAGCGCCATGTTGGGGGCCACGATCTTGATCATCGCAATCAGGTCCTGAGCCGCTTTGTTGCCCTCCCTGTCCATTTTCTGCGCGGCCTTCAGGGTCAGCAGCCGCGCCTGTTCGATCTGGCAGGCGGAACGCGCAATATCCTCGCGCACGGACTGCTGCTTGATCAGCGGCCGGCCGAAGGCCACGCGTGTGTTGGCCCGATCCATCATCAGTTCCAGCGCCCGTTGGGCGGCGCCGATCAGACGCATGCAGTGGTGGATGCGGCCCGGCCCCAGCCGGCCCTGGGCAATTTCGAATCCGCGCCCTTCGCCCAGCAGCAGGTTCGTCGCCGGCACGCGCACGTCTTGCAGGATGACCTCGGCGTGGCCGTCCGGGGCATCGTCATAGCCGAACACCTTCATGGGCCGGGTCACCGTAACGCCGGGCGTGTCGACGGGGACGAGAATCATGGATTGCTGGACGTAGCGGTTGGCGTTATCCGGATCGGTTTTGCCCATCACGATGAGGATCCGGCATTGCCGGCGGCAGGCGCCCGAGGAATAGAACTTCTTGCCGCTGATCACGTATTCGTCGCCTTCCCGGACCATGGAGGTTTCAATGTTGGTCGCATCGCTGGACGCCACGTCCGGCTCGGTCATCGCGAAAGCGGAGCGAATCTCGCCCGCCAGCAAGGGTTCCAGCCATTGTTTTTTATGCGCCTCGTCGCCGTACTTGGCCAGGACTTCCATGTTGCCGGTGTCGGGCGCCGAGCAGTTGAACACTTCGGGCGCCCAGGTGACGCGGCCCATCTCCTCGGCCAGGGGCGCGTACTCGAGGTTGGTGAGCCCGGCGCTGTACTTGCCGTGCTCAACGGGCAGAAACAGGTTCCAGAGCCCTTCATCCCTGGCCCTGGCCTTCAGCTCTTCGACGATGGGGGGCGTGGACCAGCGATCTTCCTCGATCTGCGCTTCGAACACCGGCTCGTTGGGCAGGACGTGCTCCACCATGAATCCGCGGAGTCGCTCGATCAGCTCATTGACCTTGTCGCTGTATTCAAAATCCATCTTCGTGAACCTCTGCTGTTTAGAAGCCTTCTCAATAATAGGTGATCGTTCCGGACCTTTCGGGGTGCTCCAAGTGGGGAACGTGGTTGAAGCCGGCAAAATGCATGCTTTGCGCGTTGAAGTACACGTGGCTGAGGCCGGTGTTGCGCAATTGGAGGTTCAGGCTCAGCATCGTGCTGGCCGGAGCCCCGAGTACATGTCGCAGCGCCATGCTGATGGCGCCCCCCGAGCTGACCAGCAGGACGCGCTGCTGTCTGGCCCCGCTCTCGGCGATAGCATGCAGGCCGCTGAGAACCCGTTCTTCGAACTCGGAAAAGCGTTCAGGCAAGTCGGCCTCGAGGCGATCTTCCGACCAGGCGCGCAGCGACGCGAGCAACAGGCGCGTGAAATCGGGCACCGCGGTGTCCCCTGTCGGCTGCATCACGGAATGCGCCCCGGGATGTTGTTCGACGTAGGCGCGAATAATCACCTCGAAATCAAACTCATTCCAACAGGCGTCCGCCTCGATCGCGGGATACGACTGCTGCATGCCGCTGAGGATGCCTTCGGCCGTCTGTCGGTGTCGCAGCATGCCGCCGCAGACGACCCGGTCGAATTCGAGCCCGCGATAGAGGAAATGCTCGCCCAGCCACCGGGCCTGGCGATGGCCCAGTTCGGAGAGACGATCGTAGTCGCCGGTGCCGAAGGACGCCTGCGCGTGGCGAACCAGGATGAGTTCCGACATCGATGTTTCCGGACACTCGAAAGTTGTGACACCCGTCAGCGTATGGTGGATTCTGTTATTTTTCCAATTTATTAGAGTAATATTTGGATATTCACAAAATTTATTAACTGTCCATGTCCCTGCCAAAGACCGACCTCAACCTGTTCGTGGTATTCGACGCGGTCTATTCGGAACGCAACCTGACTCGCGCCGCTCGCCTTCTGCACGTGACGCAGCCGGCGGTCAGCAATGCGTTGAAGCGCTTGCGGGGGACCTTCGGCGACGAACTGTTCGTGCGCACGCCACGAGGCGTCGAGCCGACCCCGGCGGCCGATGAGGTTGCACCCCGCGTCCGGGAGGCATTGCGCCTGTTGGGCGAAAGCCTGACCGAAGGAGCGGATTTCTCCCCGGCAACTTCCTCGCGGTCCTTTGCGGTGGGGATGCACGACGTCGACGAAGCGATCCTGGTCCCGCGACTGATGAAAAAGCTGGGTCGCCGGGCGCCGGGGGTCACGGTCCAGTGCTACGAAGTGCCCCGGCGTGACCTGGAACGGGAACTGGCGTCGGGCGGCCTGGACCTCGCCGTCGATATTCCGTTGTACTCGGTGCCGCAGCTTCGCCGGCGGCCGTTCAGCACCGAGCACTACGTCTGCGTGGTCCGCTCGGGCCACCCGGCGGCGCGGACAAAGATGACGCTGGATGCGTACCTGGCGCTGGAACACCTGCACGTGTCGAGCCGCCGCCGCGGCGTGGGGCATGTCGACATGGCGCTGGAGCATCTCGGACGCCAGCGGCGCATCCACCTGCGCATGAAAAGCTACGTGGCGGCCCCGAAGGTTGTGGAATCCACGGACCTCGCGCTCACGATCCCGCGGTCCCTCGCCGCCCTGCACGACCTGGAGATTCTCGAGTTGCCGTTTCCGGTCGATCCGCTCGAACAATTCCTGTACTGGCACCGGAACGCCGACCAGGACCGGGGTAACCGCTGGCTGCGGGAAGTCCTTCTCGATCTGGCGGCCGCTCAGGCAGCGCAGGGTCGTGCGTCAGTCGAACGTGTTGCTGATCATTGCGGTGTCTGAATACTCGGTCACTTCGGCGATCATGCCGTCGCGGACGCGAACGATCCAGCAATAGCTGTTGTTGTACGGGCGCCCATCGAGCGTTTCCGCCGTTCCCGAAGTTTGCGCTACGACGTGGTCGTCCTCGGCGACCAGTCGATGCACCTTCATGGTGATGCCGGCCTTGAGCCCGCCGAACAGGGGGCCGAGCAGCTTGTCCATCAGGTTTTGCTTGCCTTCATAGCGGCCGGAAAATGAGGTCGTGCCGACGTTGGTCCAGACGATGTCATCCGCTATCAGCCCGAAGCAGGTCTCCATGTCCCCCCGGTTGCCGGCGTCGTAAAAGGTCTGAAGGATCTTTTTGTTTTCCGCAGTCGACATGATTGAAACCCATCTGGCATTTTGGCACGCACAGTCTGCCGCACAGTCCGCGGATACTTCAAACCCTTGCCGTCCGGCGCACGTCGCGGAAGGGTTGACAAGCGTCATTGCGAATCGCGCCCCGACAGTCAGAATCAGCAGGTAAATGCCTTCTCGGAGAATGCCATGAACGACAAGAAAGCGGACCTCGCCGGTCCGGGTGTCAGCACGTACGGGGAAGTCGCGAAGATTCTTCCCGCCGACTACCATCCGCTGCTTACCCCTCGGGAAACGATGCAGGCCTTGTATGGAGCAAAGAGCTACATCGAAGAAAACCTGTGTCGGGAGCTGAACCTGATGATGGTGCAGGTGCCGCTGATCGTCGACCGCGACAGCGGGGTCAACGACATGCTGGACCGTGATGGCTCGCGCACCCCGATCGAGTTTCCCTGCGGGCTGGGCCTGGAGCGGCCAATCCGCGCCCAGGTGGTGCAGGCGGCGACCAAGTGGAAGCGCATGGCCCTGAAAACGTTCGGGTGCCAGCCGGGCCAGGGAATCTGCACAGACATGAGGGCCGTGCGAAAGGACTACTTCCTCGACCACGACCACAGCGCCTACGTGGACCAGTGGGACTGGGAGCGGGCGATCACCGCGGAAGACCGCACTCTGGAGTTCCTCACGGATGCAGTCAGCCGCATCTGGAAGGTAATCCGCGGTGCCGAGGGCTATGTGCAGGACCTGTTCCCGCAGCTCAGGGATCCCCGCTATCCACGCCTGCCGCGGGAGCTCAAATTCATCCATGCGGAGGAAATCCTGGAAATGTACCCGGACCTGCCGCGTAAGCAGCGGGAGACGCGCTTGCTCCAGGACTACCCGGCCGTCTTCATTTACGGTATCGGCTGGCCGCTGGCGGACGGCTATCCCCACGAGCTTCGGGCCGCGGACTACGACGACTGGGTCAGCGAGACGACTTCGAAGGACGGACGACCGATGCACGGTCTGAACGGTGACATCCTGGTCTGGAACCCGGTCACGCAGCGTCGTCACGAGCTCAGTTCCATGGGTGTTCGGGTAACGAAGGAGACGCTGCTCAAGCAGTTGGAAATGAGCGGCCAGAAGGAACTGGTCGATCAGCCGTATCACCAGGCCATCCTGAACGATCGCATCCCGTTGAGCATCGGCGGGGGCATCGGTCAGTCGAGGGTGTACATGCTGCTGTTGCGCAAGGCCCACCTGGGCGAAGTGAGTGTGACCGTGTGGCCGAAGGAACTCAGGGATATCTGCGAGGAACGCGGCATCCACGTCCTGCAGTAAGGCATATGGCGCCTGGGCAAAAAGCCCTATACTGTTGGGGAGAGTTGACGGGAGTTGCCCGTGAGCATCCGCCAGACCACCGACCCGGAGGACGCCGACTGGCTGGTCCTCCGGTCGGAATTCATACCTGAAGCCGGCCCCGAGGAGCAAAAGGCGTTCCTGCGCGACTTCGTGCGCGATTCCGCCGCTTTCTGCGCCTTCATCGCGCAGGATCCCGAGCAAGGCCTGCTCGGTTTCGCGGAGGTGTCCGTGCGCACCGATTTCGTCAATGGATGCCGCCAGCGCCCGGCCTTGTTCCTCGAGGGCATCTATACCCGTCCCGAACATCGCGGCCGCGGTGTCGCGCGCGAATTGTGCGAGGCGGCGGGCCGGTGGGGTCGGGAGCAGGGGTGCCGTGAGTTCGCTTCCGACGTGTACATCGACGACACGAACAGCCTCGCCGCGCACCGGGGCCTCGGCTTTGAGGAAACCGAGCGCGTCGTGTATTTTCGCAAACCCCTCTAGGGACCGCCGACCGGCCCCTCCAAACCGGGAGACGCTCCATGCCCACCAATCCTGCTGACACCTCGGGCATCCGCGACAAGTACCTGCTCGTGGTCAATACAGGCAGCCGAAAGAAACGTTTCACGCTGCGACGCATGCGGGAACTCGGCTGTAGGCTGATCATCCTCAATGCCGCCGAGAACTGGGCCGGCACCTACGCTTCGCACTGGATCCTCGCCGACACCAACGACCACGCAGAGTCCCTTCGGGCCGTGGAGGATTTTTTCGCGGATCATCCGGACCTCGGCCCTGACGGCGTCATCACATTCTGGGAAGATGACGTCCTGCTGTGCTCGCGCATCCGGGACCACTTCGGGCTGATCGGGATTCCCTACGAGGTTGGCCGCCTGGCGCGGGACAAGCACCTGTTCCGCGCGTTCTGCGCGGATCACGGACTGCCGGCGCCGGGGCACGCGCTGATAGAGGAGGAGACGGACGCCGCCGAGGCGGTCTCTGCCCTGCGTTTCCCGCTGGTCGTCAAGCCGGTGTACGGGTCCAGCAGCGCCTACGTGGTGCGCGTCAACGACGCCCAGGAATTGCGCGACACCGTCGAGTACCTGCGCAGCAACATCTCCAGCGAGGTCGAATCCGCGCTGTCCGTCAGTTCGGCCATCATGGCCGAGGAATACATCGACGGTAACGAAGTCGACATCGACATGCTGCTGCAGAACGGCAAGGTCAAGTTCTGGTCGATGAGCGACAACGACGCCACCCGCGAGCCGTATTTCGTGGAGACCGGCCAGTGTATTCCTACTCGCCTGTCGCCGTCGCAGCAGATGGAACTGGTGACGATGGCCGAGGAAATGCTGGAGCGCCTGGGCGTCGAGCACGGCTGCATCCACTTTGAGGCCAAGTACAGTTCGCGCGGGCCGATGCCCATCGAGATCAACTTGCGAATGGGCGGCGACGAAGTGTACGACTTCGTCAAGACCGCGTGGGGTGTCGACCTGGTCGAGAACGCGGTCAGGATAGCGCTCGGTGATTACGTCCGCAGGATAATCAAGCCTGAGCGGCCCAAAAAATTCATTTCCGGCAAATACTTCCTGCCGCCCCACTCGGGCGTGCTGACTTCCCTGGCGCTGCCGGACAAAGTGAAGGACGGGGAACTCAAGTTCTTCAAGCAGGTCGGTGACGCGGTGCTGGCGCCCCCGCTGGGCTACGAGTACCTGGGCTGGACCTACGCCATCGCCGACACGCTCGGCGAGGCGGAAGAGCGGGTCGAGCGCCTCCTAGAGAGCGTGGACATCGAGATCGCAAAGTTTTCGCGGGGTTCGTCGCTGGGGCGCACCATCCGCAAGAGCGGCATGTCCGCCGCCCGACTGACACGGCGGACGGTGATCGGGGCCGCCCGCATCGAGCATATCCGCACGCTCCCGCTGGGGAAGCAGCGCAACCTTCACGTGGGTATCGCCAGCAACGGTTTCGCCGGCAGCGACAACCCGATCGAGGCCGAATTGACCTCTGATGCCGAAATCATTTCGGACACGTTGGCCGAACGGGGGTACCGCACCACTTTCCTGGATTTCAACCATCCCTTCGAGGCCGTTCAGGAAATCCAGGACCGCAAGATCGACATTATTTTCAACCTTTGCGAGCGGATCAACCACAGCGGCTTGCTGGAGCCCCACGCCGCTTCGTTGCTCGATATCCTGCAGGTGCCGTACACAGGTTCGAACCCGTTCACCCTCGCGCTGTGCCTGGACAAGATCCGCGTCAAGAAGCTGTTCGCCTTCCATAACATCCCGACGCCCCGCTGGGATTACCTGTACGAGGCCGACGAGGCTTTCGACGAGAATTTCCCGCTGCCGGCGATCGTCAAGCCGGCCAATAGTGACAGCTCTATCGGCATCACCAACGACTCCGTGGTGGACAGCCGCGAGTCGCTGAAAGAACGAATGGCGTACGTGCTGGAAGAACTCAAGCGACCGGCGCTGATCGAGGAGTTCATCGACGGAGACGAATACGACGTCAGCATCCTCGGCAACTGGAATGACAAGCAACGCATCCTGCCGTTGAGCCGGTCCGTGTTCGCCGACCTGCCCGAGGGCTATTGGCACATGTATCCCTACGAGGCCAAGTTCCTCGGCAGCGAAGTGCACAAGAAAGGCATCGACGTGCAGCGTCCGCCCAAGGGTGTGCCCGGCAAGTTGACCTCGCTGATATCCGAGATTGCCCTGGACGCTCTGAATGTCGTCGGCTGCAGCGATTACGGCCGGGTCGAGGTGCGCGTGGACAAAAACGGCAACCCGTGCGTGCTGGAGGTCAACCCCAATCCATCCATAGGCCCCACCGATTGTGTACCTTCGGTGGCGAAGCTGGCCGGCATGGACTACGGAGACTTTCTGGAGGAAATCCTGCGTCTGGCGATCCGCCGCTACCGCGACCGGCCACCGTATTATCACCTGCAGATGACGACGCTCTGAGCGCTATCCGGCCCTCTGGCGCCGTGCGCTCAGGCTCGCAAATACGGATCCCGTGATATTCAGCCACACGCTGAAGATCGCACCGGGCAGAGCCGTCACGGAACTGAAGAATTTCAGGGCCAGCGCCGTGGCCAGGCCGGAGTTCTGCATGCCGACTTCCAGCGCGATGGTGCGGCAGATCGCCGGTTCGAAGCGCATCAGCTTTGCGGCGAAATAACCCAGGGCCAGCCCGCTGACATTGTGCAGCAGGGTGGCCAGCACGACCGAGAGGCCCACGTCACGCAGTGGTTTCGCATTCAGTCCCACGACGATGGCGATGATCACCAGGATCGCCAACACGGCCAGCGGCGCCAGGGCTGGCAGCACGCTTCGAACATACCGCCCGGCCACCGCGTTGAGCGTCACGCCCAGCGCGACGGGCAGCAACACGATCCGGAACAGGCTGAGCAGCATGTCCCCCGCCGGAACGTCGACGGTGGAGCCGACCAGCAAGCTGAGCAGGAGCGGTGTCATCACCACGCCCGCCAGCGTCGAGGTGGCGGTCATGGCCACCGACAGGGCGACGTTGCCGCGCGCGAGGAAGGTCATTACGTTGGAAGACGTTCCTCCCGCCACGCTGCCGACCAGCACCAGTCCCACGGTGAGGTCCGGCCCAAGACGGAAAATCGTCGCGATCAGCACCGCCATCAGCGGCATTACGGTGAACTGAAGGATGAGCCCCGTGAGGAAGGCGAATCGATACCTGCCGACCCTGACAAAATCCCGCGGCGTCAGCGTCAGGCCCATGCACAGCATCACGACCGTCAGGAGCGGAACGATGGCTCCGCGCCAATCGGCGAGCGGCTCCGCAAAGAGCAGCCCGATCGCGGCGGCCAGCGGTGCCCAGAGTGGGAAGAGCTTCAGGAACATGCCTGTCCTTTGTCCTGGCGGACGATGCCTCCTGGATGGAATTCCACAATCTGCCGTCATGCCGACGGGTGCGTCAAGACTTCATGAGGTGCCGTGGCCCGGGCTGAGTGACGAAGATCCGGGCACCATCCCCCGGCTGTCCCGGGCGGCTCGGTCGTGACGCTGGACAGCTAGCCGCCGTCGCCAGCCACTGTCGTCCGGGCCGCGGATCTGGCTGCGGGGGCGGATTCGCCGGCGTGCTGGATCAGGCTGCGCTGGGCGGCGAGCACGTGGCTTCGCATGACCGCGGCGGCCCAGTCCGCGTCCCCTGCTTCAAGTGCAGCGACGATCTCCAGATGGTGCGAGGCACTCCGCAGCAGTTCGGCTGCTTCATATCGTGTAAAGGTGCGCATCATGAGGGGCGCTTCGATCAACATCGGCATCAGCATGGAGAGCCGCGGGCTGTCGGCGCACTCGTGCAGAGTCCGGTGGAACTCGCTGTTCAGGGCTCCGATGCGCCCGGTATAGCCGGGGCGCCGGTTCTCCGATTCCTCGTACTGGGCCTCGGCCAGTTCTCGCAGCCTCGCCACTCCTTCGGCACTGATCCGCGCCGCAGCCCGGGCCGCGCCGTAGGGCTCGAGCACGGCGCGCAGTTCGAAGACGTCGCTGACGTCGTCTTCGTTCCAGTCCATGACCACGGCACCCTGGTTGGCCGTGACGCGGACCAGTCCTTCGTTCTGCAGGCGCTGGAGCGCTTCCCGCACTGGGGTCCGGCTGACGCCGCTGGCATCGGCGATTTCCTGCTCGGTGATTCGAAGTGACGGCGGATAGTCCCCGCTGAGGATTTTTTGCCGAACCAGTGTGTAGGCTTTCTGAGCAGCTTTGGCCATCGGGACATACTCATTAAACTCGACAAAGTTAAAATATTGTATACAACCTCTACCAAAAAACATACTGGATGCGTTAATATCGGTTCAATTGTATACATTCTTCGTGAGAGATGACGAATAAATCGAACAAACCGTTGGCGGACGTGCGCATCCTGGATCTCACCCACATGCTGTCCGGCCCCTATGGGACCATGATCCTTGCCGACTTGGGCGCGGAGACCATCAAGGTGGAGCCGCTGCACGGCGAAGGCACGCGTAAATTGCTGGCCAATGATCCGAAAAATTCCCTGGACGGCATGGGGGCGTACTACCTCACCCTGAACCGGAACAAGAAAAGCGTCGCATTGAATCTGAAGGATGAAGCCGGACTGGCCGTGTTCTACGACCTGGTACGCGAAGCCGACGTCGTGATCAGCAATTTCGGCGTGGGCGTGCCGGAACGGCTCAAAATCGATTACGAGACTCTGAAGGACATCAATCCGCGCATCGTCACCTGCACGGTGACGGGTTTCGGCTCCGACGGGCCCAATCCCGGCCGCCCGGCCTTCGACCAGGTTGCGCAGGCCACGGGCGGCGGCATGTCGATCACCGGAACGGACCCCGAGCACCCGGTACGCTCGGGCATTCCGATCGGAGACCTCGGCGGCGGCATGTTCGCGGTCATGGGTGTGCTGGCCGCGCTGATGGAGCGCGGCCGCAGCGGAAAGGGGCAGCACGTGGACATTTCCATGCTGGACTGCCAGATCTCGATGCTGAATTACATGGCCACAATGTACTTCCTGTCGGGGGAAGACCCTCACCCGATCGGCAATTCCCACTTCGTGCATGTGCCTTACAATACCTTCCATACCTCCGACGGTTTCATCGTCATAGCCGTCATTACCGACAACTTCTGGCAGAACCTCAAGCAGGTCGTAGACATTCCAGAGTTCGACGATCCGAAGTTCGACGGCCAGCCCGGACGTTGGGCGGGTCGCGAACTGATCGAGCGGCGTCTTAATGAGGTGCTCGGCACCAACACGTCGGCCTACTGGCTGCAAATGCTCCAGGAAAAGCGCATACCGTGCGCCCCGGTCAACGCCTTCAGCCAGGCGCTGGCCGATCCCCAGGTGCGCTACCGCAACATGGTCGTGGAACTCAAGCACCCGAACGGCAAGTCCACACAGGGTCCTGGTAATCCGATCAAACTGTCACGCACCGGTGAGGACTCGTTTGCCGCCGCGCCGATGGTCGGCCAGGACACGGACGAGGTTTTGGGTGGAATTCTTGGTTACGATGCGACGAGCGTCGCAAAGTTGAAGGAAAAAGGAGCAGCCGGCTGATGCCCGCTCCGAACGAACAGCATGTGGTGCTGAACGATGTGGGCCCGCGCGACGGGCTGCAGAACCAGGCGAAGATACTGTCGCCTGCCGAGCGGGTTCGGCTTGTCCGGGCCTTGCTGGCCGCGGGAATGCGGCATGTCGAAGTGGGCGCTTTTGTTTCCCCGAAGGCCGTCCCGGCCATGGCCGGCGCCGGCGAGGTTCTGGCCGGGCTCGAGGAAGCGTGTTCCGAAGAGACGGTGTTCACCGTGCTGATTCCCAACGTGCGCGGCTACGAACTGGCCATGGCGGCCGGCGCCAAAAGCGTTTGCATGGTGCTCTACGGCAGCGACGGGATGGCGCAGGCCAACGCGCGCATGAGCCGCGTGCAGGCTGAAGACGCCACCGCGGACATCTTGCGGAGCGCCCGCGCGGACGGGGTGCGAGTCACGGCCACGATCGCGGTCGCCTTCGAGTGTCCTTTCGACGGTCCCGTGGATCCGGGGCTGATTCTGGATATCTCGGCGCGCTTCATCGAACTTGGCGTCGACGAGTTGTGCATTGCCGACACCATTGGCGCCGCCAATCCAGCGCAGGTCCGCGCCCTGACAGGCGACCTGGTCGCCACTTATGGAAGCGAGCGGCTCGGATGCCACTTTCACGACACCCGGGCCATGGGCCTGGCCAATGTCTTCGCGGCGCTGGAATCGGGCATCCGTAAGTTCGACGCCTCCATCGGAGGGCTGGGCGGCTGTCCCTTTGCGCCCGGGGCGTCCGGAAACGTGGCGACGGAAGACGTGGCGATGATGCTCGAGCAGATGGGCCTGGCCACTGGGATCGACCTGGATGCCCTGCTGCGCGCGGCGGATCTGGCGCAGGAATTGACGGGCACGGCGCCCGGGGGGCGCTCCAGCCCCTGGTTGAAAAGACACCTCGAGAAGACAAGGAATCGACAGGATGCCTGAATGGCCACGGACGGTTCGGCGAGGTAGACGTAGTGGATTCGGATAGACGGAGATCGACATGAGTTATCGCTTGGGTGTGGATGTAGGCGGGACCTTTACCGACCTGCTTTTGATAAACGAGCAAACGGGTGAAACGTACACCGCGAAGGTGCCCTCGACACCGGAGGATTCTTCGATCGGCGTGCTCGACGGCGTCGAGCGGATCTGCAGCGAGTCGTCCGTGGACCCGAAGCAAGTCAATCGTGTGATGCATGGCACCACAGTAGCGACCAATGCCGTGTTGACCGCCCGCGGCGCGCGCGTCGGCCTGGTCACCACCAAAGGGTACAAGCACACCCTGCAGGTCGCTCGTTCCTTCTGCCCCGGCGGCCTCGGCGGCTGGGTGAGCTACGTGAAGAAGCCGCTGCTGGCGCCGCTTGAGCTCACAATCGAGGCCGATGAGCGCGTCGCGGCAGATGGCGGCGTGGTGCGGGAACTCGACGAAGCAGCTTTACGGCGCGACCTGCAGAAACTCAGGGACACGGGCCAGGTGCAGGCGCTCACCATCTGCTTCATCAACGCCTACGTCAACGGCAAGCACGAAGAGCAGGCGCGTGACATTGCGCGGGAAATTTTCGGCGATGTCCCGATTTCCGTCTCCTCCGAGGTGGTGCCCGAGATGCAGGAATATGAGCGCACCGAGACCACGGTGGTCAATTCCTATGTGCGTCCGGAGGTTTCCAAGTACCTGACCAATTTGCAGTCGTCGCTCGAGCAGACCATGGGGGAGAAGTTGCAGCTTTCCATCCTGCGCTCGGATGGCGGCCTGGCGTCTTCGCGCGCGGCTGCGGAGTCGCCGGTCAACATGCTGCTGTCGGGGCCGGCGGGCGGCGTTACCGGTGCGACCTTTTTCGCCAGCCGGGCCGGTTACGACGACGTGCTGACCTTCGACATGGGCGGCACCTCCACTGACGTGGCGCTGATCCAGGGCGCCAAGGCCCGAATCCGCCGCGAGACGCGCGTCGGCGACGTGACCGTTCGCGCGCCATCGGTAGACGTACGCACGGTGGGCGCCGGCGGCGGCTCCATCGCCTTCGTGCCGCAATTGACCAAAGCCCTTCGCGTCGGACCGGAATCCGCCGGGGCGGTGCCCGGCCCGGCCGCGTACCTGAAAGGCGGCGAAGAACCCACGGTCTGCGACGCCAACGTCGTGCTCGGCTACCTGCCGTCCGACGTACAGCTGGGCGGCAAGATGGCGATCGACAAGGACGCGGCGGAGAAAGTCGTGCAGAAAGTGGCCGACGCGATGGACATCAGCCTGATGGAGGCCGCCGAAGGCATCATCAAGATCGTCAACGAGTCGATGTTCGGCGCGCTGCGGCTGGTTTCGGTGGAGCAGGGCTTCGACCCGCGCGACTTCGCGCTGGTGGCCTTCGGCGGCGCCGGCCCGCTGCACGGCAACGCGATGGGCATCCTCACGCAGTCCTGGCCGGTCATCATCCCGCCGGGCCCGGGCGTATTGTGCGCCTATGGCGATGCGACCACGGCGTTGCAGGACGAGGCCTCCCGGACCTACGTGTCGATGGCCGAGGACCTGACACCCGACCAGCTCATTGCGGACCTGGAGGAACTCAGGGAGCGCGCCGCCGTGTCGCTGGTCGCCGACGGCATCCCCGCGGAGAAACATGAGGTGATCTACCAGGCCGACGTGCGTTATGCCGGCCAGGCCTTCGAGATCACCATGGACTTCAGCGCCGACGAATTGAGGGAACAGGGCCTCGCCCTGCTGACCGACCGCTTCGACAAGGAGCACGAGCAACTGTTCACCTTCGCGCTCGGTCAGGATCACGAACTGGTGATGATCAGGGCCATCGTGCGGGCCGCCGCGCGCCAGATCGCCGAAGTGGCGGTCGGCCAGGCGGACGCCCGTCTGGAGGATTGCCGGGTTCACGACACGCGCTTCTACTACGAGGGTGACTGGCACGACGCGGTGATTTATGACCGCAGCAAACTGAACTCGGGCCTGGTGGTGCCCGGCCCCGCCATTGTCGGGGAAATGGATTCCACCACGGTCATCCTGCCGGGCTACGAAGCCCGCGTGGATGAGATCGGCAGCCTGTTGATCAAACCGGCCGAGTAAAGGGAGAGGAATCATGCCTGCGAGAATTATCGAAACCAACAGCACACCGTTCAAGCGCATCGACGTGGACACGGTGACCGTCGACATCATCGAGAATGCCCTGCGCAACGCCCGCGAGGAAATGGATGCCGTGCTGTTTCGCACCGCCATGAGCCCCGGCATCCGCGAACAGGGCGACTGCTTTCCGATGATCGCCAACAAGGACGGCAAGATGGTGGTCGGCCAGTTCGGCTCCTTCATCCACGGGTTTACCGAAGCCTATGACGCGGACCTGGAAGAGGGCGACGTGATCCTGACCAACGACCCCTATCTCTGCAACGCGGCGGTTTCCCACCTGCCGGACTGGATCGTGCTGGTGCCGATTTTCAAGGACGGCCGCCACCTGGCCTGGTCCGCGATGTTTGGCCACATGTCCGACAACGGCGGCATGGTGCCGGGCTCCATTCCGATCAGGGCCGAGACCATCTTCCAGGAAGGCATCCGCATCCCGCCGACCAAGCTCTACAAGAAAGGCGAACTGCAGAGCGACGTGCTGGAACTGATCCTGCACAACGTGCGTACGCCGCAGTGGAACCGATTCGACCTGAACGCCCTGGTGGCGGCGTGCAAGACCGCGGCCCGTCGGTGCCAGGAAATGGCCGCGCGTTTCGGCGACGACACCTTCTACTCGACCATGGAAATCATGCTGGAACGCAACCACATGGCCATGGAAGCCATCATCAAGATGCTGGTACCGGAAGAGCCGCGCGTGTTCGAAGACTTCGTCTGCGACGATGGCGTCGGCATGGGCCCGTACAAGATCCGCTGCAAGCTGTGGCGCGAGGGTTCAAAGGCCATCTTCGATTTCGAGGGCACCGACCCGCAGGCCCAGAGCTCGATCAACTTCTACCTGAACGAAGACATGTTCAAGATGTTCTTCGGTTCCTTCACGATCAATCTCGTCGACCCGCAGATTCTGTTCAACGACGGATTCTACGACCTGGTCGAGGTGCGTATTCCGAAGGGCACCCTGCTCAAGCCGAATTACCCGGCGGCGCTTTCGGGGCGCACGCATGCGCTGGGCCGAATCTTCGACGTGATGGGCGGCCTGCTGGGGCAGGGCGCCCCGGAGGCCATGAACGCAGCTGGCTTCTCCGATTCGCCGCACCTCTTTTACGCCGGCTACGACGACAAGGGCGAGTGGTTCCAGCTGTTCCAGATCGGTTTCGGCGGCATTCCTGGCCGGCCGGTGGGCGACGGTCCAGACGGGCACTCGCTTTGGCCAGGCTTCACCAATGTGCCGAACGAGTTCATCGAGGCCTATTTCCCGCTGCGCATCGAGCAGTACGAAACCATCGCCGACTCGGGTGGTGCTGGCCTGCATCGCGGGGGCAACGGCCTGACCGTGGCTTATCGCTTCCTGGCCGACGGGACGATCTCGGTGCACGACGAGCGCTGGCTCACGTACCCCTGGGGGGTGAACGGCGGCGAGCCGGGCATGCGCTCCAGTAAGCGGCTGGTTCGCGAGGATGGCAGCGAGCAGTGGCTCGGCGCCAAGTCCGAGGGCATCAAGGTGAAGAAAGGCGATCTGCTGTACTTCAACACCTGGGGTGGTGGTGGCTGGGGCGACCCATACGAACGCGATGCGGAACTGGTCCGGGCCGACGTGGCGCGCGGGCTGGTGAGCGCGGAAGGCGCCCGGCGTTACGGGGTGGTCATCGACGCAGATGGCTCGGTCGACGCCGACGCCACCGAGGCCCTGCGCGCGAAGCTGCGCGAGGAACGCGGTGAGCCCGGCCTGTTCGATTTCGGCGGCACGATCGAGGAGATCAAGGCGCGCTGCAAGGCGGAGACCCACCTCGATCCCCCAGTCGCCCCCACCTTCGCCCAGTCGGCGACGCGGGCGGGCTGAATGGCCGATCTCGACCGGAAATCGCAGGGCCTGGGCGATCGCCCGGCCCTGCTGCTGATCGACATGATCGAAAGTTTCACCGACCCGGATTGCCCGCTGGGCTCCGAGGCGGACGACGTGGTCGAGGCCAACCGGCGACTGCTCGATACCTTTCGCGAGCGGGGCTTGCCGGTGGCCTACACCACGGTGGTGTACCACGACGAACGGCAGGCGCGCGTGTTCCGTGACCGCGTGCCGGCGCTGGAACTGCTAAAGCCGGGCACGCGCTGGGTGAACATCGATCCCCGGCTGGCGCCGCGGTCCGGCGAGCCGGTGTTCGAGAAGCAGTGGGCGTCCGCGTTTTTCAGGACGGGCCTTGATGAGTACCTGCGCGGGCAGGGTGTCGATTCGCTGGTCGTGACCGGGCTTACCACCAGCGGCTGCGTTCGTGCGTCGGCGGTTGATGGACTGCAGCACGACTATCGTGTGGTGGTGCCTCGGGAAGCCGTGGGCGACCGAAACGAGGAAGCCCATCAGGCAAACCTGTTCGATCTGAATGCGAAATACGCGGACGTGCTGGATTTGAACGAAGTGCTCGACATGATCGGGCGTCTTTGAGGGCGTGCGGGAAGTCGACAAAAGCCTTCCTGCGAGTACAAGGCAAGAGCAATAACAACAGACTGAGGCAACACACATCGGAGAGCGATATGAGACCAGGACTGCTAAGCAAGTGCATCATCGCGGCAACAGCGGCCGTGACCGTCGGCGTGGTGTTTGCCGACAACACGCTGGAAGAAGTCACGGTGGTGGCCCGAAAGCGCGCAGAGAACGTGCAGGAGGTGCCGATCGCGGTGACGGCGTTTACAGTCGATGAAATTCGCGACGCGGGCATCGAGCGACCTACAGACTTCATCGAGCTGATCCCCAATGTCACCATTGTCGACACCGCCAACGTCGGCGACACTCAGGTGAGTATCCGCGGCATCGTTTCAACACGCGACGCGGAGTCCACTTTTGCGTATGTGGTCGACGGCGTACTGATCACCAACCCCAACGCGTTCAACGGCGAGCTGATCGACATTGAGCAGATCGAAGTGCTGAAGGGCCCGCAGGGCGCCCTGTACGGGCGTAATGCGGTTGCCGGCGCGATCCTGGTGAATACCCTCAAGCCCACCGACGAAGTTCACGTCAAGGCCAAGGCTGGCCTGGGCAACAACTCATCCTACAACGCTTCCGCCCTGGTCAGCGGGCCGCTGGGCGACAACGTCGCAGCCAGCCTGACGGCCTACACACGCAGCACGGACGGCTTCTACACCAACGTCTTCACGGGCGCCGACGACGCCGTGGACTATCTCGAAGACAGCGGCGCGCGCGGCCGCTTGATCTGGGAAGTCAACGACGATTTCTCGCTGGATTTTCGTGCCGGCGCCAAGAAGGTCAAGGGCGGCGCGATCAATTTCAATGCTGTGTTTGCGATACCCGCGTTCGTCGACTTTCTGGGCAGCCCGACCTTCTTTGCCGACGTGAACGACCACGACTTCACTTTCGCCTTCAATGTGCCGGGCGAGAACGAGCAGAAGACCCGGGAATTCTCGGTTAAAGCCGACTGGTCCATGGACGCTTTCGACGTCACCGCGATCGGCGCCTACAACGATCTGGACGAGTACCTGCTCTCTGACGGCACCAGCGCCACCTTCTATGGCTACGAGCTGACGCCGCAGTGCCAGCAGGACCGCCTGACGCTCAACAGCTTCACCCGGCCGGACCTGTTCGGTCCGCCGCTGCAGCCTTTCCTGGTGCTGCCGCCCGCCTCCGCCGGTGGGCAGGAATTCGCCGGCGTATACGGTCCTTACGGACCCACCGCCTGCGACGGCTACCAGTACCAGGAGCGCAACCAGAAGGACATGAGCGTCGAACTTCGCCTGACCTCGAAGGAGGACCAGGCCATGCGCTGGATCGCGGGCGTCTACTACCTGAACATCGACCGCGAGGTGGTGGTCGGATATGGCGCCGACCAGGGACAGGGCTTCCTGCGCCAGCCCTACATCCCGCCAAGTGGACCGAATCCGACCGACCTGCTGTTCTGGGACAATTTCAACACCGACGTTTATGCTGCCTACGGCCAGTTGGAATTTGACCTGGCCGACACGATGGAAGTGGCCCTGGCCCTGCGCTATGACCGCGAGGAGCGCAGTGTTTCAAACCAGGTGCCCAACGTGATGTCCTCCGGACTGAACGGCAATCTGATCGGCCAGCCGATCAATCCTGCGTACAACCAGTTTCCGAACGGTGTCCCGGACCGCTCGCGCAACTTCAGCGAATGGCAGCCGAAGCTGACCTGGCGCTGGTCGGCGACGGACAACGTGAACGTGTACGCCAGCTGGGGACGCGGCTTCCGCAGCGGCGGTTTCAACTCGATCGGCTCGGAAGACCTGATCAACTACTGGTACAACACGGGCTACGGCGGGCCGGGCGAGCTGGTCGGCGCGGGCCTGAGCATCCGCGACGAGTACAACAAGGAGGTGACCGACTCGTTCGAGGTGGGTTTGAAAACGCAGTGGCTGGATAACCGCTTGCGCTTCAACGCGTCGGTGTTCCGCAACGACATCGACGACAACCAGTTTTTTGAGTTCTTTGCCGGCCCCTTCGGTCTGATGCGCGTGGTGACCACCATCGACAAGGCGCAGGTCAACGGCTTCGAGGCGGACTTCACCTGGCAGCTGACCGAGACCTTCCGTCTGTACGGTGGCATGGGGCTGCTCGACAGCGAGATCAAGGAAAACCGCAACCGGCCGCTCACGGTGGGCAACAACCTGCCACAGGCTCCGGAGCAGACCTATAACCTGGGCGGCCAGTTCGATATTCCGATGGGTGACAGCTGGAACCTGATGGCCCGGCTCGACTGGGCCTATGTCGGCGACATGTGGTTCCACACCCTGCAGGGTGAACGGACGCCCACTATCTGGCAGGTGTTCTTCGGCCCCGGCATCGAGGAGGACTTCAGCCGCGCCAAGCGTGATGCCTACAGCACGGTGAACGCGCGCCTTGCGATGAGCAACCAGAACTGGACCTTCACCCTGTGGGGCCGCAACCTGACCGACGAGAACTACCTGCAGGAAGTAATCCCGGCGCCGGAGTTCGGCGGTTCATTCATCCATCCGTCCAGCTTGCGCTCGTATGGGTTGGACGTGACGTACGCGTTCTGACCTGGAAGCAGGTCGGGATCAACCAGAAGCCAGACGGGCCCGGCATTGCCGGGCCCGGTGTTTGCTAGTGCGCCGAGATTTCGCGGAACCCGCCGACAGCCGCTGCGACTTCCTCGTAAACGTCACGGATCCGTGACGCATCAAGCCCGAATTCGCCTCGTTCCGCCACCCTTTCGGCTGCGGCTTCCATGTTCGGTTCGTCGCCCGATTCACGCTGTTCGCACAGCTCATTGGCGACGCTGATCGCGACCCTCAGATCCTTCACGAAGCTGCCCTGGTCCGGCCAGTGACCCGGCTTTGGCCGGATGTGCACGGCGTCCAGGGCGACTTCCGCGATCTTGTCATCGGTGTCGGGGCAGTGGCTGAGGTTGCGGTGCATTTCGGCCAGAACCAGGCGGCCGTGATCCGTCAGCCAGAAGCGGCCTTCCGGTCCCTCCCGCTCGGTCAGCATATGGTCCAGGAGCTCGTGCAGTCGCCGGGCCTGACGGGTATCACCTGATCGGGCTTCGTGCAGGCAGGCATCGAGGGAGGCATTGAGGGCGGCCTCGCCCATGCGTGTATTGGTCATGATTGCGCCTCCTTTCTGGGCGGTGCGTCCGGACACGGCGCCGCGCACACCACCCAATAATACGAAAGCACATTCATACTAGCAGCCGCCGGTTTGGGCAGGATCTGAAAATCACCATTCTTCTGCGCCAGATCAGGCGGCACGGTCCGCCACGGTCCGCCCCACGCCGGTGATCGTCCCTCGATGTGGTACATTTCTCCTGCTTTTCGGGGGCAATTGCTGGTGAACGATCAGGCGGAAAAAAGGGTCTGGCGCTTCGGCGACTATCGTCTAGACGAGGCGCGCCGTGAGCTTAGCCGGGGCGACGAGGAGATCGACGTCCAGCCGCGTGTGTTCGCGCTGCTCGTCTACCTCGTCCGCCACCACGAGCGCGCGGTCGACAAGGACGAATTGCAGGACGCAGTCTGGCCCGGGATGTTCATCACCGAAACGGCGCTGACCCGTGCGGTGATGAAGGCCCGCAAAGCCGTTGGTGACGACGCTGGTCGGCAAGGCGTGATCAAGACGGTCCACGGGCACGGCTACCGCTTTGTCGCCGAGCTGCTGCCCGGGCCCGAAGACGCCGCAGAGACAGGCGAGCCGACGGCACAACCGGAACCGGCGGCGCCAGCCGATCCCGCTTTGGCGAGTTCCGGTTCAGTGAGCCCGGGCGCGCGGCCGGGACGCATGTCCGGCATACGGATCGCCATCGCCACGCTCGTGCTCGTGATCGTGGTCGTCCTCGCATGGAAGCTGTCGGAGGGACCTGCCGAGCCTGCCCCCGGCACGCGCATCGCGGTGCTGCCGCTGACCGATCACACGGGCAGTGCGGAACTGGCGTGGACGCGGCTGGGGCTGATGAGCTACGTCAGCGGGCTGGTCGGTTCCGAGGGCGGGCTGCCAGTGGTGCCGGACGGCAGCGTGGTGAGCCTGGCCGAGAACCTCGGCTGGTCGGGCGATCTGGGGGATGCCGACAACGCCGAACTCGTGGAGAAACTCCGGTCGGTGTACGGCGCCAGCCACGTTCTCGCGATGGAACTGGTGTCCGATGGTGGCGCGTTGCGCATGAACTTCGCTCTGCTCGGGCCCGGGGGCACCGTGCAACGGGGCACCATGGTCGGTGACGAGGGCACCGCGCTGGCGCAGGGCGTAGTCGAAAGCGTCTACGGCAGTCTGCTGGGACGACGTCACGGCGGACGGGACGTGCCGGCGGTCTCTGCCGATCCTTTCAACAACGAAGCCTTCGCTCGGGGCATGGATCTGTCGCTGCAGGGCCGCTGCGCCGAGGCCGTGCAGTTCTTCCGGCTCATCATCGAACAAGAGCCGGGATTGTTCGCGCCGCGTTTCGAATACGCTTCCTGCCTTCGCCTGCTGGGCAGGACAGAGGAAGCTGAAGACCTGCTGGTGAAGCTCGTGGCGGAACAACGTGCGATCGGACCTGGCCGTCCCCTCGCCGAGGCGCTGATGACACTGGGTGTCCTCTACAACCGGTCGGGGCGGCTCGACCAGGCCGAATCCGCGCACCGCGAGGCGTTGGAGGCGGTGAAAGCGGTGCAGGACTCCGAGCTGGAGGCGCGTATCCTGCAGAACCTCTCCATCGTGTACGAGGACCGGGCCGATTTCGACAAGGCCGAAGAGATCCTCGACCTGGCGGTGCTCGCCTACCAGTCAGCCGGCCGTGAGGTCATGCCCGGGCAGTTGTATTCCGGCAAGGCGAACCTGTGCATGGACCGGGGTGAACTGGCAGAAGCCAGAGGTTACCTCGACCAGGCGCTGCAGGCTTTTCGTGAAGTCGGGGACCGGCGCGGCGAGGCCATGATGCTGAACAACAGCGGTTATCTGCTGCGTGAAATGGGCCGCCTGGAGGAAGCCGAGAGTTACCACCTGCGTTCCCTGGAAATCCGCAAGAACATAGGAGACCGGGTCGGTGTCGGTCGGGTGTATGGACAACTGAGCGCCTTGTACTCGGAGCAGGGTCGCTACGAGGAGGCCAGCCAGGCGGCACAATCGGCTGTCGGGATCGCTACGGAAACCCGGGACCGCCTGTTCGAGGGTACCTCGCTGGCGCAGTGGGCGGGCGCCGAGGTCGGCCTGGGCGACACCAGGTCAGCGCGTGGGCATTACGAGCAGAGCCGCGCCGTATTCGAAGACATCGACGACCGCATGCGCATCCTGCAGGTCGACGTGCTGCTGGCCCGCGTGGATTTACATGAGGGGGCCCTGGATCAGGCGGATGAGACGGCCCGGCGCGTGCTGACAAAGGCCCGGGAGGCATCGCTGATGCAACCGGAAATCGAGGCCATGGAGTTGCTCGGCGAAGTTGCCACGGCCCGCGGTGACACGGCGGGCGCCATCCGCGAATACACGTCGGCGCTGGCCAGGGTTCGCGAATCCAGCTGGTCGGGTAAGGAGGGCGATATCACGGTTAGCCTTCTGCATGCGCATCTGGATGCAGGCGACCTGGATTCAGCAGCGCCGCTGGCCGGTGCGCTGGCCTCGCTCGAACCCACGGTCGATTCCCTGAAGGCGCGTGCCCGTTACGCCAGCGCCAGCGGCGATAAGACGCAGGCGGTGGCCCTGATGGAGCAGGCCAAGGTATTGGCGGACACCCGCTGGGACGCCCAAAGCGAGGCTTCGCTGGCCCAATACCGACAGCCATAGCCCCACAGCCGATAGCGTCCGTCTTCCGTCAGTAAATCATAAGCGACTGTTTTAAAAGAATTTACTATAAGGTCATCTATTGGTCAGGCAATCGTCAGTCCGTGATCAGGACTGGCGGGCGCCCGGCAGGCAGAGTTCTCCACAAGCCGGCAGCGAGCCGGCCATCTGAAGCATCAAATGGAGGACAAAGTCATGCAACGTGTTCTGATATTCGCTTACGGAGTGGTGGCCTATGCGATCTTTTTCGTCACCTTCCTTTACGCCGCCGGCTTCGTCGGCAACCTTTTCGTACCCAAGGCTATCGACTCGGCCCCGCAGGTTCCCTTCCTGCAGGCTTTGCTCGTCAACCTTGGGCTGCTCGGTATATTCGCGCTTCAGCAC
Organism: Lysobacterales bacterium; assembly: GCA_050118555.1. GTDB lineage: Bacteria > Pseudomonadota > Gammaproteobacteria > Xanthomonadales > SZUA-36 > CALKKN01. The sequence goes on from JASFKQ010000008.1 coordinate 24,381, forward strand.
AGCGTCATGGCGCGGCCGTTCTTCAAGCGCTGGCTGACGCGTTTCGTGCCGCAGGCGGCCGAGCGCAGCACCTTCGTGCTGGCGGCCAGCCTGGCGCTGATCGCGCTCTTCTACTTCTGGGAGCCGATGGGCGGGATCGTCTGGTCGGTGGAGAACCCCCATGCGCAGATTCTGCTGTACGTAGGCTTCACCTTCGGTTGGCTGCAGGTCCTGGCCGCAACGTTCCTGATCAATCACTTCGACCTGTTCGGCTTGCGCCAGGTCTGGCTGAACCTGCGCAACAAGCCCTACACGGAGCTGAAATTCGGCACGCCCGTGCTGTATCGGCTGGTGCGGCACCCGCTGTACCTCGGCTTCCTGCTTGGCTTCTGGATGACGCCGGTGATGACGGTCGCACACCTGGTGTTCGCCCTGGCGACCACGGGCTACATCCTGGTGGCGATCCAACTCGAGGAACGCGACCTGATGGACATGCATCCCGAATATGCCGAGTACCGGCGCCGGGTTCCGATGCTCATCCCGTTCATCGGCCGCCGCCACCGGGTTGGGGCTGCCGCCGGAAGCGCGGCCGACGTGGCCTGAATTTACTCACGGGGCCGCGGATTTTTCCGCGGCCCTTCTCTGATAAAGGAGGTTGGAAACATGGGCAACGCACTGCGAAAAGCGCCGCCGTCCCTTGCGGCCCCGTTCAGGCGCCTGGGCATCGGAGGCTTCGTATTCTTTTTCGCCAAGGGCCTGTTGTGGCTGGCCGTGCCCTGGGTCGCTCACCTGATGGCCGGCTGAAGAGAAGCCGATCCAACCGCGAACGTCCGTTGCGCGGACGCTAACCTGAAGCTAGAACCCCGCTCCCAGAATGTTGTGCCCGCGGGCGATGGCCATGGCTCCGCTGCGAACCACGGCCAGGATTTCAGCCGCCGCGCCGACATTCGAGATGAACTCGTCTATTCGCTGGTTGGCACAGGTCAGTTCGATCGTGAAGGTCTCCGGACTGTCATCCAGCACCTTGGCGCCAGCCGTGTCGATGATGCTGGACAGCGTTGCCACCGATTCCGGTGGCACGCTGACCTTCAACAACAGCAACTCGCGCTCGATGTGGTCGTCCATCGTCATGTCTGCGGTGTTGACCACATCCACGAGCTTGAGCAGTTGCTTGTTGATTTGGTCGATAACCTCGTCGGATCCCGTCGTCACAAGCGTCATGCGGGAAATTTCAGGATCCCTCGTGGGCGCGACACTGAGCGATTCGATATTGTAGCCCCGGGTGGAAAACAGCGCCGAGACGCGGGCCAGGGCACCGGCTTCGTTCTGCAGGAGAATGGAGATGATGTGACGCATGGTTAAGGCAATGTTGGCGCATAACGTCGGCTATTGCAATGCGCTGTCATATCAATGAAACTTCGGTGGATGAAGCACTCTACAGCCAAGCAGAACACGGCCCCGGCGCACCCTCTGGCCGGCCAGAAAATGAGTGGTGGCGAGATCGTCGTCCAGGTACTGGCTGACGAGGGTGTAGACGTTATTTTCGGCTACAGCGGCGGAGCCATCCTGCCCACCTACGACGCGGTGTTCCGCTACAACGCGAAGCATCGGAATCCGGACGGCAGCGAACCGATGCCGCTCATCGTGCCCGCCAACGAACAGGGGGCCGGCTTCATGGCCGCAGGCTACGCGCGCGCGTCCGGCCGGGTGGGCGTGGCCATGGTCACCTCGGGACCGGGCGCCACCAATACCGTCACACCGGTACGCGACTGCATGGCGGACTCGGTACCGGTCGTCGTGATCTGCGGCCAGGTGCCCACGCAGGCGATCGGCACGGACGCTTTCCAGGAGGCGCCGGTTTCCAGTTGCCTGGGACCGGTGGCCAAACACACATTCCTGGTCACCGATTCCTCCAAGCTGGAGATGACGCTTAGAACCGCATTCGAAATCGCCCGCACAGGTCGGCCGGGACCGGTGGTGGTCGACCTGCCCAAGGACGTCCAGAATTGGACCGGCTCGTTCCTGGGCGAGGGTCTGCTGACCGTCCCGGGTTACCGGCAGCGGATCCACGCCGCGCGCGACAACGTGCTGACCGACACCAAGTGCGCCAGTTTTTTCGGCATGTTGGAGGCGTCGAAGCGCCCGCTGATTTATGCAGGCGGCGGGGTCATCAACGGCAGCGCCAGCGAGGAACTGCGGGAGTTTTCCAGCCACTTCGGCATTCCGGTCACAACGACCCTGATGGGCATAGGCGCGGTGGATACCACCGATCCTCTTTCCCTGCACATGCTGGGCATGCACGGACTGGCGAGCGCGAACTACGCGGTCGAGGATTGTGACTTCCTGATTGCGATCGGCGCCCGCTTCGACGACCGTGTGGCAGGCGACCCCGAGCACTTCGCCCCGAACGCGATCGCCATCGCCCAGTTCGATGTGGATCCCTCCGAGGTGGGCAAGGTCAAGCCGGTCGACTGGTTCCACATCGGCGTACTGAAGAACGACCTGAGCGCGCTCATGAACTATGGGCGAAGGCACCGCATTCAGCCGGACTTCAGCGGCTGGCACAGTGAAGTGGATGCCCTCAAGCGGGACTATGCCCTGAATTACGATCGCGAAAACGAACTGATCCAGCCCTACGCGGTCATCGAGGCGATCAACCGCATTGCCGCCGGGGACGCGGTCATTTCGACCGGCGTCGGCCAGCACCAGATGTGGGCTGCCCAGTACTTCGACTTCAAGCATCCACGCCTGTGGCTGACCTCGGGCAGCATGGGCACCATGGGATTCGGTCTGCCGGCCGCGATCGGAGCGCAATTTGCCAGGCGCGACCACCTGGTCATCGATGTGGACGGTGACGCCAGCATCCGCATGAACCTGGGCGAGCTGGAAACGGCCACAACCTATGATCTGCCGATCAAGGTCCTCGTGCTCAACAACTATGGCGACGGCATGGTCAAGCAGTGGCAGAAGCTTTATTACAAAGGGCGCATGTCGGCCAGCGACAAGTCACTGCGCAAAAAGGACTTCGTCAAGGCCGCGCAGGCGGACGGCTTCGAGTACGCGGAACGACTGGAACGCACCGAGGATCTAGAGCGGGTGGTCGGCGAGTGGCTGGCATTTGACGGCCCGGCCTTTCTCGAAGTGATCATAGATCCCGATGCCGGCGTGTATCCGATGGTCGGCCCCGGGTTGTCCTATGACCACATGATCACCGGGGACTGGATCAACAGCCGCGACAAGACGGACGGAAAGGATATCGACAGTTCGTCGATGTTCTGAACCAACGGCGATCTGGGCCGCGCCCGGAAGGAGGCGACGAAATGGACAAGGTACCCACGGACTTCCGCCGGGTTACGATCCGGGTCAATCAGATTGAGCCCGCGCTGGCCGTATACCGCGATATCCTGGGAATGCAGGTGCACTACGACGAGGAAATCGTGGTGTCTGGCAAGGCCATGCCGGCACCCGCACCGAACGCCCGGGCGCGGCTTGTTGTCCTGAAGTGCAATGACCCCGAGGTCGGGATGCTTGGGTTTCTGCAGTATCTCGAGCCCTCGCCCAACGAAGGCGAACCGCTTCCGCCAGGCACCGGTGACCGACAGGGAGCAACCCTGTTCGTGATGCAGAACGAAAACGTCGAGGAGACCTGCCAGAAACTCGCGGGGGCCGCCGGCGTGAAAATCTTCGCCGAGCCGCATGTCACGGAGCTTCCGCGCGGCGATGGCGGCGTGCTCAAAGTTCTGGGCGCCAGCTTCTTCGATCCGAACGGTTATCTGGTGGAGTTGAACCAGGTCATCGAATAAGCCGCATCGGGCCTGCTGTCTTTTCGCTCAGGTGGCCGACCTCGCGCTGGCGATGCGTTCGGTGATTCTGAACAGTACCCGGGGGAACAGGCGTCGCAGCCACAAGGCGTGCATCTCCATCCCCTTGCCGACTGCGATTTCAGGCTTTCCCTTGCGGAGTCCGCGCAGAATGATCTCCGCACAGTGCGTCACATCCATGCCGTTGTCGATGTTGTGGTCCATTTTGCCATACGCTTCGCCGTGCCCGGTCAGAGCGGCCGCGGAAACGTTAGTTCGGATGAACCCCGGAGTGATGGTGGCGACGCGGATGCCGTGCTGCGCCACCTCGGCGCGAAGCGCGTCGAAGAATCCCATCATCGCGTGCTTGGCGGCGCAGTAGCCGGTGCGGTACGGTGCGCCGACCTTGCCGGCCACTGACGATGTGACCGCGATGAGGCCGCTTTTCTGCCGGTACATCAGCGGCAGCACCTGCTTCGTCAGCGCTATCTGGCCCAGCACATCGACCTCCATCAACCGGCGGTAAACGGACATATCCGTGTCGATGCAGGTCGATCGCTGCGAAATTCCGGCATTGTTGATGAGCACGTCGATGCGCCCGAAAACCTCGACGACACGTGCGGCCGCAGCGGGCATGGCCTCCTCGTCCGTCACGTCCAGCGGAAGCACCAGTACCTGTTCGCCCTCCAGACCCCTCTTCAGGCAGAGGTCCCTGACGCGCTCGAGTTCCGGTTGCCTGCGGGCGGACAGCACGAGCCGCGCCTTCTCCGCGGCGAACTCAAGCGCCAGCGCCTCCCCGATGCCTGACGAGGCCCCCGTGATCCATACCACTTGCTGCTCAAACATGGCTTTGCTTCTCCCGGAGCCATGATACCCTGATCCGTGCGTCGAGGGCCTGCAGAGGCTCCTGGCGATAGACGCTATAATCCGTACCGCGCGCCACTCACAATCTTCGAAGATACCCCATGAGCCTCTCCGTCCCCGACATCTGTGACCAGTTTCCCGACGAGATCGACGTCCTCGATCCGATCTTCACCAATTACGGTGGCAAGCAGAGGTTCAGTGGCGAAATCGTCACCATCCGATGCTTCGAGGACAACTCGCTGGTCGGGGAGGCCGTCCGCACCGAAGGCAAGGGCCGCGTGATCGCGGTAGACGGCGGTGGCTCCATGCGTTTTGCGCTGTTGGGCGACCTGCTGGCCGAAAAGGCGCGCGAGAACGGTTGGCAGGGGCTGGTCATCAACGGTTGTGTACGCGACGTGGAAATCCTGCGGGACATCGACGTAGGCATCAAGGCGTTGGCCTGTTTTCCGGTGAAGACCGAAAAGCGCGGCGAAGGCCAGCGTGACGTCGGCGTCTCCTTCGCGGGCGTGCGCATCGAACCAGGCCAATACCTGTATGCGGACGCCAACGGCATCGTGGTCGCCGAGCGCGACCTGGGGGTGGAATTCTGAGCGCGGCTGGAACAGAGCAACGGGCATGATGCAGGAAGTGTCAGGCAAGCCGGCCGATTCCGCCGTGATTCCGCCTTCGCAGGGTGGCGAGCTGCCGTTCGGGCTGGACGTGAATGTCGGGCGTTATCTCCCGGACTGGCTGCAGCCGGGCTGGGCCTTCCTGGAGCAGCACCCGCTCCTGCTCGTGGCCATCCTGTTCCTGGTCGGTTACGTGGTGGGCAAGGTGCTGCAGTGGTTGCTCGAGTCGGGGTTCAACCGCGTGACGCGGCGCACTCGTACCGACCTGGACGACCGCATGATCCACCTGTTGACGGCGCCGGTCGTGCAGACCACGGTCATCCTGTCGCTGATCATAGCGACAAAGTCCTTCGGCCTCGCCGAGGGCCTGGACCGGCTCCTGGTTCGCTTGCTGGTCACGATGTTGCTGCTGCTTTGGGGGCGCGCCTGGTTTGGCGCAACGACGCTGGCCCTGAATTTCCTGGCCCGGGAACCCAAGCGCTTTCCGATCTTCCAGGCGCGTACGCGGCCCCTCTTCGAGATGGGGATCAAGCTGGTCCTGGTCGGCCTGTTCATCTGGTTGTTCATGCTGGTCTGGAAGATCGACGGCACTGCCTGGCTGGCGTCCGCCGGCGTGATCGGCATCGCGGTGGGCTTCGCCGCCCGCGATACGCTGGCCAACCTGATTTCGGGCGTATCCATCATCGCCGACGCCCCGTACAAGATCGGTGATTTCATCGTGCTGGATACGGGTGAGCGCGGCGTGGTGACGGAGCTGGGTATGCGTTCGACGCGCCTGCTGACTCGGGACGACGTTGAGATTTCCATTCCGAATGCGGTCATGGGGAACGCCAAGATCATCAACGAGAGCGGCGGGCCGGGTCTCGAGCACCGGATCCGCATCCCGGTTGGAGTCGCCTACGGGACCGAACCGAAAAAAGTCGTCGAACTGCTCGAGCGTATCGGCAACGACAACGGGATGACGGTCAAGGAACCCGCCCCGCGGGCCCGCATGCGGGCCTTCGGCGCCAGTTCGCTCGATTTCGAGTTGCTGGCCTGGATCCACAGGCCGGAGCAGCGTGGTCTGGCCAAGCACGAGATGCTGATGGAGATCGACAGGGTGTTTCGCGAGGAAAATATCCAGATCCCGTTTCCGCAGCGGGATCTCCACATCAGGTCGGGCCAGGTCAGTCCAGCAGGTACTTCCGCAGAAACAGGATAGCCGCCTGCTCGTAAACGTTCCGGTTTTCCTTCCGGGCGTAGCCATGGCCTTCGTTCAGGGCTTCGATGTACCAGACCGGCTTGCCGCGGTCCCGCAGAGCCCGGACGATCTGCTCGGATTCACTGGCCGGCACTCGCGGGTCGTTGCGGCCCTGCACCACGAGCAGCGGGATGTCGATGCGTGCGGAGTTGTTCAGGGGACTGATCTGTTCCAGGAAAGTCCGCATTTCCGGATCGCGCTCGTCGCCGTATTCGTAGCGCCGGAAAGCGCGGCGGTAGTCCTCGGTATTTTCCAGAAAGGTCACGAAATTGCTGATGCCGACCACGTCCACACCGGCGCGCAGGCGCTTGCTGTATTGCACTGCCGAGGCGAGCACGATGTAGCCGCCGTAGCTGGCCCCGTAGATGGCGACGCGGTTGGCGTCCAGACCCGGCTGTTCGGCGATCCAGTCGAGCAGGGCGCCAATGTCACGCACAGCATTTTCGCGCAGCACACCGTCGTCCAGCGCGAGGTACTGGTTGTCGTAGCCCGCAGAGCCCCTGATATTGGGTGCGATCACGGCCGCCCCCAGTTCGGCGATCCACATCTGCGTGTTCGCGCTGAAAGCGGGCCGGTACTGCGATTCCGGTCCACCGTGCACGTAAATGATCACGGGGTGCGGGCCGGCACCGCGCGGGCGGTACAGGAAGGCCGGGACCATTCGCGGTTTTTCGTTCACCTGGTCGAAGGTTGGGTAATGGAACAACACGGGTTCGACGAAATTCTCGGGATCGAGTCCCCCCACCTCGCTGAAGGTCCATCGTTCCAATGAGCGTGCACTCGAGTAGCGCCGGCCCAGCTTGAGCACGTAAACGTCGCTGGGGGTCTGGGCCGTGCTGATGCTCATCGCCAGACTGCGGCTGTCGGGGCTGAATTTGAGGTCCGAAATCAGACCGAGAGGCACCTTGCCCACCCGGGCATAATGTTGCTTTCGGGTGTTGAGCAGGTACAAGTGGCTGACGCCACCCTCGTTGGTGACGAAGGCGCCGCGCCGGCCGTCGGGGCTGAGAGCGAAGTCGGTTACGTCCCAGCGGATCCCGGCGGAGATGTAAACCGGTTCGCCCCCCGGTTCCAGCGGCTTCCAGGCCAACTCCGCGGCACGGCCCCGTGCATTGGTGATGTAGTAGAACCCTTCGTCCCGCCGGTCGAAGGAAATGGCCCGGTTGGCTGAGGGAATTTCTTCGCCACCCGCCAGCAGTTGAAGTCCGCTGTCGCGAAGATTGAGCAGGAAGATGCGCGAATCGTCGACCCCCAGGAACTGCTGTACCAGCAGGCGGCGGCCGTCGTCGCTGAAATCCACGGGTCCCCACCAGGCGCCGTCCGGCGCCTCCAGCAGAATCCGCGCGCTGTCAGGCTGGTCCGGGTCCATGATCCACAAATCGTTGCTGCGACCGTTGCGGCGAGTGGACTGGTAGGCCAGCATGTGGCCGTCCCGCCGCCAGCAGATCATCCGGTTGCGCGAAGCGCCGTCGGTCAGGAGTCTTTTTGTGCCGGCAGCGGGTTTGAACAGGAAGATCTGGTCGAACTCGCCGCCGCCCTGATCCATGGTCAGGGCCAGCTCACCATTGTTCCAGCGTCGCTCGACCTGCCCGACCGGCTCGGGGAGCCAGGTCAGCTGGCGCCGGGCGCCACCCGGCCTGTCTACCCGATGGATCTGGCTCACCTCGCCGAATCGGGTACGGATATAGATGCCCTTGCCGTCGTGCGTCCAGTCCAGGAAGCCGGCTGATCGGACGTCCTGGTAGCGTTTGACGCTCTGAACGAGTTCCTTCGGGATGGCTGGCACCCCTTGCAGGATGAGTTGTCCGTCGTTGGTCACCCGCTGGTCCGGCGAATCGACTTGCGCCGATACCGGCGAGAGCGCGAGGCAGAGGCAGAGTGCGGCGCCCCGGAGGCGGGCGGGGTACCTGGTGGTGGCTGGCCTTGAAAAAGGGGTCACGGTCGCGGAAATCTGGGGTGCGAAATTGCTAATGATAGACCATTCAGACCATCGTCATTAATAGAGGGTTCCGCATCATTGGCGCTATACTGTTGCGCTGTGCAACTGCAGGAATGCGCCTGATCGGATGAGTAATCCCCTTCACATCGTCATCCTGGCCGCGGGCGAGGGCACCCGCATGAAATCGAGCCTGCCCAAAGTGCTGCAGTCCGTAGGCGGGCGGCCGATGCTCGCACACCTACTGGAAACGGCGCAGACCCTGGAGCCTGCGCGTGTCCACGTGGTGGTTGGCGCGGGCGCGGATCGGGTACAGGCAGCCTGCGGCGCATTCCAGGTGGATTGGGTGCTGCAGAAAGAGCGCCGCGGGACGGGTCATGCGGTCCTGCAGGCGATGCCGAGCATCCCCGACGATGCCGAAGTGTTGGTGCTTCTCGGGGATCACCCGCTGATTCCGTCTGGCCTGCTGGCCGAGTTGGTTGATGGCAGGGACGCGCCCCTCTCGCTGCTGACCATGGAACTCGACGAGCCGACCGGATACGGGCGCGTATTGCGCGACGTTGCCGGCAGGGTTTGTGCCGTGGTGGAAGAGCGGGACGCCACGCAGGAACAGCGGGCGGTGCGGGAGGTGAACACGGGCATTGTGCTCGCGGACGCCGGCGCACTGCGCCGCTGGCTGGGCCGGTTGGATTGCGACAACGTGAAGGGCGAGTATTACCTGACCGACATCTTCGCGATGGCGCGTGGCGAGGGTCTGCCGATCCGCGGTTTGCTGGCCCCCGACCCGCGAGACCTACAGGGCGCCAATGATCGCCGGCAAATTGCACTGTTGGAAGAACGTTTCCGGGAGCGGGCGGCGGGAGCACTGATGGATGAGGGCGTGTCGATAGCGGATCCCCGGCGTGTCGATGTCCGCGCGCGAGTGACTGCCGGTTCGGACGTGACCCTGGACATCAACGTGGTGCTGGAAGGAGATGTCCGACTGGGCGACGGCTCGTCCATCGGGCCGGGCTGCGTGGTTCGCGACTGTGACCTCGCAGCCGGCACGCGTGTGCATCCCTACAGTGTGCTCGAGGGCGTGCGCACGACGGGTGCCTGCGACATCGGCCCGTTCGCACGCCTGCGGCCGGGCACCGAGCTGTCTTCGGGTTGCAAGGTGGGCAACTTCGTGGAGGCCAAGAACGCGCGGCTGGGCGAGGGCAGCAAGGCCAGCCACCTGACCTACCTTGGCGACTCGGAAATTGGCCGCAATGTGAACATAGGCGCCGGCACCATCACCTGCAATTACGATGGCGCGAACAAGCACCGCACCACCATCGAAGACGATGCTTTCATCGGGTCCAATTCAGCGCTGGTTGCGCCCGTAACGGTCCACCGCGGTGCAACGGTGGGCGCTGGTTCCACGCTGACGAAGGATGCGCCCGAAGATGCGCTGACGATCAGCCGTGCACGGCAGGCAACGGTTCGCGGCTGGAAACGGCCGCACAAAAAAGACACGGAGCGCTGAAACATGTGCGGGATCGTGGCAGCTTCGGCCCATCGCGACGTCGTCGACATCCTCGTTTCCGGGCTGCAGGCGCTCGAGTATCGCGGCTACGATTCCGCGGGCATCGCGATCCAGCAGGGCGGCGGGTTGCAGCGCATCAGGACCGAGGGCAAGGTCCGCGACCTCGAAACGCTGATTGACAAGACGCCGCTGCAAGGTTCATGCGGCATTGCCCACACCCGTTGGGCGACGCACGGGGTGCCCAACACGGTGAACGCTCACCCCCACCTTTCCAACGATGCCATCGCGCTGGTGCACAACGGCATCATCGAGAATCACGAAGAGCTCCGCGAGGAGCTGCGCGCGGCCGGATACCGTTTCGATTCGGACACGGACACCGAAGTCATGGTGCACCTCGTGCATCTTCTCACCACTGGCGGAGACGATCTGTTCGCGGCCGTGCGCAAGGCCGTGAAGCGCCTTCGCGGCGCCTATGCGATTGCCGTCGTGAGTTCGGCTGAGCCCGGGGTCGTCGTGGGCGCCCGCGCCGGCAGCCCGATGGTGCTCGGCATCGGGTTCCAGGAGCACTTCCTGGCCTCCGACATCCACCCGTTACTGGCCGTCACCAACCGTTTTGTCTACCTGGAGGAAGGTGACGTCGTTCGGCTGGACAGCGAAGACTACGAGGTGCGGGACGTGAACGACCAGCCGGTGGCGCGGGCCGTCCGGGAAGCCGATCTCGCGGCGGACGCCGTGCAGCGCGGGGCATTTCGCCACTACATGCTCAAGGAGATCTTCGAACAGCCGCAAGCTGTTTCGGAAACCCTCGAGGGCCGGATTGGCGACGGTCATATTCTGCCAAACATCTTTGGCGTTGGCGCGGACGAACTGCTCGGCCGCGTTCGCCAGGTGCACATCGTGGCCTGCGGCACGAGCTACCACGCGGGCCTGGTGGCGCGCTACCAGCTCGAGGAACTCGCCGCCATCCCGTGTATGGTGGAGGTCGCCAGCGAGTACCGTTACCGACACCCCGTGGTCGGAGATGACACGCTGTTCGTGGCCATTTCCCAGTCCGGCGAGACCGCGGACACGCTGGCCGCCCTGCGGCACGCGAAAGCGGCCGGCTACCTGGCGGCCATGGCGATCTGCAACGTGCCCGAGAGCTCGATTGTGCGCGAGGCGGACCTGGTGCTGATGACCCGGGCGGGCCCGGAAATCGGCGTCGCTTCGACCAAGGCCTTTACCACGCAGTTGGTCGCCCTTCAGTTGCTGGTCCTGAAATTGGCGGAACTCGGCAAGCGCGTACCCGATGATCAGCTCAAGGCGTGGGTCCGGGAGCTGTGCCAGCTACCGGCACGGGTGCAGAAGGCGCTGGAACTGGACCCGCGCATCGAACAACTGGCCCGGCACTTCGTGGAGAAGCACCATGCACTGTTTCTCGGCCGCGGCAGCCACTACCCCATTGCGATGGAAGGTGCGCTGAAACTGAAGGAAATCTCTTACATCCACGCCGAGGCCTATCCGGCCGGCGAACTCAAGCACGGTCCGCTGGCGCTGGTCGACGGTGACATGCCGGTGGTGGCGGTGGCGCCCAACAACCGGCTGCTGGAAAAGCTGATCAGCAACATCGAGGAAGTCCGCGCAAGGGGTGGACAGATGCTCGTGATCGCCGACGCCGAGGCCATCTCGAGCTTCAGGGAACGGCACGGTCAGTTGCTGGAACTGGATACCGGAGGCGCGCTGGTGGCGCCCGTGGTCCTGACGGTTCCGCTACAGCTGCTGGCTTACCACGTGGCGGTGCTGCGCGGCACTGACGTGGACCAGCCACGCAACCTGGCCAAGTCGGTCACAGTGGAGTAGCCGGGGCGGGGTCCGAACTGGCGAAGAAGGGGCTATTTGAGTAAGCTGTGCGTCCCCGGCGCCGGCGCGCACCGAGCCTGATCCATGAAACGAAAGTACCGTATCGAAGACGAAGCCGAAATCAACATCACGCCGATGTTGGATATCGTTTTCATCATGCTGATCTTTTTCATCGTGACCACGTCTTTCGTCAAGGAGAAGGGCCTGGAGGTTTCGCGACCGTCCAGCGCGCCACCCAAGGAAGTGAAGCAGGACAAGGGCCCGATCGTCGTGAAGATTGACAGCAGTGGCTTGATCAGCCTCAAGGGCCGGATACTCGAACCGCGGGCGGTCCAGGCGAACCTGGAGCGCGAAAAAGCCGAGAAACCCACATCACCCCTGATCGTCGCGGCGCATCCCGAAGCCGACACCGAGGCGCTGGTAACCATTCTGGACGCGGCGCGGGCGGTGGGCATCGATTCGGTCTCGGTCGCGACCAGTTCGCAGTAGCAGCCCGCACTTTGCACGATGCGCCTTAGTCCGGTGAATCGGGGCAAAGGGGTATTCCTCGACGCGGAAACAATCGACCCCGGCGACCTGGACCGCGCCTCGCTGGAAAGCAGCCTCGATACCTGGGACTGGCACAGTCACTCCAGCCCGTCCGACGTGCCCCTGCGAACTCGCAACGCGCGCGTGGTGATCAGCAACAAGTGCCCGCTTGACCGCTCCGTTCTGGCCGGGGCCGCCGGGCTCGAACTGGTGGCCGTGGCGGCGACCGGCACCAACATCATCGACCTCGAAGCGGCCCGCGAACAGGGCATCACCGTGTGCAATATCCGCGACTACTGCAGCGATGCGGTAGCACAGCACGTGATCAGCCTCTCGCTGTGCCTGCTCGGTGGCCTGCCCTGGTACCGCGACCGCGTGCGCCGGGGCGACTGGAGCCGTGCGCGCCAGTTCTGCCTGATGGACCGGCCGATACGACAGGCAAAGGGCCTTGTTTTCGGGGTGATCGGCCAGGGCACCCTCGGACGCGCGTCCGGCGAACTGGCCCGGGGGTTGGGCATGCGGGTGATGTTTGCCGAGCGCAAGGGGCGCGAACCTCGCACGGGTCGGGTTCGCTTCGACGACGTGCTGCGACAGGCCGACGTGTTGAGTATTCACTGCCCGCTGACCGCCGAAACCCGTGACCTGATCGGCGCCGGGGAACTGGATCGCATGAAACCCGATGCTGTCCTCATCAACACGGCGCGCGGCGGCATTGTCGACGAACGGGCGCTGGCGGACGCCCTGCGCCGCGGCGCAATCGGAGGGGCGGGCGTCGACACGCTGAGCGAGGAACCGCCGCCACCCGATCATCTCCTGCTGGCCGATGATATCCCCAATCTGATCGTGACGCCGCACAACGCGTGGGCCAGCCGAACAGCCCGCCAGGCCGCCCTCGACCAGCTAGCCGAGGTCATCGAGGCCTACCTGGCAGGCAACCCGATCAACGTCGTTTCACCTGTCTGACTGTTTCAAAAGGTGGAACGCAAAGTGCGCAAAGGACGCAGAAATGTCTGAGGGAGCTTGCCCGGCGGGCCCAGTTCCGGCACCCGTAGGAGCGACCATTGGTCGCGAATGGGCCACCGGGCCACCGCAGCTTATCCCGAGCAAGGCTCGGTCCTACGGCGGGTTTCGTTATGCCCCCACGGACCACGGGGGGTTTC
>JASFKQ010000009.1:0-37130 GCA_050118555.1 Lysobacterales bacterium
GCGGCGAGCGGCGACGGGTTGGAAAACACCCGCGCGAGACCGTCGGAATAGGCGATGGTGCCGCGATGGTCGGCTTCGCGCCAGCGACTGTAACGTTTCAGCAGGTGCGCCGCGCCGGCGTCGAATGATCCCGGACCCCGGACTTCATCGGCAATGACTTCGGCCAGCACCGCCACGTCGCGCAATCCGAGGTTGAATCCCTGCGCGCCGACCGGATGGATCGCGTGCGCGGCATTGCCGAGGATCACGGCGCGCGGGGCCGTGTCCTGCAAGGCGCGCACGAGTCGCAAGGGGTAGCTCGAACGCCTGCCGATTTTGACGAATCGCCCGAGGTGGCCTCCGAACCGCGCGTTGGCGCGCTCGAGAAATTCCGCTTCGCGCATCTCGAGCAGCGCCGGAGCCTCACCGGTTCGAACACACCAGATCAGTCCGCAGCGGCCGCCAACATGGGGCATCACCGCGAACGGACCGGTGGGCGTGAAACACTCGTAGGCCGTGCCGCGATGGTCCCGCTCCGGGGTAACGTTGCAGATGACCGCGGTCTGTCCGTAATCGTGCCGCCGGACCGCGATACCCAGGGCCTTCCGGACGAAGGACTGGGCGCCGTCGGCGCCGACCAGCAGGGACGCCTCGATGCGCCGGCCGCCGTCGTCCTCACTGAATTCCACCAGCGCGCCACCCTCGTCCGCCCGCACCCGGGTGACGGAAGCCGGGCAATGGAAGTCAAGCCCGTCCAGTTGCGGCAGCCTTTCCATGACGGTCGCACCAAAAGCCCGGGCCTCGACGACGTTGCCGAACCTTTCGCGGCCCAGTTCCTCGGGGCGCATGACCACCCGACCGGGGCGCCCCAGCTCGCGGACCTGAATCTCGCGAATCGGCGTCGCGGAGGACGCCAGGCCATCCCACAGTCCCAGGCCGTCCAGGATCCGGCAGGACGTGGCGCTCATCGCCAACGTCCTGTCGTCGTAGCTCGGCTGCGAGGCGGCGCGGAACGCGATCGCCTCGATCAGGGCGATCCGCAGACCCAGTGGGGCCAGGGCACAGACCAGGCTCGCGCCCACCAGGCCGCCGCCGACGATGGCGACGTCATAGCGCCGGGACTCTGGCGCACCGGGTCCCGCCTGCTGCTTCGATGTCGAATCTTCCGCTGTCACAGCACCTCCCGCCACCTGGATCAGCCCGCCATCACCGCCTCGATCTCGTCGGGCGTGCGCGCGAGCCCCTCGGTCAGGATTTTGGGGTCCCCGCGGGTAATCGCAACGTTGTCCTCAATACGAATCCCGGTACCGCGCCAATGCTCGGCCACGTCCTCGCGGTGCGCGGGAATGTAAATGCCCGGCTCGACGGTCATCACCATGCCCGCTTCCAGTTCGCGGGAATGGCCGTCGATGGTGTATTCGCCCACGTCGTGCACGTCCAGGCCCAGCCAGTGCCCGGTGTTGTGGACATAGAAATCCTTGTGCTTGCCCGATTCGAGCACTTCGTCGACGTCACCTTCGAGGATGCCCAGCCCGATCATGCCCTCGCTGGCGACGCGAACCGCGGCATTGTGCACGTCCTGCCACTGGTTACCCGCCCGGGCCTTGCCGATGGCCGCCTCCTGAGCCGCCAGAACGACCTCGTAAAGGTCGCGTTGCTCGGGCGAGTACTTGCCGTTGACCGGGAACGTACGGGTGATATCGGAGGCATACCCGTCGTACTCGGCGCCCGCGTCGATCAACAACAGGTCACCGTCCTTCAGTTCGTCCCGGTTCGCGATGTAATGCAGCACGCAGGCGTTGGCTCCACCGCCCACGATGGGCAGGTAAGAGGCTTCGCAGTGATGACGCGTAAACGTCTGCAGCAGGCCGGCGTGTATGTCGGCTTCGTTCAGTCCCGGCTCGCACAGGCGCATCGCATTCTCGTGGGCTTCGATCGCGACTTTCGCCGACCGCCGCATGCTGGCGAGTTCTTCGCGACTCTTGTAGACCCGCATGTCGTGCAGCATGTGGTCGAGGGCGTGAATCTCCTCGGGCACGTGGTAGGTCTTGCGTGCCTCGCCCCGGAATTCGTTCAGCCAGCCGATCAGGCGCTGATCGAACATTGGGTGGCGCCCGAGGTCGTGATAGATGCGGTCGCGGTCGTGCAGCAGATCCGGGAGCTGTTTGTCGACCTCCCGGATATCGACGGCCTCGTCCATGCCGTACTCCGACACGGCTGCCTCCAGGCCAACCATACGTCCGTCCCACATCTCGCGTTCGGGATCGCGGCTGCGGCAGAAAAGCACCGAGCGGCCAGCGTCATCGCCGGGGATCATCACCAATAATGCATCAGGCTCCCGAAACCCGGTCAGGTAGAGGAAGTCGCTGTCCTGCCGGTACGGGTAGTGCACGTCGTTGTTGCGGATTCGGGCAGGGGCCGCGTGCAGGATGATGATGGCGTCGTCGCCCGCCATCCGCATCAACTGGCGCCGCCGGCGGGCGTATTCGGACTGCTTGATCACGTAAACCTCGTGTTTCGTTTGCCTGGCGCCGCCGGTGTCCGCGGCTTCAGTGGATGGCCTCGCCCAGGGTCGGGCCACGGAAATCCTCGCGCATGGTGAGTGCGACGACCCGCACGTACTCGACGATTTCGGTATAGGCTGCTTCGTCTTCCTCCAGTCCGTCGCCGGACGCCGCGTCCGCGCCGGCGGACATCTCCGCGCGGGCGATCTGCTGCAGGTCGTCGATTGCCTCGCGGGAATCCTCCGACAGCGCGTCCAGCTGGCCGCCGCTGCCCAGACCCGCCAGAAACCCCGAACACCACTGGGCCAGGGCGATGGTCCGCTCCTCGAGAGGTTCGTCATCTTCGGGCAGCCAGAGCCGGAATCCCATGTACTCGTCTTCGAGCTGCGCCAGCGTGCTCTCCCAGGCCTCGACCAAAGACGCACGCAGTGCGTCCGCTGGTTCGACCACCAGTTGCATGGCGGCTGCCTGGTTCAGGAACCCGTCAGCGCTGTCCACGGCCCCGCGGCAAACCAGCCCGCACAGCAGACCGTGGCATTCGGAAAGTCCGGCGGCGTCGATGTTGCCCTGCCCCAACCGCAGTGTGCGGCCAAAGTCCGGCAGCGAAGGTGCGGACATGCAACCTCTCCAAAAAGTGCGATGTTAACACCGTTGACGCCCGCTCCACAGCCGCCGGCGCAGGGGCGGGGCGAATCGTTTGACGCTTCTGGCCGCTCAGCCTATAGTTGACGCCATGGATTCGCTGGAACAAGCCGAAAAGGACCTGGCAAGGCTGGAACAGCAGCTTATGAGCCTGCTCGACACCTGCAGGAAGCTCCGCGAGGAGAACTCGTCCCTGCAGAACCGACAGGAGACGCTGGTGGCGGAACGGGCGGCCTTGGTGGCCAAGAACGAGGAGGCCCGCTCCAAGGTCGAAGCCATGATCAACCGGCTCAAGGCACTCGAGCAATCCTGACGGCACCAGGGAAGCGTTCCGTGTACGGGAGCAGCCCCATTCGAGGGAAACACAATCCATGAGTAATTCGCCCGAGCCGGTCTCGGTCATCATCCTCGACAAGAAATACCAGTTCGCCTGCGAACCGGATCAGCGGTCCGACCTGGTCGAGGCGGCGCGCCAGCTGGACGAAACGATGACCGAAATACGGGATTCCGGCCGCCTGATGTCACTCGAGCGTATCGCTCTGCAAGCAGCCCTGAACTTCAGCGCGGAACTGCTGAAGTTGCAGCGCACCGAAACACGCCGTCGCGACACCTTCGACAGCAAGATCCGCTCCCTGGCCGACCAGATCGATGATGCGCTGAAGAATTGATGGCGGTATACTGATTCCGCCCTCTGTGGTGTTTGCCAGCGGGACCGTTCAATGCCTTGTCCCTATATTTTGACCTAGGGATAGCTGATCTGAGTGCTGGTGTGCATGTTCGCTTTCAGCGAAAAGCCTGAAGCCTCGTAGGCCGTCCCACCTGAACCGTTGGTTCAAGGTCACCGGCCCGTAGCGGCACCATGGAGGGTTTTTTGCGCCCTTCTGTTTTGTCCGGATGAAAATCGAGCCCAGCCAGCAGGAACTGAAAGCACAGCTCAGGCGAACGATGCGCCGGCGTCGTGCGGGCATTGCTGAAGCGGATCGGTCCGATCGGGATGGCGCCATCAGGCGGCACCTGCTGGCCTGGTACGACGAACATCTCCCATCCGTGGTGGCTGCATTTCTCGCATTCGATGGAGAACCGGACCTCGAACCCACCCTGCTCCAGATGGCAGACCGCGGAACGA
This sequence comes from Lysobacterales bacterium, assembly GCA_050118555.1. GTDB lineage: Bacteria > Pseudomonadota > Gammaproteobacteria > Xanthomonadales > SZUA-36 > CALKKN01. The sequence continues at coordinate 4,252 of JASFKQ010000009.1, forward strand.
GGCTGGCGCTTCCCGTTGTCCACAACGAGCCCGGCGGGGCGGTGATCCGTTTCCGTGAGTGGGTGCCGGGTCCGGAACTCAGGGCCAATCGCTTCGGAATCAGGGAACCCTCCGACACCGCCGAAATCCGGTTGTCCGAGATCGACCTCGTACTGGTCCCACTGGTGGCCTGGGACAAAACCGGCGGCCGCCTGGGCATGGGCGCCGGTTTCTACGACCGCCTTTTCCAACCCTGCCTGACGCATTTGCGACCGTTGCGCATGGGCGTAGGCTACGGCATACAGAGGGCGGACCGGATCCCGATGGAGGCCTGGGACGTACGGCTGCACATGATGCTGACCGAAGCGGGCTGTGAATCCTGCCGGCCTGAACCCCCTGTTACCGAATCCTCTGCGACGAGCGCCGAACACGAATGAATTACTGGCTGATGAAGAGCGAGCCCGATGCCTTCAGCATCGATGACCTGAAGGCCATGCCAGGCCGCAAGGACCACTGGGATGGCATCCGGAACTACCAGGCGCGGAATTTCATGCGGGACGACATGCGCAAGGGCGACCTGGTGTTTTTCTATCATTCGAACTGCAAGGAACCGGGTATAGTGGGGGTCTGCGAAATTGTCTCCGGCGCTTATCCCGACCACACGGCGTTCGATGCCACGAGCAAGTACTTCGACGCAGGCAGCGATCCTGAAAACCCGAGGTGGCTCATGGTGGACGTTCGGTATCGCCGCAAGACCCGGCGCCTGATCAGCCTGGCCGAACTGAAGGAGCACGCCGAGCGTCTGGAAGGCTTTCCGCTGATCCGGCGAGGCAACCGGCTCTCCATCATGCCGGTCACAAAGGAACACTGGGATTTCATCCTGTCCCTCGAGTGAGTAGATCATGCAATCGTCCAGACAACAGGATCAGAAAGTAGCCGTCGCCCGTGCAGCACTGCAATGGGTCCGTGAGGACAGCGTGCTCGGCGTGGGCACCGGCAGTACCGTCAACTGTTTCATCGACGCCCTCGCCGAGAGCGGCCTGAGGCTGGAAGCGGCCGTATCCTCTTCAGAGGAAACGACGCGTCGCCTCGCCGGGATCGGCATCGAGGTCCGTGATCTCAACGACGCCGGCACCCTGGACCTGTACGTCGATGGCGCCGACGAATTCGACCCCCATCGGCGACTCATCAAGGGCGGCGGTGGCGCTCTCACACGCGAGAAGGTGGTCGCCGCAGCCAGCCGCAAATTCGTCTGCATCGTCGATGAAAGCAAGAAGGTCGGCGTTCTGGGCAAATTCCCGCTCCCGATCGAGGTCATTCCGATGGCGCGCAGCTACGTCGGGCGCCAACTGGTGGCGCTCGGAGGCCAGCCAGAACTCCGCCAGGGTGTTACCACGGACAACGGAAACGTCATTCTGGATGTGCACAACCTCGACCTGGTAGACCCGGTGGCCGTGGAACAACGGATCAACGACCTGCCCGGAATCGTAACCTGCGGCTTGTTTGCGATTCGGCCAGCGGACATCGTCCTGATGGCCAGTTCATCCGGCGTGCAGGAATTCTGACGCCGCGAATCAGCCCTGTTTCGCTCGGCCGCATCTGTCGGCCGATGCCCTGCCCTCGGCCCACGGCCGCAGCGGCCGGCGAAAACGTCCGCATCCCACTTGTCAACATGTCTTGATGTGAATCAATCGGCCCTACCGGGGCTGTTGATAAATTAGTTTGGAAATCAGGCATCAATACCTGCCTCCAGCCGCTAAGAGCAGAGGGTGGATACCTCATGAAACTGACGCGATTCACGGATTATTCCCTGCGCGTTCTGATCTACCTGGGTCTCCGGGATGACGGGCGCGTGACAATCAGGGAAATCTCTGACGCCTACGGCATCTCACGCAACCACCTGATGAAGGTGGTCAGCCTGTTGACCCGTAAGGGCTATCTGGACGCGCGCCGCGGCCCGGGCGGCGGCATTGCGCTTGCCAAACCCACGGCCGACATTGTCATCGCGGATGTGGTCCGGGACATGGAGGACGACCTGAACCTGGTCGAGTGCTTTTGCGAGGAGGGCAGCTGCGTGATCAAACCGATCTGTCAGCTCAAGGCCGCGCTCAACCTGGCCCTGAAGGCCTATCTCGATACGCTGGAACGCTATACGCTTGACGACCTCATCAAACCGAAGCCACAACTGGTGAGGGCGCTGGGACTTCCCGCCTAGCCCGCACATCGCCCCAGCCGGGCGCAGAGCCGTAAAAGACAAAGAGCGCCGAAGCGCTCTTTGTCTGTCTGCTGCAGCGGCCCGCTTAGGCCACCGCTCACAGGGTATTTCAGATACGGCTGCGCACGAAGCTGATCGCACCGCCAAGAAGGATCAGGACTCCACCCAGCAGAGCAAACAACGGCAGCTGGGTCGCCGTGGTCGGCAGGGCAGCCGGCATCGGCTCCGGTTCCGGCTCGGCCATCGGCTCCGGCTCGGCGGCAGCCATCGGCGCTGCAGTGGCCGCAGCAGCTGCTACCGGCCAGCTCCAGGCGTCGCCGGCGGGCACGTAGACGTTCACTTCCTGGCGCGGCGCGAGATCGGAAATCTTCACATCCTCGCCAGCAATCTGGGCCTCGAAGCCGCGATCGGGGTAACGGCGCTCCGACGGAGACCAGGAACCATCCGGCCGCTGCCACTGGACAACCGTCGAATTGACGCTCTGGCGAACGACGCGAGCATGCATGCGCGCGGCCTGCATCCCACCCTTGTCAACGATTTCCAGGCAGAAATCGCCAATGTTGGGGTTGGCCTCGAGGGCGGAGTCGCTCCAGACTACGTTATCGCAGGTCGCATCCTGCGCGCTGGCGGAAACTGCAAAACCCAGTCCGCCCAGGGCCACCACGGTGGCCAGTAAAAGTGTTTTCTTCATAGATCCCTCACTCAGTTGATTGCCAGGAAATGCTCGGCCTCGGCCTTGACGATAAATCGTTTCGGCGCATGCCCAACATAGTAGAAAGGATAGCAGGTAACCAGCGTTACGGACATGTGGTCCGTCGGAGACAGCACGGACACATCGTCCGGGTCCACGATATCGATGGACGAGACCGTGTAGGTGACTTCGCGCTGGAGGCTGCGAACCTGGATCGCGTCACCGATGGCAATATCCTTCAGGCCACGGAAAAATCCGTCGCGGTGACCGGCGATTCCCAGGTTTCCGTCGGCGTCGATACGCGCAGTGCCCCGGATGCGGCCCACGCCGCGGTTCAGGTTCAGGTCGCTTGCCCCATCGTAAACCGGCACTTCGATTCCGAGTTTCCCGATCTTCATCACCGCCAGCGGCGGTCCGGCGTCAACCGCCAGGCTCTGCTCGTATTCCCGGATGCGATTGTCCGCCCAGAGTGACTGGTCCGGGGCCTCGCCCGGAAGCAATGCCTGGGACCCGGGCTCCTGCCCGGCCCCAGATGCCGCAGTCGATGCCGCTTCAAACGCTGCCAGGCCGGCTTCGCGCTGTTGTTCTCCTTCGAACCGAAGGACGAAAAAGACCGACAGAAGAGCAATTCCGCTGAGGTAGAAACCGGCCTCTACCCATCCCAGACTGCGTTTCAAGCTGGCGCGCATAGGCTATGGTCCCGCCCTGTTCCGAAGTGGCCACCGATCATAACCGCACATGGCTTGCCGTGACAACGACGCGCAAAGGCAGTCGGAAGACATTCATGCGGATGCGGGAACCGACCAGCTATCCGGCAACGGCCCCTGGTCCATGATGATTTCGCGGTGTCCGCTCCAGGTGGAGACAATCGCTTCCGGCGTGCCGATACCGGCCGCACGCGGATCGCCGCAAGGCCCAAACCAGTGGTTCTGTGGCGCCGCTGTAGTGCGGGCCCGCATGCCGCAGTACGTCGTTCCGTTAACGGTCGCGCCGAGCACGCGGCCCTGGAACCCGGGATCGGCGCTGACAACTGCAGCGGTGAGGTGGTGCGAAATCCGCTCCAGTACAGCAAGCACCTTCGGCAAATCCTCGTCGCCGTAACTCACGACAACCTGGAAGGGACCGAAAAGCTCCGTGGTGACAAGACCGAAATGATCCTCCAGCAATGCATCGAGCGGCACCTGCACCGCGGTCGCCTCCCAGGCGCCGTAGCAATCAGGGATTGCGTGCTGCGCAAGCGGTTGTCCTCCGAACAACAGGCGGCTTCCGGGCAGCGCCAGGAGGGCATCGACATGCGCCGCGATCCGCTCGTTGGTCCAGCTGAGTACAGGACCCAGCGTGAGGTTGTCCAGACTGCGCCTTGCCGCCAGGTCGGCCAGCCGCGGCACCAGCGCCCCTTCCCAGTTGCGGTGCATGAACAGGATGCTCTGCGCCGAGCATTTCTGGCCGGTCGCATTGTAGGCATCTTCATCACACTGCCAGGCGACGTAGTCCAGCCAATCCGGTCGGAAGTCCGGCCCCAGCACCTTCCAGTCGAAACCCGCGTCTTCCAGGCGCACCCGTCCGTTGAACAGGCTGGCAATCCGCTCCGCGACCTCGCTGGACCCGGTGAACTGCACCATGCGCAGATCGTCCCGGCCGCTCTCGAGCAGCCGCCCCATCTCTTCGCCCCGGCAGTGGATCAGGTCGACATCCTCTGCCGGCAGACCGGCGTGGATGAGCATGCGGAGGAATTGCTCGAAGACCGCGCTGACCTTCGAATCCACCTTGACCAGCGGTCGGTTGCCCATGAACAGGGCCCCCAGGACCTGCAGGGCGGGAATCTCGAGCGGGAAATTAAACGGGGATATCACGGCGACCGGCCCCCAGGGCCAGCGGTAGCCGCGCGATTCCTGCCCGGTGCGGTCGCCCGGGTTCGAAAACCCGCGCGCGAGAAAACGAACACCGTCGCCGGCGAAGTTCTCGAGGAATACGCGTGTGATCGTCACCTCGCCTCTGCACTGGGCCCAGCTCTTCGGCATCACCCGCTGGATCAGCCGGGTGAAATAATCGGCCACGTCGTCCTGCGCCAGCAACGCAGCCGCCCGGGCGCAGACCGCGCCCAGATCGACGTAGCGGTGGGGATTCTTGAAGGGGTTGTGCAGACCGGTCTTCGGGCACTGCCTGATGCTGTCCACGAACGGCTTCCAGTCACGCGTATCCGGCACGCGCAGGAATTCGCCGCCTGACAGCGGGTCCGGGATATCTTCGCGGCAGCGCTCGGCCTCCATCCAGTGGCCCCGCAACAGGTTGCGGACCGTACCGGGGTCATCGGCGGTCAGGCCGTCAAAGGGGTCGAGCGTAGCGAAATCAGGCAGGCGGGACATGGATCTCTCCTTGGAATCGGGAATGCAGAGCGGGAATAAAAACACATCGTTTCGGTATATAATACCGCGCTTTGCCACCCGCTGACCCCAACGGTCAGCCGCATCTTGAAATCCTGGAGAGACTATATGCCTACGTCGATCGTCCGCGGTTGGATTCCGCGCCTGATTCTCGCCCTGGCCCTGCTACCCTGCGCCGCCGCCGCGGACCAACTGGTCATGAACAATGGTGACATCATCACCGGTGACATTTCGGGTATTTCCGACGGCAAGGTCAACATCAAGCCGGCCTACACCGACGAGTTCGCGGTGGATCTGGCCGAAGTGGCCTCGATCGAGGCCGACCAGACCTTCGAGGTGGAACTCGAGGACGGCAAGGAAGTCACCGCGCAGTTTGCCGGCGCCAGCGATGGCCAGCAGTCGCTGATCGTCGACCAGCGCCCGATGACCGTGCCGATGGCACAGGTCAAGTTCGCCGAAGAGCCGCCACCGTATTACGAGCGCAAATCCCACGTCGACCTCAATTCAACCTGGCGTGGAGGCAACACCGACAGCAACAACAGCCTGGTCTATGCCGACACCCGCCTGCGGTTTGGCGTGCACCGCCATATCGCGGACCTGACCATCGCCCGGGACGAGACCGACGGGGTCAGCACCAAGGAGCAGGACCTGCTCCGCTACGAGTACAACTGGCTGCTGGACGGTCCCTGGTACGTCGGCGCCAACGCCAGCTACGAGCGCGATCCGATCAAGGAGCTGGATCATCGGTACACGGTCGGCGCACTGGTTGGTCGGGACATTTTCAGCGACGACGACCGCTTCCTGACCTTCAGCTTCGGTCTCGGATACTCTGAAGAGCAGCTCGGCGGCATCTCGGACAGCGGCCTGGTGGGGATGTGGAAACTGATTTACGAACAGAATCTGTACGACAGCAGGCTGTCTTTCTTCCACAACGACAGCCTGAACTATCAGTTCTACGGCAACAACAACGCCATTTTCAAAACCAACACGGGATTCCGTTTCGATATTCTCGAAAACATCTATACGTCCGTCTCGTTGCGCTATGACTACGAAACGGAGCCGGCGCCGGGCGCCAAGAGCTACGATACGACGCTGGCGGTCGGCGTAGGCGCCGAGTTCTGAGCGCACGCCGCCCCGGAATGCCAAAAGCCGCCTTCGGGCGGCTTTTTCATTCCCGGGCCTGTTTCATCGGCCAGAGCACCTTCTGGTCCTCGGGAAATCGCCGTACCCCCCTCGGCGCTGAACGTGCATAATGCTTCTTCGAAAGGAATGAATTACCGGGGTGCCATGCCATACGCGACGGACAATGGAACCAGGCGCGATCTATGACTTCGGGCTGCTCGTCGTCGGGCTTGCCATACTCGTAAAGGGCGCTGATCTGCTGGTTGGCGGGGCCTCCTGCGTGGCGTCGCGACTCGGCATTCCTTCAATGGTGATCGGCCTCACCGTGGTGTCGTTCGGCACCTCGCTGCCGGAGATGATCGTGACGCTGGTATCCGGCTTGCGCGGCAACCCGGACCTAGCCATCGCAAACGTCATCGGCAGCAATATCGCGAACGTCCTGTTGATACTCGGCGTGGCGGCCATCATCCGCCCATTGCCCGTAACCGATTCGACCGTATTCTCCGAGATTCCGTTTTCGCTGACCGCGGCCCTGTTGGTGGGCTTCCTGGCCAACGCGGCCCTGTTTTCGGCCCGGCCCGTGCTCACCATCAGCCATTTCGACGGCGCCATCCTGCTGTTCTTCTTCTTCCTGTTCATGCTCTACGTCTACCGCGTATCGCGCACCAGGAAAGTGCCCGACGAACCGGCTTTGCCACAGCGGACGGTGGCGCGTTCCAGCCTGTACATCGTGCTCGGTGTGACGGCTCTGTATTTCGGCGGCCGCTGGGTCGTCGACGGCGCCGTGGGCATCGCAACGGCACTGGGCGTGGACGACGCGGTGATCGGCCTGACGATCGTGGCCATCGGCACCTCGACACCGGAACTGGTAGCGTCCGCGGTGGCCGCGTGGCGGGGTCAGACGGATATCGCGGTAGGCAACGTGGTCGGCTCCAACATCTTCAACCTGCTGTGGGTGCTGGGCCTGACCTCCACCATCGTGGAATTGCCCTTCGAGGTGGTCAGCAACACCGACCTGTTGATGGTGATCGCAGCCAGCACCATGGTGCTACTGGCCATGGTCGTCAGCCGCAAGAACGCGGTCATGCGCTGGCACGGCGTAGTCTTCGTGCTCTGTTACCTGGCCTACCTCGCCTTCGTGGTGCAACGGGGCTGAATGCGGAACGGCACACACTGCCATCCCGGATGGCCGTTCGAACCGGGCCGGTTCAGAGCGTAATCACCCGAATCATATCCGTGCCGCCGCTGCGCTGTGCCTGGCCGGCCGTCACGACGATCGTGTCACCGGCGCCGGCAATACCCATCTGCCGGACACAGTCCTCGGCGAAGGCGATTTTGGCCTTGTCGCGCGGCTCACCGCCGTACAGAACGGCCGTGACGCCCCAGTTCATCGACAGCCGCCTGGCCACCCGCTCCGAACCGGTGATCGCGAGAATCGGGCATTCCGGGCGATGCTTGGAAATCAGCCGTGAGGTGAAGCCGGATTCGGTGAGACAGACGATCGCCGCCGCATCGAGGTCCTTTGCCACGGTCTTGACCGCGCCGCTGATCGACTCCGTGACCACATTGGCCGAATGGAACGGAATTTTCTGCAGGTAACCGTATTCCTCCAGGCAAGCCTCCGTGGTCAACGCCAGCGAGTGGAGCGCCCGCACGGCTTCGACGGGGTATTTCCCCGCCGCGGTCTCGCCTGAAAGCATGATGGCCGAACTGCCGTCCAGGATGGCGTTTGCGACATCAGAAGCCTCGGCCCGCGTCGGTTTCGGATTGCGCTCCATCGACGCCAGCATCTGCGTGGCGGTGATCACCGGCTTGCCCGCCATGACCGTCTTGCGGATGATCCGTTTCTGGGTGCGGGGCACCTCGCCGAACGGGAGTTCGACCCCGAGGTCGCCACGCGCCACCATCACCCCGTCTGCGGCTGCAATGATGGCGTCCAGGTTTTCCACGCCCGAACGGTTCTCGATTTTCGCGATGATCGGGGTATCGATACCGATCTCGCCCAGGATTTCGCGCATGCGCTCGATATCCTCGCCGCTTTGAATGAACGAGGCCGCGATGTAGTCGACGTCATTGGCCGCCGCGAATTCAATTTCGTGGATGAAGTCCTCCCGGTTGTCCGGGCCCACCGCGGTCATGGAAAGCCGGGTTTCCGGCAAGTTGACGCCCTTGGTGTTTCCGAGCATGCCCCCGTGCACAATGCGGCAACGGATGTCGGTATCAGTCCTGGACAACACCTCGAGTTCGATGGCCCCGTCGTCCAGCAGGATCACGTCACCGACGCTGACCTCCAGGGGCAGCTTTCGATAGGAAACCGACACCCCTGTCTCGTCTCCGGGCTCACCGTCGGTGCGCAGGCTGAAGTCGTTCCCTCGATACAGGTCCGCGTAATTGTTGCGGAGCCGGCCCGTGCGTATCTCGATACCCCGTGTATCGATCATGATCGCGACCCTTCGGCCGGCCTGTCCGGCCGCTTCGCGGACGAGTCGCACGCGCTCGGCGTGCTCGTCAAAGGTCCCATGGGAGAGGTTCAGCCGGGCGACGTTCATCCCGCTCTCGATCATTCGGACCAGGGTCTGGAGTTCGTCGCAGGCGGGGCCGATGGTGGCAATGATCTTGGTTTTGCGGATGGGCTTGTCCGATTTCATCAGGGTGAACCGCGGCTGGGGACGAATTGCCCAGTTTACGCCTTCGAGGCGATTTAAGGCACTCCCTGGCGCTGCGATAACCGGGCGTCGTATTCCGAATCCGGGAGATCACCACGGATGCCCCACCTGAATGTACCCGTTCCAGTTTTCGGGACCCCTTGCGATGTCGACTCCCATCCACACGTTGTGCGCGTCGAATACCTTGTATCTGCCTCCGAGACCGAAGTTGTAGATACTGCCCGGGTTGTCGAAAAGCGGGACATCGTCGTTGGTATAGCCCAGGCCGGCAAAGGCGGAAAGCTCCCACCTCGGCAACAGCCGGTAGCGTGCCTCGATCTCCAGCTCTCCCGTGACGCTGTCCTGGTAACGAAGCGCGGGGATCCCACGCAGTTTTACCCAGGGATAACCGAAAAACGGGGGGCGCCCGTCGACGCCGGACACCTCCAACCTCAGGCCGAGAATGACCTTGTCAGCCAGGGGATGAAACGAGAGCGCCCTGGCCTTCCATGACCAGTAATCGAAACCGCCTCCCAGCGCGCCGTCAAAGCGCGAAACATCCAATTCGAATAACTTCCCCGAAGTCGGGTTCATTGAGCTGTCGCGGGTCTCGTACAGTGCTTTGGCGACCAGGGCGACATTGTTGAGGTCATATGCGAATCGCTCATCTTCCCCGGTATCCGGTGCGCCATTGCCAAACCTGTTTTGTGCGTCCATGTAGACCATTCCCGCCCCGAGCATCCAGTCGCTTGCCCCGAGGCGGAACTTGAAGTCCTGCAGCAGCATCGTGGCTTCCATGCTGAATTGAACCGGGCGATTCAGAAGGAACACGGTCGAATTCACCCTCGCAACACCCAGCGCGCCCAGGTAACGAAGGGAATCGTTGCGCCAGTTGTTGGAGTGGGCCAGACCCGCGGCCCAGGTATCGTTATCGGTGTAGGCGCCGACAAGTGCTGTGAACACAGGCGGTGCGTCGCGCGACGTTGGTATCGCGGCAAGCGACTCAGGAGTCGCGACGCGAGGGTGCTCCGGTTTACCCTGCTTGACCGGGTGAAATAATGCGAGTACTGCCCCCAATCCGGTACCAATGGCGGGCTCCGTAATCAGAATCGGGACGGGAAGCAAGCGGTAACGCCGTTCTTCAGTTTGCCCGGAGTCAACAGGCTCTTCGATTACGGGCTTGTCGTTCTGGCTGGATTGCGCCGCTGAAGAACCGCCAGGGGGCAATGCGTCGCTGGCGGGCAGCGCCAGACTGGCCAGAAACAATAGTGATCCTGCAATGACCAACAGAACCGGCTTTACTTCAATAGTCGGTTCCACTCGTCCTCGCTCAGGGTTGCTCTCAATTCGTCGCGTAAGGGAAGCAACCTGTCCTGGTTGTCCTGCAAATCTGCCCGCTCCTGGTCCAACAGGGTCTGAAATTCGGCTGGCGTGGTGGAATGTTTGCGGACGAGATCGACCAGTTCCTTCCCGAATTTTACATACGACTTCCCGGCAGGCTCCGCTATTTCCTCCCATGCATCCAGGATCATGAGAACCCGTTCGCGACGGTCGCTTTCCAAATGCATCGCCCTGGCTTCCTGGCGCATCGACTTGATCGATTTGCCGCTGGTGAACACACCGGTTACGACTCCGCTCCCCAGAAACAGGGTGCCCAGGAAAATGAGCATGATCTGACCGCGTTGTCGTCCTGGTCGTCCCATTATTCCACCTCGGCTGCGGCTTTAAACAAAGACTCGATGATAATTGCCTCTTTCCTGGAAAGCACTTTCCACTCATCCGGCGTCACCGTCGCGGCCATCGCGAGGTGAAGCTCCACAAACCGGTCCTGGACAGCGGTCTGGCGCACCCGAAACTCGTTACCCAGCCTCTCGAGGCTGGTCTGGTCCACTCGATAATCTGTGAAAGCCTCGCGGTAACGCTCCACGAATCCGACAACGAAGTCCTGGTAGGACACCAGATCGGATTGCAACTGACTGGATATCCTCAGGTAGGTCTCGCGCCTCGAAGGCTCGGCAATCACGGATTGGGCTGTCGCACGAAGATCAGAGAAGCCGGACTGCAGGATATCTGCCCCGGTGGGCTGGGCAGTCCTGCAGGAGGCAAGCAAAATGCCTAAAGCCAGGCAAGTGAAAAGACCTGCAAGGAGGCGATGGTTTCGGAAATGCCGAGTTTTCATTGGCTTACCACGCCGGGTCGTCATGCAGCAAACCGACCATACGGGTGAAGCGCATTCCAGCAAGGCGGCTCGTGCATAGACTGCCACGCCACGGAAATGTCCTACAGCCAGTATAAGGCAATTCGTCTTGTGGAGGTGCAACAAGCGCATCGGTGCGAACAGGACCTTCATGAGGCGGGATGGCCGCAATAAAGGGGCGATCAGGGCTGCATACTGACCCGCTTACGCGCACTGCCCGCTAAAGTGAGTCGCTCATATTCCTGTGCGGTCCCTTCAGCTCCAAGGTGTGACGCATCAACGTTTGACATGTGTCTCCTTGCGGGTGGCCTACCGGTGGCAGAATTGCATTTATAATTGGATTTGTTTGCTGTTCGTTAAGCCTCGCCTTCACGTTCGACGAGTGGAGCCGGAATCAGGGAGTATCATCAGCCGCGCAAACACAGAATGCTGTAACGACGCCCCGGAATTTTGCGACTCCCACGAGCGGCGGACAGCTGCCATTGATTTCCACAGGCAGGAAGGGCCTGGATGCCGTTGACCACAAGCATTGCGTTGAGCCGGAGATCAGGGGGACGACTTTGCTTCACCCTGGTATGCCTGGCGTTCGCGTTGTGGAACCAGGCTGCATTTGGTCAGGAGCTCTCGCCGCGCCTCTTCTGGCCAGCGCCGGTGGGCACGAAAGTGCTGGTTATGGGCTACGCCCATGCATCCGGGGATGTCCTGATGGATCGCTCCATACCCGTCTACGGTGTCGACTCGGAGATCGATACGGCCTTGCTGGGCTACGTCCAGACATTCAACCTCTGGGGGCGGACCGCCAACCTGCTGCTCGAACTGCCCTATTCCTGGGGAAGCACATCGGGCCGGATCTTCGATATTCCGGCCCAGCGCGATTTCGAAGGCTTCAACGACCCTGCGGTCAGCATGATGATCAACCTGGTTGGCGCCCCGGCGCTCACGCCCGCGGACTTCCAGGATCTCAGAAACAATCCGCGGTCTCTGCTGGGCATGCGCTTCAAGCTGGTGGCGCCCAGCGGACACTATGAAATAGGACGATTGATCAATGTCGGCTCCAACCGCTGGGCGGCCCGAGGAGATCTGGGTGCCGTTATCCCGCTCCACTCGAAATGGTTGCTGGAACTGAATGCGGGTGTCTGGTTTTTCGGTGACGACGATGACTTTGTCTCCGGCAAGCGGGAGCAGGATCCGATCTATTCCGCCGAATTGCACCTGATACGACGCTTCAAACCGGGATTCTGGGCCTCGCTCGACGCGAACTACTTCAAGGGCGGACGGCAAACCGTCGGAGGCCGTCGATACGACGATCTACAGCAAAACGGCCGCTTTGGAGCGACGATAGTGATCCCGTTCCAGCGCCGCCACGCCATCAAGTTTGGCTACAGCACCGGGACGCGAACCAGCTACGGCAGCGACTATTCGCAGATAGTGGTGAGCTACCAGGTACTTCTGTAGGGCGGGCTCTTTGGATGTGGCGGGGGAGAGGGATTACTCCGGGCATCCCGCCCTTCGCCCCTGCGGGGCCGCACTCGCTTTGCTCGCGCGACTAAATTCGCTCCCGGCGAATTTTTCGAACCCCGTCGCGTTAGGCGCGACAGGGGCTCTGCATCGGCCTCGTCCGCCAACTAAATACAAAAAGGCCACCGCGAGGGTGGCTCTTGAGACTCCGCGTCCAGCGGCTCTGCGAGCCGCGGGGGAGAGGGATTACTCCGGGCATCCTGCCCTTCGCCCCTGCGGGGCCGTCTCCGCGTCGCTGCGGCGTTCAATTCGTTCCAGACGAATTAGTGTCCGAAACCATCCTTGGTTTCGGCCCTTCGGGCGCACTCGCTTTGCTCGCGCGACTAAATTCGCTCCCGGCGAATTTTTCGAACCCCGTCGCGCTGAGCGCGACAGCGGCTCTCATCTCCATCTCCACCGGTCAAACACACGAAAGGCCACCGCGAGGGTGGCCTTTCGTGTGTTTGGCTGGGGGAGAGGGATTCGAACCCCCGCTGGCGGAGTCAGAGTCCGCAGTCCTACCACTAGACGATCCCCCAGTGGTATTGCCTATCTTAGCGCTTCGAGTACTGAGTCGCCTTGCGGGCCTTGTGCAGGCCGACTTTCTTGCGCTCCACTTCGCGCGCGTCGCGGGTCACGTAACCGGCTTTGCGCAGCGGCTTGCGGAGTTCCTCGTCGTACTCCATCAGGGCACGGGTCAGGCCCAGGCGGATGGCGCCGGCCTGGCCGGAAATGCCGCCGCCGGTGACCGTGGCGTTGATGTCGAACTGGTCAGTCATCTCGACCTTGTCGAGAGGTTGGCGGACGATCATGCAGGCCGTTTCGCGGCCGAAAAATTCGTCCAACGGGCGCTCATTCACCATGATCCGCCCCGTGCCCCGGGTCAGGAACACACGTGCGGTCGACGACTTGCGGCGTCCGGTTCCGTAATACTGTTCACTTGCCATATCAACTGTTCCTTGAATGCGGCTCAGATATCGAGTTCTTTCGGCTGCTGGGCAGCGTGCGGATGATCCGGCCCGGCGTAAACGTGCAGCTTCTTGAACATGGCGCGGCCCAGCGGGTTCCTGGGCAACATACCCTTGACGGCCGTCTGGATTACCCGTTCCGGGTGATGCTGGAGCTGTTTTTCAAGGCTGATGGACTTGAGATTGCCGATGTACCCGGTGTGGCGGTGGTACATCTTGTCCTTCAGCTTGTTGCCGGTCACGCGGACCTTCTCGGCGTTGACCACGACAATGTGGTCGCCCGTGTCCACGTGCGGCGTGAATTCGGCCTTGTGCTTGCCGCGCAGGCGGCTCGCCACTTCGGCTGCCAGCCTGCCCAGCGTCTTGTCCGTCGCATCGACCAGGCACCAGTCGCGCTCAACGGTCTGCGGCTTTGCTACATACGTTTTCATGTCGTTCTCTCGCAAAAAACCCACAAGCACAAAAGCCCGCAGGTGAAGAGCGAGAATTTTACCGGCATCGCGCTCCACAATCAACAACCGGGCCGAAATATCAGGATCTTTTCCGCGTAGGACGCCGAGCACGCTGAAACAAAGACCTACCAACCAATACAGCCAGATTTCAGCATATTCTGCGTTTTCGGCGGACTAGATTTTCAGGCGCTCAACAAGCTTGCCGTTCATCAGGTGTGATTCGACGATTTCGTCAACGTCGGTTTCGTCGATGTAGGTGTACCAAACGCCCTCCGGGTAAACCACGCAGACGGGTCCGTCCTCGCAGCGATCCATGCAGCCGGCCTTGTTCACGCGGACCCTGCCCTCGCCGGCCAGCCCCAGGGATTTGACTTTCGCTTTCGCGTAGTCGCGCATCGCGGCCGAGCCGCAGCGGTTGCAGGAAGGCCGGTCGGCGTTCGGACCACGGTCGTTGACGCAAAAGAAAATGTGTCGCTGATAGTAGTTCATGGCTGGTGAGTTGGGGACGGGCAGCAGGATTCGCAACCGTGTGCAAACAGGGTCGCTTCATGCTCTTTATGAAAATTCAACCTGACCCCATTTATAGTATTCCCATGGACAGACACTACACAGCCATCGACCGCATCATCGCATCGATCGACGAAGGCCTGCGCATTTCTACCGGCGAGGCGCCCTCTCCTTTCAGGCCGAATCCCGCGCAAGACGTCGCCCCCGGCGAACTGGACGAGGGCCAGCGGCGCCACGTCGCTGGCCTGATGCGTATCAACCACACGGGTGAGGTCTGCGCCCAGGCGCTTTATGCCGGGCAGGCGGCCACGGCCCGCAGGGATGAAACGCGCAGGTCGATGCAGCAGGCAGCGGACGAGGAGATCGACCACCTGTCCTGGTGCGAGGATCGCCTGAAGGAACTGGACAGCAGGCCCAGCGTGCTCAACCCGCTGTGGTACGCGAGTTCGTTCGCGATCGGCGCCCTGGCGGGCATCGCCGGCGACGAGTGGAGCCTGGGGTTCGTCAAGGAGACGGAAAACCAGGTGGAGGCGCACCTGCAGGACCACATCGACCGCTTGCCGGGAACCGATGCCCGAAGCCAGGCAATCCTCGACCAGATGAAGGTGGACGAAGCCAAACACGCGGAAATGGCGCAGGAGGCGGGCGCGCGGAATCTGCCGCTGCCGATCCGCCGGGCGATGACGCTCACCGCCAACCTCATGAAGACGCTGGCCTACCGACTGTAGGAACCCGCTCTGCGGGCGAAAGAAATAAGCCGACTGCCCTACTTCAGCAGGGCCCGCAATTCACCCAGGGTCGTTGCCTTGTCCGCTTCCTTGGCAGCCGCGTCGTTCTCGTCCCGCCAGGTCAGCTGCCATCCGTCCAGACTGTCCGCCTCAGACAGCGGAAAATCGGCTCCGCCGAAATCAGCGAGGCCCTTGAGCCGCATGCTGGCTTTTTGCGCCTCGCCCTCCGACGGAACGGTGAATTCAAAGCGCAGATCGAAGCGGCGCTGGTCCTGGCCGGCGGGCGCGATCACTCCACTGATGGTCCAGGGCGCCTGGAACCCGCCGACCGCGCCCCCGGTGTCCAGCGTAATGTGATGCACCGCATCGGTTACCTCGACCGGGGTTTCCTTGTCGATTTTGGACGGACCGCCCGGTTCCGCGCGTTCCAGCAGGCGCAGCGCCAGCTGCATCATCAGCGCCGGTGCGTCCAGCGAGGCGCCGAGCTCGGCCTGCTGCTCGCCGAAGCCCCGGCTCAGCACGGCCCGGCCGCCCACCAGCACCGTCTCGCCGGTGTCGACTTCACCCGGGGTATTGAGCTGGGAACGAACCAGAAGGTCGCCGCAATCACAGCGGAACAGTTCCCAGTTCGCATGGTATCCCTCCCCCGGAAACTCGACATCCAGCGTCACGCTTTGTGGATCGGCCCAGCGCGTCTCGGCAACGATCGCCGCGCCAGCCGGCTGGATAAAAAATGCGGCCAGCGCCAGAGTCGCAACCAACGCCATGGTGCGGTACCACCCGATTGAGTTCATGCTGAATCCTCGCTGAAAAACAACTGCCTTAATGCCATGCCCGGATCCTCGGCCCGCATGAAAGCCTCCCCGACCAGGAAGGCGTCCGCACCGGCCCGCCTCAGGCGTTCCACGTCTTCACGCGTGTGAATCCCGCTCTCGGTCACGAGGGTGCGGTCCTTCGGCACCCGGGGCCGCAGACGCTCGGTGGTGCCGAGGTCGGTCGTGAAGTGATGCAGGTCGCGGTTGTTGACGCCGACGAGTTCGGCGCCCGTCGCCAGTGCAGCCTCCAGTTCCGATTCGTCGTGAACCTCAACCAGCACGTCGAGACCCGCCTCGCGCGCCAGCCCGTCCAGTTCCTGCAGGCGATCCCGCTCCAGGGCGGCGACGATCAACAGCACGCAATCGGCGCCCAGGGCCCGGGATTCCCAGACCTGCCAGGGAGTCACCAGGAAGTCCTTGCGCAGCACCGGCAACGCGCAGGCCGCGCGGGCTTGCGAAAGGTACGCATCGCAACCCTGAAAATACTGTTCGTCCGTGAGGACCGAGAGACAGGCGGCGCCGCCGCGCTCATAGCTCGAAGCGATGGCCGCAGGCTGAAAATCGGGACGGATGACACCGGCACTGGGCGAGGCTTTCTTGACCTCCGCGATGACCGCCGGGCCACTGCGGGCGGCCGCCCGTAGACGCGCCGCGAAGCCACGGGCCGGCGGCTGCTCGGCCGCGATGTGTGTCAGGGTCTCCAGGTCCAGCTCGCGGCTGCGGGCGGCGACCTCCTCCGCCTTGGTCTCGAGGATGCGCTGCAGGATGGTCGGCAGGCTCATCGCGTGTCTACGCGTACATGGCCGCTGTAAAGTCGGCCAACGCCTCCACCCGTGCCCAGGGTTTGCCCGACTGCAACAGTTGCATGGCGGCGCCGACACCTGACTTCAGATCCGCTTCCAGGCCCGCGACGTAGAGCGCGGCGCCGGCGTTCAGGGCCACGATCTGCCGCGCGCGCTCCGCGCGCTCTCCCGGGGCGCCGGACAGGGCTTCCCGTATGAGGCTGAGCGATTCCAGGGCGCTGTTTACTTCGAGGCCCTCCAGCGTCGATCCGGAAAAACCGAGCCCGGCGGGACTGATCTCGTATTCTTCGATGACCCCTTCTTTCGCTTCCACGACGTGCGTTGCGCCTGCGGGACTGATCTCGTCCAGCCCATCCTCGGAGTGCACGACCATCGCGTGCTGTACGCCCAGGCGTTGGAGTACTTCCGCCACCGGCCCGCACAACGATGCCTCGTAAACACCGATCACCAGGCGCCGGACGCCGGCGGGGTTGGTCATGGGCCCCAGGATATTGAATATCGTGCGCAGCCCCATTTCACGCCGGGGTCCGATCGCATGGCGCATCGCCCCGTGATGCAACGGCGCGAACATGAAGCCGACGCCGATGCGGTTGACGCACTCGGCCACCTGTCCGGGCGTCAGCTCCAGCGAGACCCCGGCCGCCTCCAGTAGATCGGCGCTGCCGGACCGGGACGACACCGAACGGTTGCCGTGCTTCGCGACGCGCCCGCCCGCGGCGGCCACCACGAAGCTCGCCGCCGTGGACACATTGAACAGGTTGGCGCCGTCCCCACCGGTTCCGACGATGTCGACCAGGTCGTCGCCCTCGACCGCCACGGCGGTCACCAACTCACGCATGACCATGACCGCGCCGGCGATCTCGTCGATCGTCTCGCCCTTCATGCGCAGTCCCATCAGGAACGCGCCGATCTGCGCGTCAGTAGCCTCGCCGCCCATGATCTCGCCCATCACGCCACGCATTTCTTCTACGGAAAGATCCTCGCCGCCGGCAATCGCTGCCAGGGCTTCTCGAATATTCATTGGCCGCTCCGGGATCGGACTCGTGTTGTCAGTACAACATACTGATGGATTGCAGGAAATTTCTCAAAAGCTGGTGACCGCTGGTCGTCAGGATGGATTCCGGGTGGAACTGGACACCCTGGATATTGTACTTGAAGTGCCGCACACCCATGATTTCGTGGCCGCCGTTGTATTCCGTCCAGGCCATGACCGACAGGCACTCCGGCATCGATTCCGGCTCCAGAACCAGCGAATGGTAGCGGGTCGCTTCGAACGGTTGAGGCAGTCCGGCGAACACGCCCTGGCTGCGGTGGTAAATCATCGACGTCTTGCCGTGCATGATCCGCTCGGCGCGCACGACTTTGGCGCCAAAAGCCTGTCCGATGCACTGGTGTCCGAGGCAGACACCAAGCGTCGGAATGGACTGACCCAGCGTGCGCACGAGTTCGACGCAGATCCCGGCTTCGTTCGGCGTACACGGACCCGGCGAAATGACGATCCCTTCAGGCTTCATGGCCCGGATGTCTTCCACGCTCACCGCGTCGTTGCGCACCGTCTCGACTTCCGCGCCCAGCTCACCCAGGTATTGCACCAGGTTGTAGGTGAAGGAGTCGTAATTGTCGATCATCAGGATCATGTCTTCGCTTCCTGCGCGAGCCCGCGATGGGCCTGGAATCCGATCCGTCCATGGACGGCTCCGGAGAAAGAGAATCTAGCCATTTCCGGGCAAAATAGCAAAGCCTGCGAGCGTTGTCGGCGGCCGGGGTCCCAGCGTTATTCGGCTACCGGCTTCTTGGCCAGTTTGCGTTGCAGTGTTCGGCGGTACATACCCAGGCTGCGTGCAGTCGCGGAAATATTGCCGTCGTTCTCGCTCAGGACTTTCTGTATGTGCTCCCACTGCACGCGTTCCACCGACATCGGGGTATAGTCGTCCGCGTCCGTCGGTTGTTGTTCCTTTCCGGACAGGGCCTGCACGATGTCGTCCGCCTTGATCGGCTTCGCGAGGTAATCGGCGGCGCCCCGCTTGACCGCGGCGACGGCAGTCGCAATGCTGGCATAGCCGGTCAGCACCACGATGGTCAGGTCAGGGTTCCGGGCCTTTAGCTCCGGGATCAGGTCGAGGCCCGATTCGGCGCCGAGCTTGAGATCCACCACGGCGTAGCGGGGCGCCCAATGCCGGTTCTTCTCGCACGCCTCCGCCGGGGTGGCTGCGATGGCCACGATATAGCCCCGCCGTTCGAGTGCCCTGCCAAGTACACGCGAGAACGCTTCGTCATCATCGACCAGCAGCAGCCGGTCGGCTCCAGTTTCCGTTCGTTCCATGCTGTTCAAGATGCAGCCAAAAGGGATGCTTTCAATATGGGCCATCCGATTGCGCCAGCGAGGTCTGTCGCCATCAGCGGGCTAGCGGCAGTCGCACCTCCAGGCGCGTGCCGCCACCGGGCCGCTGCAACAGCGTCACTTCACCATCAAGACGTTCGATTGAAGCGCTGCTTACGAGCATTCCCAGTCCGAGCCCGCCTTCTTTTCGGCTGACGCGCCGCCGGCCCAGGGAGTCCGCGATTTCCGGCGGGATGCCGGGTCCGCGGTCGTCGATCCGGATCAGGAGAAAATCGCCATCCTTCATCACCGACATCCGTACATCTTCAGGACTGGCTTCGGCCGCATTGTTGAGGAAGTTCAGAAGTGCGTGATCCAGGCCGGGATCTGCTTCTATCTCAAGCTCGCCCGCGCCGTCGTCCAGATTCACTTCCACGCGAATTTCCGGTCGCGCCAGACTCCACTTCTCGCCTATGGCGTTGATTAGCTCGCCGCCCTTCACCCGTTTTTTCCTGTCGTTCTCGACAGCCACCGCCACGAGTTCCCGCAGGATCGCGTCGCAACGCTCCACCTGGGACTGCAGCACACCCAGTTCTGCGGCCAGTTCCGGGTGTTCCCGCACCAGCTCCTCGCTGACCAGCGACATGGTTGCCAGCGGCGTGCGCAGTTCATGGGCGGCGCCGGCCGCTATGCTGGCGGCCCCGATGATCTGCTCATTGCGCAGGCCCTGTTCACGGATGCGCGCGATCGCCCGCTGCTGGCTGTGCATGGTTCCGGCCATGCGTACGACAAACCACGCGATCAGGAACGCGCTGAATGCAAAATTGACCCACATGCCGAGAAAGTGCGGCCCCATGACGGAGCCGTGCACCGACATCGCGAACAGATCCAGCGGGCGATAGACGAAGAACAGCAGCGTGTAGCACGCCAGCGCCAGTCCCGCGATGGCCCAGGTATGGACCGGCCGCAGCACCGCGGCGCTGATGATGAGGGGAATCAGGAAATAACTGACGAGCGGATTGGTCGAGCCTCCGGTCAGGTACAGCACTCCCGTGAGCAAAACGACGTCCAGTACGAGATTGGCGAAAAACTCCGCTTCGCTGACCGGGCGCGGACGCCCGAGACGGAACAGCAGCGCCAGATTGAAGAGCGCGCCGGCAAGCAGAACTGAGCACAGCGCCAGCCAGGGAAGCTCAGTGAGACCCGCTCGCCGAAGACCCAACAGCAGAATCGCCAGCGCGGCGATCAGGATGCTTCGAATCCACCAAAGCCGGAAAAGGTTTCTGCGCGATGGTCGTTGCTGCTGTTTGCGGTCACCAACTGGCATTCAGTCTCAGGTAATAATTCCTGCCCGTGCTGTACAGCCGTTCGCCCACAGCCACATCGCTGTCCCACACCCTGTTATACCCGCCAAGGTGATCCTGGTAAACCTTGTCCAGCAGGTTTTCGACACCCGCCGCCAGCCCCAGCCATTCGTTGAATTGGCAGCCAGCGCGCAGGTGCCAAACGGACCAGCCGGGCGTTTGCTGCTCGCCGTTGTATGCCGCCACACGGTCCTGGCGCGCGGCGGCCGTATTCTGTAATGCCAGGTAGTAGTCTTCGCGCGAGAAGAGCAGCTCCGTGAAAGACGACAGCGGCGCGATGCGGTACAGGTTGTCGCCTCCGGCACGCCGTCCCCGCACGTAGCTGAGGTTTCCCCGCAACGACCAGGTACTCGCCATCTGCCATTCCCAGCCAAGGTCCGCCCCGTACATCTTCGCGTCGACGTTGGCATACTGCAGGGGGGGCGCACCGTTCATCATCTTCGCGAATCGGTTCGCGGTCTCGTTGGTCGAAGGCGCCCCCTGAATGAAGTCGGTGATATCGCGATAAAAGAGCTCGGGCGTCGCCTTGAAGCCGACCCCGCTCCAGTCCAGGCCGACGGTCAACTCGATGCTTTTCTCCGGCCTGAGGCCGATATCACCGATATAGGTGTGCCCGTCCGCCAGGCCGGCGGTGGCCTCCAGCGGTAACCACAGGTAGCGTTCCTCGTAGCTGGGGGAGCGCATCTTGCGGCCCAGGCCCAGATTGAGCCGGGCCGACCCGCCCAGGTCGTGGCTGGCCTTGACGATAGCGATCCACTGGTCGTCATTGAGACTGCGATCCGCTGCATTGAAAGCTGCGGCCATCTCATCGAGCCGCTGCTGCTGCACATACATCGGGCTACCGGCGATGATCGCGAGGTCGCCATCAACCTCCCCCGCGTCCATGCTTACACGGTTGTAACGCGATCCCACTTCAAGATCCCAGCCGGCGGCCCGCCAGACCAGAGTCGCGTAAACCCCGGCTCGATCCCGCTTTACGGCATTGAAATTCGTGATGAAAAAGCGGTCATTGGTCGGGTCTTCGATCCGTGCGAAGTGCGATTCCCACTTGCCTTCGATACCGGCTGACGCCCGGAAGCCAACCCGTTCCAGTTCCCAGTAAAGCTTCGCGGTCTGCGTATCGCCCTCGGGGGCGGATTCACGGAAGCTGGGCATGCCCATCGGATTCAGCGGCGGCGGCCTGAGCGTGAAGTTGTCCATGACGTGCGATACGGACAGCGTACTGGCCTGCAGAACGAGTCGCCCTGGGCCGGCTCCGCCCGCCCATTCAAAAGAATACTGCTCGGAATGAACGAACCGCATGTCCATCGGCAACGCCGGTGTGCCGCTGTGGCCGGTACGATTTATTGCGGCGTTCAGCCTGATCTCGCTGTCTTCGAAACGGTGGCCATATCCGAAACGGTACTGAGCGCGTTCATATTCGCTGGCCTTTACGGTGCCTTCGCCAAACCGGTAGTCGTCCGCCTGGTCGTAACTGGCCGAGGCATCGAACCAGTTGCGGTCGCTGTGCACGCCGGCGGAGACAACTCCGGTGCGGCTCGAAGCGTTGCTGCCGAGGCCAAGCTCGACGTTCCCGTACGCAGACCAGCCAGCCTCGCCGGAAAAGTCCCCGCCGCGGGATTCGATGGCGATGCTGCCGCCCAGGCCTTCGGGCATCGTGTCGACCGATCCCAGGCCCCGCACCAGCCTGATCGACCGGGTCAGCGTCTGCGGAATCGAGGACAGCGGCGTGTCCATCCAATTGGGGCAGTCGGACGTGTAACCGGTTCCGTCGACGGTCACCGCGTTTTGGGCTCCGAACAGGCCGCGATATTGGCTGATGCGGCTGAGAGCGCCGTTGGCGTTGCGATTTCCGCCCGGGAGCAGGCGCAGCAGGTCGCTGTTGTCCGGCCCGGACTGGGAGACATGCCCGGCGTCCAGCACCAGGTCATCGCGCACCCGCACCCCGGTCACGACAACGACTTCCAAGCGTTCGCCGTCAACAAGCTCCTCCCCGGAGTCTTCGGAGGCCGGAGTGTGGGAAGTGACGAGTAGACACAATAGCGCTGCCGCCGGAGCGAAGAGATTTTTCACGCTGGACCCGGTCGTGTGGAAAGTGCGGAAGTCTACGGGACCAGGACTCGCAGGGGATGTGACAAATTGTCGCGGCCGTAACAGCCGCGATAGGGGTTACGCAGGCTGGCTCAGAGCCCGGCGGACGCGCTGGTCACCGCGGCGATCAACGCCCGGCCCTTGTTCATGGTTTCTTCCCACTCTTTTTCGGGCTCCGAATCGGCCACGATCCCGGCGCCGGCCTGCACGTGCAGCATGCCGTTCCGGATCACCGCGGTACGGATCGCGATAGCGAGGTCCGTGTCGTCGTACCAATTGATGTAGCCGACCGCGCCGGCATAGACGTTGCGGCGCACGGGCTCCAGTTCGTTGATGATCTCCATCGCACGGATCTTCGGCGCGCCCGACAGCGTCCCGGCCGGAAAGGCGGAACGGATGGCGTCAGCGGCGCTCAGACCTTCCGCAAGCTCCCCGTCCACCTGGGAGACGATATGCATCACGTGCGAATAGCGCTCGATCACCATGTTGTCGGTGACCTGGACGGTGCCGGTTTTCGCCACCCGGCCGACGTCGTTGCGGCCGAGATCGATCAGCATCAGGTGCTCGGCGCGTTCCTTCGGATCGTTGAGCAGTTCCTCCTCGAGCTGACGGTCGTCCTCCGCCGACGCTCCGCGATGGCGGGTACCGGCGATCGGTCGCAGTGTCACGCGGTGCTTCTGCACGCGCACCAGGACTTCCGGTGAAGAGCCCACGATCTGGGTGTCGCCAAGGTCGATGAAGTACATGTAGGGCGAGGGATTGAGGGCCCGCAACGCGCGATACACGTCGAGGGGCCGCGCGCTGAACGGTACACTCATGCGCTGCGACAGGACGACCTGGAAAATGTCGCCCGAGAGGATGTACTCCTTGCTCTTCTGCACGGCGGCGATGAAGTCTTCCCGGCTGAAACCGTACTGGAAATCCTTCTCCGCGATGGGTTCCATCGCGACCCGCTCGCCGTAACCGGAACTCGCGCCTCGCAGGCGAGCGGCGAGTTCGTCCAGGCGGCGCTGCGCCGTGTTCCAGGCGTCCGGCTGCGCGGGGTTGGTGTTCACGATCAGGTACAGCCGGCCGGCCAGGTTGTCGAAAACAGCGAGTTCCTCGGACAACAGCAGGACCATGTCGGGCGTGCCGAGCTGATCGGGCTTCGTCTCGTCCACCAGGCGCGGCTCGAAGCGCTGCACGAGTTCGTACCCGAAATAGCCCACCAGCCCGCCGGTAAATACGGGCAGCTCCGGCACGCGCGGCGCCCAGAACTCCTTCTGGAGCTGGGCGACGTAGGCCAGCGGGTCGGCCACCTCCGCCTCGTGGGACCCCACGCCGTTGTCGAAGGTCACCAGCCGGGTCCCGCTGAGTTCGTAGCGGCGGCGGCAGGGCAGGCCGATGATGGAGTAACGCCCCCAGGTTTCGCCGCCCTCGACCGATTCGAGCAGGTAGGCGTCACGCTGGTCGGCCAGTTTCAGGTACACCGAAAGCGGTGTATCCAGGTCGGCCAGCACTTTGCGGAACACCGGAATCCGGTTGTAACCCTGTGCCCTCAGTTTTTCGAATACGTCCCTGTCCACTGCTTTCCGTCTCTGAAGGTTCGGAAACCGATTCTAGCAAGGCCCGGAGGATTTACATACAGATACGAGATTTCTGCGCCGGCGAGACACGCATTTACGCGGCCGGCAGACGAATCAAGAACTCCACCCCTGTCCCATCGGGCAGGTTGCGGGCGGACACCTGCCCGCGATGCGCCGCCACCACCAGCCGTACGATGTAGAGCCCGAGCCCGAGGTGCGGTTCGGCGCCACGACGCGCCCTGACCGAAACCAGTGAGTCGAAAAGGCGCTCCCTCAGTTCGTCCGGCAACGTGCTGCCGGTGTTCTCCACTGCCAGTTCCCAGGTCTCGCCGGCCGGTCGCAGGACCAGCGTGATCGTGTCGCTCTCGCCGCTGAGCGAAACCGCGTTGTCCACCAGTTTGTCCAGCGCCTGCGCCAGCAGGTCCGGCGCGCACCGCAGCATGGCGGAGCCTTCCGGCAGGCGCAGCCCGATGCGCCGTCCGCGATGGACGGAACGGTACGCCTCGGCACAGCGCCGCACCAGACCGACCAGATCGATCGTTTCCCAATCGGCGACACCGATGGAGGCCTCGAGACGGCTCGCCTCGCTCATCGCGCGCACGATCGCCGCCTGTCGATCCACACCCTCCCGCGCCCGCTCCAGGAACTGGCGCGAGGACGCGTCCATCTCCTGGCCCGCCAGGTTCTCCAGCGATGAGCGGGTAATCGCCAGGGGTGTTTTCAGTTCGTGGGACAGCTTTCCGGCCAGCGTCTGCAGATACTGGCCGTAGTCCGCGACTGCCTGCAGCAGCTTCTCGTTGTTGCGGGCGAGCTCGCCCAGTTCGTCGCGATCTTCGCGCAGCGGAAGCGACTGCGGCTGGCTGCGGTCCTCCATGGCATGGCTGACCGCACCGCTGAGCCTTCGTACGCGACGCGACAGGCGCGAGGCGAAATACCAAAGCCCGGCCGCCAGCCCGAAAGCCAGCGCCAGCGTCGTCAGCAGCAGCCGTCCGAGAGCGCGGTTCGTGACCACCAGCAACCCATCGGAACTCGACTGGACAACAACCGCGCCTCGCACTCGCCCATCCAGCACTACCGGGGCGGCCACGGTGTTGCGCACCACCGCGCTTTCCGGGTCCTGTGCCCAGTCGACGCCCTCGCCGCCCGCCAGCGCCGCTGTGACCGCCGCGCCGCCCAGGCGGATCGGCTGCGCCGGCCACTCGTCACTGAGCACCGTTCGCGAACCGGCGACGACGCGATACAGAAAGCGTTGCAGCCAGGTAGTCTGCTGCTCGGGTCCGGAGCGAGCCGTCCGCTTGCTGCGTGCGTCGTCGACATCCGCCAGCACCCAGCCGTCGCGGTCGACGAGCCAGGTCCGCTCATCCCTGCCCGATACGTCGGCCAGCCATTCCGACAGGCGCTGCCAACGAGGCACCAGGCTGACCCAGTCCATCCGCGAAAGCGGTGCATCCGACGCTGCGCCGCGATTATTGAGGGTACCGGCGCCCCGGCTCGGCAACGCCCCGTCCTCGACCTCGAACCCGATCTCCGCATCGCTGCCGGCCGCCGGCAACAGGATTTCCACGTGATAGCCACCCTCGACGTCCAGCCAATAGCCTTCCAGCTGGCCGCCCTCGCCACTCAGGCTTTGCAGTTGCAGCGGCCCCGGCGCCTCGGGGCGAAGCGTGAAACGGTATAGCCCGTGCGGGTTCCTGGACAGCAGCACGATGGCGTCCGCGTCCGCGGACGGGCGACGGTCCGCACCCGCCGGTGTCGCCCGGTTGACGCTCTCGTCCCGCACGTCGAAAAAGAGATAGATCCGACCGCCGTAGGCGCCCGCGTAGACGGAAACCGACAGCAATCCGTCCGGCGAACGCCGTTGGTAGCCATCGTCCGCGCCCGGCCAGTCGTCCCTGTACCCATCCAGTACCGGGCGGCGATCCAGCGGCCGCAGGGGCATGGACTGGTCGGGCGCGAAAATAAGGCCGGTCTGGAACTCCAGTGGAAGAGCGGCGGCCACAGTGCGCGCCGAACCGAGCAGGGCGCCTTCCTGCGTGTCCCTCAGGTAGCGCTCGAGTTCCTGAAGCAGTTTCCAGCCCGACCAGGGGAGCAGCAGGGTGAACAGGGATAACGCAACGAGCTTGGTCTTGAGTTTCATACCGGCCGGCCCGGCCCTCAGTCGTCGCCGGCTGCCCGGGACGCGGCAGCGCCTTCGGGCTTCCAGCGATAACCGGCGCCGTAAACCGTGTCCAACCGGTCGAATGCCGGGTCAGCCGCCACGAATTTGCGCCGGATGCGCTTGATGTGACTCGTGATCGTCTGGTCGTCCACCAGCACGTTGGCATCGTCCATGAGTTGCTGACGGGTACGCACGTGACCCGGATGCCGGATCAGCGAATGGATGATCCAGAACTCGGTGACGGTCAGCGGCACCGCCTGGCCCATCCAGCTGACTTCCATGCGCTCCACCGAGAATCTTAGGGGACCGCGCTCCATGAGCTGTTCATCGCGCGCCCCGCCGGAGAGCGCCTCCACGCGGCGGAACAGCGCCACCACGCGGGCCACCAGGTGTTGCAGGCTGATGTCCTTGGTCAGGTAGTCGTCCGCCCCCAGCCTGAGTCCGGAAATCACGTCCAGGTCGGAGTCCCTGGCAGTGAGAAAGATGATGGGCAGGCTCCTGGAAAGTCCGCGCAGTTCCCGGCACAACTCGAAACCGCCCTCGACGTCGTCGCCGAGCCCGACGTCGATGATGACCAGATCCGGAAGCCTTCGTTTGAGGGCCGCCAGCGCCGACTGCCGGTCTGCGTAACCGGAAACCTGGTAGCCGTAACGCCTGAGGGCGTGTTCGTAGTTGTGGCGGATCGAGGCTTCGTCCTCCACGATCGCGATGTGTCGCGCCATTCCGCCTCCCGGATGTCTCGCACGTGCTGGCCTATCCATGATACGGCCCATCCGCCCCCAGGTGAATTGCCCGACGGGCCCGGCGGCCCCGCTGCCCCGATCTTGCCCCTATTCGCGCTCGGGATTGCCACGGACTTCCACTGCCACGGCATCCCGGTGCGGTGAAATAGTCTCACAGGGCCGCCATACCGGCGGCGCGAACCACCGGAGCGAGTGATGAACAGGAACCCGTCGATCCGCGATCGTCTCGAGCACGACGCCTGGCGCAACCATCCCGACTTCGCCGAGCGTTGCGCGGAGATGCGCCACCCGTCGCCGCCCCGGCGTGGAATGCGGTGGCAGGACCGGGTATTGCTGATCCTGGCCTGCACACTTGCGCTCCTCCTGCTCGTCCGGATACAGACGGCTCAGGCGGCGACGGGCCCGGACTACTGGGGCCTGGAACTCGATGACGGCCAGACCACCCGGTTGCAGGTAGCACTGGCGACGAACATTCAGGCCCGGGTGACCGCGCTGTCGGCACGCGTCACCGTGGAACAGGTGTTCCGCAACGAGAGCGGCCAATGGTCCGAGGCCGTCTACCGCTACCCCTTGCCCATCGGGGCGGCCGTCGACCGCCTGTGGGTGAAAGCCGGCCAACGGTTGATCGAGGGCGAAATTCGCGAGAAAACGGACGCCCGGCGCCAGTACCGGCAGGCCCGCGCCAATGGCCAGCTCGCCTCCCTGGTGGAACAGCAACGGCCCAACCAGTTCGTGACGCGACTGGCGAATATCGCACCCGGTGAGGAAGTCCGCATCAGGATCGGTTTCCTGGCGCCGGTGGAATTCCGGGACGGAAGCTTCAGCCTGCTGCTGCCGATGACCTTCACTCCCCGCTACGAGACGTCCCGGAAGATTGTGCCGCCGAACGGCGGTCTTGGCCGCGCGCCGCAGCCGGTGCTGGCGGGCGGGACAGCGGCGCCCGGCCACCGGCTGTCCGTCGACGTCGAGCTCGATACCGGGCTCGAACTGGCCCGAATCGAAAGCCGCTATCACGACATCGACATTCATCCCCGGCCGGGTGGGTACCGGGTCACACTAACCGACCTGGAAGTTCGCAGCGACCGCGCCTTCGAACTGGACTGGACTCCGGAATATGGCGCCGCGCCGCGCTCTACCCTGATGACCTGGGACGGTGGCGACGCCGTCTACGCCATGATGATGCTCGCCCCGCCCGTGCCGTCCGCGGTGGCGCCGACGCCGCGGGAGATCGTGTTCGTGGTCGACACGTCCGGCTCGATGGAAGGACAATCGCTGCGCCAGGCGAAGGCCGCGCTGATCAGCGGGCTGGAACACCTCGGCGCCAATGACCGCTTCAACCTTGTCCAATTCAACTCGCACGCCGAGAGCCTGTTCGAGGAATCGCGGCCGCCGCTGCCCGCCGCGATAGAGGAGGCCGTGGACTACATCGACGCATTGCGCGCCAACGGCGGCACCGAAATGGCGCCCGCGTTCGACATCGCGCTGGGCCAGCCCCCGCAACCAGGCCTGCTGCGCCAGATCGTGTTCATCACGGACGGCAGCGTCGGCAACGAACACGAGTTGCTGCAACAGATTGCCGATCAACTGGGCGCCAGCCGCCTGTTCACGGTATCCATCGGTTCGGCTCCCAACGGCTGGTTCATGCGCAAGGCGGCCGAGATCGGCCGGGGCGCCCATATGCGCATCGGCCGGATCGAGGAGGCCGCTGAACGCATGGGAGCGCTCTGGTCGCGCATCGAAAGCCCGGCGTTGCAGGACATCTCGGTCGATTGGGGCACGCAGGCCGAGTACTACCCCGAAGTGGTGCCCGACCTGTATGCGGGCGAGCCGCTCTGGCTGTTCGCGCGCTTGCCTCGAGAAACCGGCGATATCATCGTCGAAGGCACACTCGACGGTCGCCACTGGGAGAGCCGGGCCGGAGCCGAGCCACTGGCGGGCGGTCCCGACATCGCGGCCCTCTGGGCGCGCAGCAAGCTCGAAGCGCTGCAGGACAGCCGCCTGTTCGGGACTGACCCGCAAGTCATCCGCGACGAAAGCCTGCGCCTGGCGCTGACATTTGGTCTGCTCACACCGTACACCAGCCTGGTGGCCGTGGACCGGACGCCCGCACGGCCGCAAGGCGAAGCGCTGGCAAGCACTGACGTTCCCAGCCTGACGCCTGCCGGAAGCGCCGTTTCCTCCGGGTTTTCCCAGACCGCCACCGGCTGGCCCATGCAGTTGTTGCTGGCCGGCCTGTCCCTTTTCATCGCCACCGGCCTGCTCCTGTACTCTCCCTCCCGGGCACGCAGCGCCGGCGGCGCTCGCCGGCCAATGGCATCCGCTGAACCATGATGCAGACCCGTCATTGGCTTTACACGGCGGTGGTTCTCACCGCCGTCTTTTTTTCCGGCTGCCTGGCACTGCAAGCTGCATGGATACCGGCCAAGGCGGCACTGGCGCAGTGGCTGATCGAGAGAAGCTGGCAGCAGGTACTCGCCGGCGGGCCGCCGGGGCCGCCCTGGCCATGGGCCGATACCACGCCGCTGGCGGAACTGACCGTGCCCCGGCTGGGCATCCGGCTGATCGTGCTGAAAGGCAATTCGGGGAGGAACCTGGCCTTCGGCCCGGTATTCGCTGACGGTTCCGCCACGGGCAACGATGTCGTAATCAGTGGCCATCGCGATACCCACTTCCGGTTCCTGAAGGACCTGAGGCCGGGTGACCGGGTCCGGCTGCGCCGCCGGGGCGGGAGCGCCTGGTTCGCGGTTCGCGACAGCGAGGTCGTAGACAGCCGGGAGCGGGAACTGGTTCTGGAACCGTCGGTCGAGCGGCTCAGCCTGGTGACCTGTTATCCGTTCAACAGCCCGACGGCCGGCGGCCCATTGCGTTACGTGGTCAATGCACTTCCGGTCACTCGGCGTTCGCCTTCATCCGGCTGATGGTTTCCGCGTAGTTGTCCGAGCCGAAGATGGCGGATCCGGCGACGAAGGTGTCGGCCCCCGCCCGGGCAATTTCCCCGATATTGTCGACTTTCACGCCACCATCCACTTCGAGGCGGACGTCACGGCCCGAGGCGTCGATCATGGCACGCACCTTGGCGAGCTTCTCCAGGACATACGGGATGAACGATTGCCCGCCGAAACCGGGGTTGACCGACATCAGCAGCACCATGTCGATCGAATCCAGGGCCCATTGCAGCTGGTCCAGCGGGGTCGAGGGGTTCAGGACCAGGCCGGGGCTGCAGCCGCCCTCACGGATCAGCTGGATGGTGCGGTCGACGTGGCGGCTGGCCTCGGGATGGAAGCTGATCCGGGTGGCGCCCGCCTGCGCAAACTTGGGCACCAATTCGTTCACCGGTTCCACCATCAGGTGCACGTCGATGGGCGCCGAAATCCCGTACTTGCGCAGGGCCTTGCAGATCATCGGTCCGAAGGTCAGGTTCGGCACGTAGTGGTTGTCCATCACATCGAAATGCACCCAGTCGGCACCAGCCTCCAGCACGTCCTCGACGTCCTGACCCAGCCGTGCAAAATCCGCCGAGAGAATCGACGGGGCGATCACCGTTGCCTGCTTCATACCCTGCCCTCCTGTGTATGAGGAAATACTAATATAAATACAAAAAAATTTCCTCAGAGAACGCAGAAGTCGCTGAAATCCGACGGGCGCGCGTCAGAGGATGTTCAATTCAGCGTGTTCTGCGAATTCGGCGGAAACCTATTTGAACCCGCGGACCTGCTTGATGCGATCGTACGCGGTGTTGATTTCGCGCACACGGTTCTTGGCGATTTCCATCATTTCCTCCGGCAGACCGTGCGAGACCAGTTTGTCCGGGTGGTACTGCGAGACGAGTTTGCGGTAAGCGCGCTTGATCTCAGCGTCGCTCGCGTCGCTCTGCAGCCCGAGGTGGGCATAGGCCTGGTCCAGCGTCGCCGCCGCCATAGCGCCCCGCCGCGCGCCGCCCGTCGACCCGCGCGGCCCCGTTCCGGCCCCGCGCGCCTGAAGCATGGCCGACAACAGCTGTGGCGGAATCTTCAGCAGCCCGGCCACGTGCACCAGGATCGACTGCTCCTGCTGGCTCAGCGTGCCTCCCGCGTAGGCCGCCTCGACCAGGATCTCCATGAACATCTGGCGCAGGTCGTGCCGAACCACGGAATGCTGCAGGAAGGGGCGCAGCGCCGTTTCCAGATCGAAACCCGGCTCCTTGCCCGTCTTGAACAACCGGATCGCCTTCTGGCGATCGTCGCCGGCGATCTTCATCCGCTGCATCAGTGATTCCACCATGCGGATTTCCGTTTCCGTCACCCGGCCGTCCGCCTTGGCCAGGTGCCCCAGCGTGGAGAACAAGGCATTGAAGAACGCAGACCGGGTCTCGGAGACACCGGTAACCCCGGCCAGGAAGCGGTCCACGAAGTGGCCGAGCAGAGCGCCGATCAACGCGCCGGTTATACCGCCACGGAGCAGGCCAATCACGCCGCCGATGATCTTGCCCCACCAGTGGCGCGGAATTTTGAATGACGTTTCGCTCATGCTTTTCTCGGCCAATGGCACGGCATCGAAGTATATAATTGACGGAGTCCGCCTCCCACACCCGAAGGTCACAACGAGGAAATCGATCGATGGCCCCTCAATCCACGGCCTATCACGCCGAAATGGTCACCCAGTACCCCTTGATCCACCAGGGCAAGGTCCGCGACAGTTTCGCCATCGACGACCGCCACATGCTGATCGTCGCCTCTGACCGCCTGTCCGCTTTCGACGTCGTGATGGCCGAACCGATCCCCGGCAAAGGCGAAATCCTGACACGCATTTCCAATTTCTGGTTCGAACGCACGAAAGACATCGTGCCCAACCACCTCAGTGGCATACCGGTGGCCGAGGTGATCGACGATCCGCAGTTGCTTCGGGTTCTCGAGCACCGCGCCGTGGTCGTCAAACGCCTCTCCCCGCTGCCTGTCGAAGCCGTGGTGCGCGGCTACCTGATCGGCTCCGGCTGGAAGGATTACCAGCGCACGGGAGCGGTCTGCGGCATCAGCCTGCCGCCGGGCCTGCGCCAGGCCGACCGTCTGCCGGAAACGATCTTCACCCCGTCGAGCAAGGCCGCTGCCGGCATGCACGACGAGAACATCGACTTCGAGGCGGTCGCAGACCTCGTGGGCCGGGAGCGGGCGCGGCAACTGCGTGACGCGAGCATCCGCATCTACGAGTTCGCGGTCGGTCACGCCCGACAGCGCGGCATCATAATTGCCGACACAAAGTTCGAGTTCGGCCTGGACGAGGACGGCAGCCTGCTGCTGATGGACGAAGTCCTGACGCCTGACTCTTCGCGCTTCTGGCCCGAAGAGTCCTACCAGCCCGGCAGCAGCCCGCCGAGTTACGACAAACAGTTCGTACGCGATTACCTGGAGACCCTCGATTGGGACAAGCGCCCGCCTCCGCCGCCGATTCCCGCCGATGTGATCGAGGCAACCGCGGCCAAGTACCGCGAAGCCTACGAACGGTTGACGGGGAAGACCTTGTAGGAGCCCGACGCGGGAGCAGGCTTGCCTGCGATGGGGGGTGGACTCCGGTATATCGCACCCAAGGGTGCTCCCACAGGTATTGTGGGAGCAGGCTTGCCTGCGATGGGGGGTGGACTCCGGTATATCGCACCCAAGGG
>JASFKQ010000010.1:0-36901 GCA_050118555.1 Lysobacterales bacterium
AATGGGCAGGTCCTGGCCCTTGAAGTGGAACGCGGAGGTGCGCGAAGTCACCAGCAATTCCGGCAGCTGGGCCAGAGAATTGAGGATCTCCTCGGTGAGGCCGTCAGCGAAGTAACCGTCGTCCGGTCCGCTGCTCATCGCGACGAAAGGCAGCACGGCCAGCGTGGCGCGCTGCTCCACGGACGGGGAGGGCCCGTTCGCGGCGTTTTGCCCCGAGGCGACCGTCGGTGCCTGTGTCCGGGAAGACGAATCCGTCGGGTGCGTGCCGAGGAACCGGTCCGCCAGAAGCGACAGCACCGCGAGCACCAAAAAAACGATGATGACGCGGTCGAGCTTGACGCCGGTCTGGTGGGTGACGGACGCCGCACGGTCGATCTGCGACTCGCGCTTGAGACCTTCGGGGGTCATTTCGTAGACCCACGCGAAAATCAGCACCACCGGAAGCCCGATAGCGGCGACCAGCACGAAAACCTGCAGAATCCACGCCGGGGCGCCGATGATATCGAGCACGAAATCGGCCACCTGCAGCAACACCCAGGCGCCGAGGGCATAGGCGACGCCCACGCGGAACACGTTGCGGCGCTTCAGTTCCTGGAAAAATGACATGGGCCTGTATGAGTCTCGCTGCGATGTAAGTGCCTGATTGCGGCCGGCCCTATTCTGCCACAGCCGGTACCGGCGCCCGCGGCATTTGACCTCGACGACCCAAATTCGTTGTCAATGGTGCCCTGCCGCTCCAGAATGACCGGATCACCACGCGAACCGAGGATACTTTTATGACGCCCCTTACTCTGCAGCGATTCGCATTGCTTGCCACCATCGCGACGCTCGGGCCGCTGTCGGCCCGTGCTGACGGACTGGCGCTGGTCGACTGCAACGTATTCGACGGTGTGCGTCCGGAAATCCGGCGCGACGTCACCGTGCTTGTGAACGACGGGCGAATCGAAAGGCTGTCCGAGGACGGTACGGCCGCTCCGGAGGGGTACGAGCGCATCGATTGCGAGGGTTATTACCTGGTGCCCGGCCTGTTCGACGTCCACACCCACCTCGACAACCCCGAGGCCATGCGGCGCGCATTGGAATCCGGCGTTACAACGGTGCGCAGCGCCAGCGTGCCCGCCTTCCAGGACGTCGGTCTGCGCGAGATGGTTCGGGTCGGTGCATTGCCGGGGCCGGACGTGGTGGCAGCCGGCGTCTATGTCACGCCCGACCTGGAAGACGGCATCATGGCCGATCCGCGCCTGGCGGGGCTGTACGGCGGCGTGCAGAGCGAGGAGGAACTGCGCCTGGTGGTGCAGGTCAATGCGGACCATGGTGTCGACGTGATCAAGACGCGCGGCACCGAGCGCGCCGGCCGGGCGGACACCGATCCGCGCGAGCAGGTGTATACCCAACGGCAGCTGGCCATCGTGGTCGACGAGGCCGCGAAGCATGGTCTGCCGGTGATGGTCCATGCGCACGGGGACGAAGGCGCCCGCGCGGCCGTGGAGGCAGGCGCCCGCAGCATCGAGCACGGCACCTACCTGAGCGAGGAGACCCTGCGGCTGATGAAGGAAAAAGGCACCTGGTTCGTGCCCACGCTGATCACCATGATCGAAATGAACGAAGAGCAGTACGAAGGCGCGCTGCGCCTGCGCGGCTCGCACATGGTGCCGCGCCTCGAGCAGGCGATTCGCGACGGTCACCGGATCGGCGTGAAGTTCGCGACCGGCGCCGACAATTACTACGACGCCCAGTCCATCAACCGGATTTCGCTCGAGATCATGCACCTGGTGCGGCTGGGCTTTACACCTTTCGAGGCGCTGCAGGCGGCCACGGTCAGCTCTGCCGAACTGTTGGGGCTGGACGACCGCACCGGCCGCATCGAGCCCGGTTACGAGGCCGACCTGGTGCTGGTGCCCGGTAACCCGCTGGAAGACGTCATGGCGCTGCAGGATGTGCTGCTGGTGATGAGCAACGGGAAGGTCGCCCTCAAGCGCATCCCCTTTGGGTTGTAGGGTCGATCCTCAATCAGGATCGCAAGGGGGCTCCGCGACGGCCCCGGCCGGCGCGCAGGCGCGGCTGTTGTTAGAATGAAGCCCGGAACACGCGTGCCATGATCGAACTGTACACATCCCCCACGCCGAACGGCTACAAGGTGTCCATCATGCTGGAGGAAACCGGCATGGACTATGCGGTGCACGAGATCAGCCTGTGGAAGGGCGAACAGAAAACGCCCGAGTTCCTCTCGATGAACCCGAACGGCCGGATTCCGGTGATTGTCGATTCCGACAACAACGACTTCGTGGTGTTCGAATCGGGCGCCATCCTGCTTTACCTTGCCGAAAAGAGCGGCCAGTTGCTGCCACGGGACGCAAAGGAGCGCTCGCGCGTGGTGCAGTGGCTGATGTTCCAGATGGGCGGCCTGGGGCCGATGATGGGGCAGGCCAACGTGTTTTACCGATATTTCCCCGAGAAAATTCCGGCCGCGATACGGCGCTACCAGCACGAGAGCCTGCGTCTGCTCACCGTGCTCGACCGACAGTTGGCGGGGCGGGAATACATTTGCGGCGATTACAGCATCGCGGACATCGCGGCATGGCCGTGGGCGGTCACCCATGAGTGGTCCGGCGTCGATATCGACGGCCTGGAGCATCTGCAGGGCTGGCTCGACCGCGTTGGCGCCCGGCCGGCCGTTCAGCGGGGGCGCAGAATCCCGCCCCGCGACAAGCCCGCCGATGCCACCGAGGGCGCCCGCAGGATCATCGTGACCTGACGGCGACTGCGGGCGGGCCCTGGAGGATGGCCGTCCGCCGGGAACGGATCAGTTCGACTGGTCCCGCTGCTCGATTTCCCGGCGCGCGTCGCCGCAGGGATCCTTGCTGGTCAGGAAGCGGTCGTACAGGGATTTGGCCAGCACCGAGATACCGGCTGTCGCGACCGCCGCGCCTCCGCTGATTACTGCGCCCTTGGGGTTGAGTTCGATCTCCGGCGTGGCGAGGTGGCCGCCGACCTTGATCAGCGGATTGATGATCGTGCCGGCGGTGATGCCCAGTCCGGTGCGGGGCCGGGAATTGAACGCAAGATCGATACTCTCGTCCCGCAAATCGATCTGCCCCGAACTCAGGATCGTTAACTTTTTCATGTTCACGACCGCAGGCCCGACGTTGATGACGCCGTCCGCGGCTTCCGCCGCCACCACGGTGCAGTCCAGTCGCGTGTACGGGCTGTCCTTGGCGAACGGGTTCAGCTCTTCGAAAAGCTCCGTGAGGAAGTCGGACAGAAGGAGTTCGGCGCCGGCTGAGGCGATTTGACCGCTGCCGGAATAGAGGCGGAGCTTGCCATTCAGCGAGGATGCCATCTCGCGGTTCGTGTCGCCGATTGCGTGCAGTTGAACGAGGATATCGCTCGGTGGCACCGTGGAGGGGTCCTGGCCTTCGACCGCTGAAATGCCCAGCCTCACATTCTCGGCGGTCAGGCCCACGGTCAGCTCAGGCTTGGCGCCGCGGCCGTCGAGGTCTACGGTGCCTTCCAAATGGCCCCTTTGCTGGCCCGACAGCGAGAAGGGACCGAGCAGGAGTCGGTCTGACGTCAGTTTTCCGGTCAGGTCTATGTCCAGGAATCTTGTTTGTGGCAGCTGCAGCCGGTTGACGTGGAGGCCCAGATCCAGGTCGATACCCAGGTCGGTCACACGCAACACGGGCGTATCGTCGAACAACCAGCGCTTATCCTTTTTCTCCGTCTTCTTTGTCTTCGTCGGCTGCTGCTGTTCCCGGGGCATCCATGGTGACAGGTCGAGCAGGCCGCTTTCCAGCGAACCGGAAATCCCGGTCCTTTCGCCGCGCTGGACTTCGAGCGATCCGTTGATCCGGCTCTCGCCCAGGCTTGCGGCGAGATCTGTGAGCCTGAAGGCCTCGACCGCGCCCTCTATCGCCGTGTGGATCGAGAATGCCTGGGGCGGCAGGTTAACCCCAACCGCGCTGCTCAGCGCCGAGAGGTCCGGGGTGCCGGCATCGACCTGCAGCGAAAAACTCGTATCGGGCAGGATATCGCCCATAACCTCCAGATCGAGCGAACCCAGGGTCAGTTTCACCGGTGCCAGGCTCGTACGGCCGTCGCGCGTGCGGATTTCACCGGTTGCGCCGAAGGGAAGATTCGGCAGATCGGTATCGGGAAGGAGGAATCCGAGCATCTCCAGCGAGGGCAGGTGGGTATCGAATCTGGCGTCCAGCCGGAATGGCTGATCCAGGTCGGGAACGTTTCCCTCGATCGCCAGGCGTACGCTCGCGACGTCCGCCTGCTGTGTCCTGAATGCCAGGCTCTTGCCGTTCCGCGAGACCGAACCGGAGATTTTCAGGGACTCATGCGGCAGGCCCCCGATGCCGAACAGATTTCCCAGCGCGCCCATGTCGGGTGACTGGAGGCCGACATCGAGCTCGCTCCGGCCTGCGGCGCCGGTCGGGTCCAGGTCGCCATCCAGTTGCAGGCGATGTTCGGATAGCTTCAGGACGACGTCCTTGAGGTGGTAGCGCTGATCGGTCCGCTCCACGTGTCCGCTGGCGCTCAGCGGCGCAGCGGGCAGGTCTTCGAGGCCGAACAATCGGCCCAGTTCGACAGCGCTGGGACTCTCGATCGTTATGTCCAGCGCGCTCCCGGCCAGAGACTTCGACGTGTTGATCGTGCCCTCTGCCGTTGCATGGTTCGTCCCGAGATCCAGCTTCACGGAGTGGAGTTGCAGGGTAGGTTCACGGTACTGCACACGGCCTTCGAGCCGGGCCGGCGCCGACGGGAAGCCTTCGAGGTCAGCGATTCGGGCCAGATTTCGCGCGTCAGGTGTTTGAAGAATGATGTTGAAGTCGGGCGCCTCCAGAACGGCCGGCCAGGCCGATGTGCCGTCCATGTCCAGGCTGCTGTCCATGGTCTGCACCCCAACCTTGACGGAGATGGCGCCACCCTCGCCTTTCACGCTGGCCCGGCCGCTCAGCGGCCCGAGTGGCTTCTGCGGAAGCCCGAAGGCAGGGCGCCATCTCCCGATGTCGTTGCTGTGCAGGTCGATGTCCAGTGCGGTGGACTCCGAATCCGGTGGGTCACCGATGGTTCCGCTTGCGTCGATGCGGTCCCCGGCGGTCTCCAGGCTGAGCGATCGGACATTGAGTACGCCCGCCGTGTAAGAGAGGTCGCCTGTCAGCGTGTACGCGTCGGGCGACAGTCCAGGTACCCCCAGCACCTGGCCGATCGCCTCCAGGTTCGGCCCCTTCACGGCGAGGGTTGCTGCTCCTGAAGTCGGATGGAGCAAGCGGTCAAGCGAAGCGTCGGCGTCGATTCGCAGCGTGCCCAGGTCGCCGTCAACGGTGAGACGGGCCCCGGGACCCAGGGTTTGCAGCCGAGACTGGAAATCGAACGGGCCGGAGCTCAGCGGCGGCAGCAGCAGCTGTTCGAGCAGGATGCCAATGTCTGGCCCTCTAAAACTGAGACGGAGATCCGATCCCGCGCCGGTGCCGAGGTCGCCCACTACACCGGAACTCTGCAGTTCGGTGTCGCCAAGCTGGAGCTTCAACTCGTGCTCGAAGCGACCGCCCTCCAGCACAGCGCGCGCGGGAATCAGCCAGCCGGTGAGCGAAAGCGGCCGGCCGGCGAAGGTTCCTTCGACCATGGTTTGCCATCGCCCCTTGTCGTCGATGCCCATGTCGGCCATCCCGATCTCGACTACCAGGGGCCTGGTACGCCTCGGCGCGGAATGGGTCACGCTGCAGTTACTGATCCGGAGCTGGTCCAGCAACAAGGGCCACTGCCCGCTTTCCTCCGTCTCTGGTGCCGGCGGCTCGGCCTGTTCGGAAAGTACTTCCCAGTTCTTGTCGCCGTCCGGCGATTCCTCCAGCAGTACGCGGCAATCGTCCAGGCGGATGAACTCCACATGTGGAATGCCCCGCAGGAGACTGAGAAGGTTCACCCTGACGGCCAGGCGTCCGATCGAAACCATGTCGGCTTGGCTGGCCCAGGGTGCGTTCGCGTAGTGGATGTCGGCCGCATTCAATTGCAGGTTGCGGCCCAGGTCGATTTGCAGCGGCCCATCCACGACCAGTCTGCGGCCGGTCCGGTCCAGGGCCAGGGTGGCGATCCGGGCCTTCAGAAAGTCCTGGTCGTGCAAGAGGTACACCGCCACCGCGCCTCCCAGAAGCAACGCCAGGACTATGAGCAGTGCGGAGATGAAGAAGTAGCGGCGCATGTTCATATCCGATTATATCCGCGGCGACCACACAACAGGTATTCGGTAGGGCCGGCAGGCAATTGCCGGATACGCCGGGTGGGCCGACCGGATGCAGAAAGGACACTGTGATTGCGGAACCCGGACGTGCGGAACGATAATGGCGCCGATGGGGATCTTTTGGACACGTGTTGGCAAGACAGCAACTTTGCTCGCGGCGGCGGGGGCCCTGGCTATTGTGGGCGTGACCACGGCCGTCGCCCGGATCCCAGCCGGCGGATACCTCTCGCCTGCGACGTACCCAGGCTACGTGCTGGCCTGGCGCGACGAGTTCAGCCGGCGCGAACTGGACAACGCAAAGTGGCAGGCGCGCGATGGCCCTGCGCGCGCAATGGAGGGGGGCGCGCTGCAGTACGATCGGCCCGGCAACCTGACGCTCGAGGACGGCTATCTGGTGCTTACGGCCCGCCGGGAGTCATATCAGGGCCGCGACTACGTGTCCGCCAGCGTTTCCACCCGCGACCGCCAGAGCTTCACCTATGGCCGCGTGGACGTACGCGCACGCGTTCCGCCCGGACAGGGCTTGTGGCCCTCCGTGCGCTTGCTGGGCAACTGCCAGGGGCGGCGTTTCTGCGGGGCCATCGACGTGATGGAAATCGCCGGCGGCGAGCGCGAGGACGCGGTGTACGGAACGCTGCGCTGGCCCGACAACGGCGGGCAACGCTACGAGGGCGGGTCCATCACGCTTCCCAACGAAACATTCGATGAGCAGTTCCACGTGTATTCGGTCATCTGGGAACCGGACCGTATTCGCTGGCTGGTTGACGACCGTCTGTACCTGGAGCGGAACCTCGCGGGACCCCAATTCGACGTGTTCCGCGAGCCTTTCTACCTGGCGATAGGCCTTGCCGTCGGCGGGGAGTGGCCGGGCTCGCCGGACGCTTCCACCGGTTTTCCGGCCCAGTTCGCCATTGACTACGTGCGGGTTTTCCAGCGCGAGTAGCTGTTTTCCCGGCCGTCCCCGGTTCGCATCGTTGATCCCGAACAAGGTTCGGTCCTACGGCGGGTATCGTTTCGCCCCCCGTAGGAGCGACCGTTGGTCGCGATTAATTCACCGGGCCGCTGCACCCCATCCCGAGCAAGGCTCGGTCCTACGGCGGGTCTCGTTATGCCACCACGGCGGGTTACGTTCAGGCGCCCGTAGGAGCGACCGTTGGTCGCGATTCAGGGCTCGGGCGTGGACGTACGCCTCGATGAAGACACCAGGCCAAGCAGGCGGCGCCTGGAGAGCACCACCACGTTTTTCCCTGACGCTCGCTGAGGGTTCAGGCCGCCTCCGCCGGGATGTCGAATTCGAAGCGGGTTCCCTGTTCGGGAGCGCTGCGGACAGTGATACGGCTGCCATGCAGGTCCAGTATGCGCTTGACGATAGCCAGTCCCAGGCCGGCCGAACCCGAGCGACTGTCTTCAGCCTGTTCGCTGCGGTAGAACCGCTCGAAAATATGTTCGAGTTCCTGCTCCTCGATGCCACAGCCGGTGTCGGCGACCGAAACCGCCACCCGCCCGGGCTTGGGTTCCAGTGCGATGGTGATGCTGCCGCCAGCCGGTGTGTACTTCAGCGCGTTCCGTAGCAGATTCTCCAGTACCCGCTGGATTAGGCCGATATCCGCGTAAACATTCGACAGTCCGGTCGGAGCCTCCACCTCGATCCGTACCGATTTGCGTTGCGCTTCCAGTTCGAATTCCTGAGTGACATCCTGTAACAGTTCCGCCAGGGAAAACCACTCCAGGGAAGGCTTGATGGTGGCCGAGTCCAACTTGGACAGTTCAAACAGATCCCCGATCAATCCGCCCAACCGAAGCGTGTGTTTGCGTGTGACCTCCAGGTAACGCAATCGCTCTGCATCGCTCAGCGTGTCGTTTTTCAGCAGCAGCGTCTCGACGTAGCCGTGCATCGAAGCCAGCGGCGTGCGCAGGTCGTGGGAGACGTTGCTGACCAGTTCCCGCCGCAGGCGGTCCGTCTCCTGAAGCCCTTCGAACTGTTCCCGTATCTTGTTGGCCATGCGCGTGAACGCGTACCGCAACTGGCTGATTTCATCGCCGGGTTCCTCGCTGGCGCCGTCCCCGGCCAGGGAGGCGACCGTGGCGGGATCGAAATCCGATTCGGTGAAGCGGCGGACGTCCGAGGTCAGGCGGGTCAACCGCCGGGTCAACAGGCCGAAAACCAGCAATCCGACCAGGAAGGCGGCGAGCCCGATGGCCAATAACGCCCCGAGGCTCAAGGTACGCACGTAACTGCTTCGGACGCTGTCGGCAAGCGCATCGTACTTCTGACCGCCCAGTACGGCATACAGGTAGCCCTGCAGCTTGCCGTTATCCATGACGGGGTGGGCGGAGAATATCTTCCTGCGCTCCACGTTGCGCGGATCCGTATCACGAATCGGCATCTTTGAGTCGCCCGAGATCAGCTCGCGGATCGGGCCGAGATCGACGCGGTCGGTTTGGATCGACTCCGGGGGCATCGCGTGCGCCAAAATGCGGCCGTCGGTGTCGAGCAGGTAAATCTCCACTGTCGGGTTGATGATCATTGCACGCTGGGCCAGCAACTTGAGCGCTTCCTCATTGACCTTGCCGTTCTCGATCAATTGCATTTCGCCGGTCACGTACATCGCGATCGACGCGTTCAGGCGCTGCGTGATTTCTTCGTAGTACAGGCGCGTGCTGATCCGGTCGACCGCGAAAAAGCCTCCGCCGATCAGCACGACCACCAACAGGAGCGCCGCCCCCAGGCGGGCGAACAGGGTGCGTGTGAACGGCACGCCGTTCAATGACCCGCGGCCTGCGCGCGGCGCGCATTGAGCTTGTAGCCGACCCCCCAAACCGTCACGATCAGCTCCGGCTCGGCCGGATCGGGCTCGATCTTCGAACGCAGCCGG
The DNA here is from genome assembly GCA_050118555.1 of Lysobacterales bacterium. Taxonomy (GTDB): domain Bacteria; phylum Pseudomonadota; class Gammaproteobacteria; order Xanthomonadales; family SZUA-36; genus CALKKN01. The sequence goes on from JASFKQ010000010.1 coordinate 9,121, forward strand.
TTGATGTGCGAGTTCACCGTGTGTTCATAGCCTTCGTGGCCATAACCCCAGACGCTGTCCAGAAGCTGGGCGCGGCTGAATACACGGCCCGGATTGCGCGCAAAGTGGAGCAGGAGGTCGAACTCGCGTGCGGTCAGCGACATGGCTTCGCCATCCACCGTGACCTGCCGTCCGGCGGCATCGATATGCAGCGGGCCGATGTCTACCGAGTCGTCGTTCTCGGTGGAACGCTTCGACAGCGACTCGACCCGGCGAAAAATGGCTTTCACTCGTGCCACCAGTTCCGAGACACTGAACGGTTTTGTCACGTAGTCGTCCGCGCCCAGTTCCAGGCCGAGAACACGATCGAGCTCCGAAGATTTCGAGGTCAGCATCAGGATCGGCACGTATCGCGATTCGCGCCGCAGTGTTCGGCAGATGGTCAGGCCATCGGGACCAGGCAGCCGCAGGTCCAGCACCACCAGGTCCCATTCCCTGGCGAAGGCCTGCCGCATGGCTTCGTGCCCGTCGGCGGCAATCGTCACCTCGCAACCGATGTCGGAAAGATGAAGAGCGATCAGTTCGGCGATGTCTCGCTCATCCTCTACCACCAGAACCCTGTGCTTTTCCATGACTCCGTCCTGCCACGTGTCCCACATGGCATATTGGACCGGAAAAGTAACGAAAATATCACGGCGATCCCGATGGGCCCCATGGGACCCGGACCACGAAAAGGAATACACTGTTAGCAGAGCACACGAGGCACGTCTCACAGGGATGCAGGAGCGGGAACTCAAGCGTTATGCGGCCTATTTCCGCGGCTGGTGCCAGGCCTTCGGGGAACACGAAGGCATCCATGGCGAGGAAAGCGGCATCGACTGGCTGATCGCCGACTGCCAGATGGGACTGGTGCTGCCTCGGGACGTGCTCAGGACCCTGCGCCGTGAAGTGCTGCTGCACGCGCAACCGCCGGCCCTGGTCATAAGTGGTGACCACATGCAGGTCGGATCGCTGGAAATTCCCATGGAAAGGGGGCAGGAACCGCGGATTCTCGACGTCGTTCGAGAGATCGTACGCAGTGATCGCGAGGTCCATGTCTTTCTGACGTCGCATCTTCTCTACGGCGGCGGCAACCGCATCATCACGATTTCGGGCAAGAAGCCACTGGCCATCATCTACAAGGAAATCGGCACCATGCGCCTGCAGCTGACGGCGCCCTAGAAGGTTTCCCGCGCCCGTTTCCCGGATCCCCACACGGCGGGCGTCTGCTCGTATAGAATCGCCGCATGCGAGTCCTTACGGGCAACTTCGGCGAATTCCGCTACCAGGGTGAACGCATCGTCTACCGGATCGTGCGCCGGCCCGCCGTGAAGCGGCGTGTCCACCTGGAACTGGGCGAGGACGGCGGCCTGCAGGTCGTTGCGCCCCGGCGAATGAGCCGCGCCTCGGTGCACGCCTTTCTGAAGAGCTGGGCGCCGGGCGTGCAGCGCTTCCTGGTCGAGGCCCGGGCCCGGCAAAGTGAAATTCCGTCGTACCGCTACAGCAGCGGCGAGCGGCACCTCTACCTGGGCCGGACCTGGCCGCTCGAGGTCCGGAGCAGCGAAAACCGGCGGAGCCATGTTGCACTGGTCAACGGGCGGATTCGCATGGAAGTCGTTTCATCTGGCCCGGAGGCAGTGCAAAAGCGGCTGCAGCGCTGGTACCGGGAACGCGCCCATGCCGAGTTCAGCGAACGCCTGGCCACCATCGCGAGGCGGACGCCCTGGACGCGAGGCCGGGTTCCGGAGATGCGGCTGCGCCTGATGAAGCGCACCTGGGGCAACTGTTCGGTGGGCGGCCTCATTACGCTGAATCCACACCTGGTCAAGGCGCCGCCGGAACTGATCGACTACGTGATCGCCCACGAAATCTGTCACCTGCGGGAACACAATCACGGAAAAGCCTTCTACGCGCTGCAAGACCGCCTCTACCCCAACTGGCGCGAAGCCCGCGACCGCCTCAAAAAGCAAGGCCACCGCTACCTGCACTCCTAGGTATGGAGGGATTTGAAGTCCAGATGGTTTTCCGCCGAGCACGCAGAGAACGCTGAATTTTCGATGCAGATGCTCAGCGGCGCTAGCGTGGCCGGGAAGGTCTCCTGGATCCAGTCTTCAGGGACAACATGCAAAACGACAATCCGGAATTACATCAGCAGCACGTTCTTATCGCGTTTTTGGATGGTTGCCTTTCCACAGTTTTCCGCGTCTTCGGCGTGCTCTGCGGAAAATTTCCCTTTGGACCGCGGGCGCCGCTGCTACAGAGACCGCGTCAGTCTGGAGGCGGTGGCGGCGAGGGTCTGGATGCGGCCCCAGTGGCCTTCCGCCATGGCGTCTTTTTCGAACAGCCAGCTACCCCCGACGCAGGGGACCGAGGGCAGCGCCAGGTACTCCGGCGCGCTTGCAGCGGACACACCTCCGGTCGGGCAGAAGGAGAGGCCGGGCAGCACCGAGCTGAACGCCTTCAGCGCGACTGGGCCGCCGGCGACGCTGGCCGGGAAAAACTTTACGGCCTCCAGGCCCTGTCCCATCCAGTACGCCGCCTCGCTGACGGTCTGGACGCCGGGAAGGTAAGGAACCCCGTGCGCAAGGCACGCTGCGTGTACGGCGTCTGAGCGGCCCGGCGATACGATGAACTCCGCGCCGGCAGCCATGGCTTCCTCGGCCTCCCTGGCGGTCCATACCGTGCCGGCGCCGACGCACATCTGTTCCATTTCGTCGTGAATCCTCCGGATGGCCGGCAGCCCCTCCGGCGTCCGCAAGGTGACCTCCATGACCGGAATTCCGCCGGCGAGCAGGGCGGAGGCCATATCGACCGCATCGATGTCTCGCGGAATCACCGCAACGGGTATCACCGGGGCGCGTTGCAGGATCGGCAGGATGCCATTCATGCCAGGGCCTCCTGAATCGGTGAACCGCCTTCCTCGGCGGACCTTGCATGTCCGCGGAACAGGCCGAATAACTCCCGGCCGGTTCCGTATTCGTTCCGGGCCGATGGAGCCGGCGCCGGTTCGCGAAGTTGCCCGGTGGCGTCGTCTAGCTCGGCTTCCAGGACACCCGCGTGCGCATCGACCCGGATGATATCGCCGTCCCGGATACTGCCGATGGGCCCGCCCGCCGCTGCTTCCGGGCACAGGTGAATGGCCGCCGGCACACTACCCGAAGCACCCGACATGCGGCCGTCCGTGACCAGCGCCACCTGAAGACCGCGGTCCTGCAGCACGCCCAGTAACGGGGTGAGTTTGTGAAGTTCGGGCATGCCATTGGCGCGCGGGCCCTGGTTGATCACCACCACCACCACATCCTCTGTGAACTCGCCGGCCTCGAACGCCGTTGTGACCGCGTGCTGGTCGGTGAAAACGCGCGCAGGCGCTTCCACGCAACGGTGTTTCGGGTCGACGGCCGAGACCTTCATCACGGCCCGCCCGAGGTTGCCGGTGAGCAGGCGCACGCCACCGGTCAGATCGAAAGGTTCTTCAACGCCGCGCAGTACGTCGCCGTCGAGCGATTTGCCGGCGCCGTCGCGCCAGCGCAGTTCCTCCCCGTCAAGGAACGGTTCCTGCAGGTAGCGGTGTAGCCCGGGACCCGCCACAGTGTTCACGTCCTCGTGAAGCAGCCCGGCGTTGAGCAGTTCCCCTATCATGAAGGCGATGCCCCCCGCGGCCTGGAAGTGGTTTATGTCGGCCGTGCCGTTTGGGTAGATCCGCGACAGCAGCGGCACGGAATCGGAAAGCTCCTCGAAGTCGCTCCAGTCGATACACAACCCGGCGGCGCGGGCGATCGCGACCAGGTGAATGGTGTGATTGGTCGAGCCGCCGGATGCCAACAGGCCAACCATTCCATTGACGATCGCCTTCTCGTCGATCACGTGTGCAACAGGTGTGAATTCGCTTCCACCCCGGACGAGCGCAACGGCACGCGCGGCGGCGGCCCGGGTGAGGGCGTCCCGCAGCGGTGTGTTCGGGTTGACGAACGAACTTCCGGGAAGCTGCATACCCATGAATTCCATCAGCAACTGGTTGCTGTTGGCCGTACCGTAAAAGGTGCAGGTGCCTGGCGCGTGGTATGACCTGGACTCGGCTTCCAGGAGTACGTCCCGGCTTACCTGGCCGGTCGCAAACGCCTTGCGCACCCGGACTTTTTCCGCATTGTCCAGGCCCGACACCATGGGCCCTCCCGGCACGAATACGGCGGGCAGGTGGCCGAAACTGAGCGCACCCATCAACATGCCGGGCACGATCTTGTCGCAGACACCCAGGAACAGCCCGGCGTCGAACATGTCATGGGAAAGGGCGACCGCGGTCGCCATCGCGATCACGTCCCGGCTGAACAGCGAAAGCTCCATCCCGGCCCTGCCCTGGGTGACGCCGTCACACATGGCGGGCACGCCGCCGGCGAACTGCGCAATACCGCCGGCCTTCCATGCGGCATCCTTCAGAAGTGCCGGGAAGGCCTGCAGCGGCTGGTGGGCCGAGAGCATGTCGTTGTACGAGGACACGATCGCCAGGTTGGGGCGTTCGGTGCCCTTCAGAGCCAGCTTGTTCTCCGCGGAGCAGGCGGCGAAACCGTGGGCCAGATTGCCGCAGGCCATCCGGGCGCGGCGCGGGCCCGAACGTCCGGCTTCCTCGACCCGGTCCAGGTAGCGGGCACGGTCTGCGGCGCTGCGCCGACGGATACGGTCGGTAACGGACTCAATGGCGGGTTTCAGGCTCATGGCGGAAACTCCCGGAAATCAGGGCGCCCAGAAGACAGTGACCGGGGCGCGATTCTGGAGCAGCAGGAAACGGACCGGGTACTCGGCGATAGCATCGCCCGCCAGGGCTGCTTCGAACACGTCGCGTTTGCCACGTCCGAAGAACAGCAGGTCGACCCGCCGCGTGGATAGCAGCACGGACGGCGTCAGGCTGACACGTTTGGCGCCCAGCGCCGGCACGTCGAGCAGCGCCAGCGGTTCCGTACTGCGCAGCGAGGCGTCCAGCTGAGGGCTGCCCGGAAATAGAGAGGCGGTGTGGCCGTCCTCACCCATGCCGAGCACCACTGCGTCGAAGGAGGTGGGCAGTGCTTCGGCAATTTCCTCCAGGCTCGAAGTATCCCCGCTGGCGGGCAGCAGCCCGTGCAGGCGCGCCGCGGCCGCCTCGCCCTGTAGTAACTCACGGCGGATCATCGCCTCGTTGCGCTGTGGATCGTCCATCGGCACGGTGCGCTCGTCACTGGGAACCACGGTGATGCGCTCCCAGGGCAGGGGTAACCGCCGAAGCCGGTGAAAGAACGCGACGGGGGACGTTCCGCCGCTGACCACCAGCGTGCTCTTGCCGTGCGCGGCCAGCGCGTCGGTCAGCGTTTCGAAGACCTGCTCGGCGAGGGCGCCCGACGCTTCCTCGCGGCTGGCAAACGCCAGGAACCGGGTATTGTTGCCGGTCGGACTAGTCCGCATGTTGCACCAGTCGGATGTGGCTCGGCTCCAAAGGAACTGAATCTTCAATGAAATAGTGAGGTTTTCGCAAAGACCTGGAAATTACAGTTTGTTCCACCGCCAAATCCTGTCCCGGCCCTGGCTGGTCCAGGCACGCCTGAACTTGGTCTTCCCTCAACCCGTAGCTACGGCTACGGGCCTCGGTCCAGCCCGGCGCCCAGTCGCACCTGTCCTGCGCCATCATCCGGGATACTGGTGCACTATGCGGGCTAGTCGTCGCCATTGGGTTCACTCCATTCGCGGCCGTCACGGTCCAGCAGCCGGACCGAGTCGGTTGGGCCCCAGGTTCCGGCGACGTAGTCCTGGATTTTCATGCCGGTGTGCTCCCAGCTGTCGATGATGCCGTCGATCCATTTCCAGGCACGTTCGACTTCTTCGCGGTGCATGAACAGTGCGGGATTACCCCGCAGAACTTCCATTAGGAGTCGTTCGTAGGCGTCCGGGTAACGCACGGGATACGTTTCCGAAAAACTCAGGTTGAGGGGCAGCGAGCGCAGCCGGAAGCTCCCGGGTCCCGGCTCCTTGGTCACGATGCTGAGCTGCACGCCCTCGTTGGGTTGCAGGCGGATGACCAGTCGATTGGGTTCGAGCTCACCGGAGTCAGCCGGAAAGATCGAATGTCCCACCGGCCGGTACTGCACGACGATCTCCGAAGCCTTGCGTGGCAGCCGTTTGCCCGTACGCAGGTAGAACGGGGTGCCGCTCCAGCGCCAGTTGTCGATTTCGGCCTTGATGGCCACGAACGTCTCGGTATCGCTCGGGCCGTCGCCCTCGAGCTCGTCGCGGTAGCCCTTGACGAGTTCTCCGCCAATGGCGCCCGTCGTGTATTGTCCGCGAACAGTCACCTTCTTGACGTTCTCCGGCGTGATCGGCCGCAGCGCCTTGAGCACCTTGATCTTTTCGGTTCGCAATTCCTCGTGGTTCAGGCTGATCGGCGGCTCCATCGCCACCAAACAGAGCAGCTGCAGCATGTGGTTCTGCACCATGTCGCGCAGCGCACCGGTCCGGTCGTAGAAATTCGCTCGATTGCCCGTGCCGAGGTCCTCGGCAACGGTGATCTGCACGTGGTCGACTGCGGCGTTGCACCAGAGCGGCTCGAACAGCGAGTTGGCGAAGCGCAGCGCCGAGAGATTCTGCACGGTTTCTTTGCCGAGGTAGTGATCAATGCGATAAACCTGGCTCTCGGCGAATACCTCCCCGACCTCATCGTTGATCGCGAGCGCCGAGTCGTGGTCCGTGCCGACCGGCTTTTCGAGCACGATGCGTGATCGCTCGTTGATCACGCCGGCCCGGTCCAGGCTGGTCGCGCTGGAACCGTATAGCGAAGGCAGCATCGCCAGGTAAAACACCCGGACATGGTCGGGGGCCGATCCGAGGTCCCCGGCCAGGCTGTCCCAACCTTCAGGCGTGGTGACATCAAGGGAGCGGTAGTTCAGGCGCTGTGAAAAGCGGGCCCAGGTCTCATCGTCGAACTCCTCGGCGGGCAGGTGCTCCGCGAGCGCGTCACGCACGAAGCTGACGAAGTCATCGCGATCCATCTCGGCGCGCGAGACCGCAAAGATGCGGCTGTCCTCGGTGAACTGCCCGTCACGGTCGCGGTGGAAGAGGGCCGGCAGCAGCTTGCGCCGGCTCAGGTCTCCGGTGCCTCCGAAGATCACCAGGTCGAAAGGGTCCGCGGGAATGAATTGCGCCATGCTCTATCCATGTTCCATCAAGTTATGTGTAATTCTACTACATGTTTTGCCAAAATATGCGAGACTTATCGTCTATCAGGTGTCATTGTAATGTAATATTACTACAAGCATGTTGCGGCGAATCGAACAGAACCGACATTCCCTGAGCGCTGCCGAGGGGCGGGTGGCGGACTGGGTGCTGGAAAATCCCCACCGGGTAGTCAACCTCCCGCTGTCCCGGATTGCCGCCGCAGCGCGGGTTTCCGAACCCACGGTGGTCCGCTTCTGCCGCACGGTGGGCAGCAAGGGGTTCAGTGACTTCAAGGTTCGGGTGGCGCAATACCTGGCCGCTGGTGAAACCCTGATCCATGCGGACGTGCGGCCCGGCGACGATGCCGGCGATATCGTCGCCAAGGTCATGGGAGAAAGCATCCGTGAGTTGTCGGCTGTGCAGCGCAGCCTGGATCCGGGTCGCATCGAGGCGGCCGTGTCCCTGCTACTGGCGGCGAAGCGCATCGATTTCTTCGGTGTCGGGGCTTCCGGTGTGGTGGTACAGGATGCCCTGAACAAGTACTTTCGCCTGGGGGTGCCCTGTGCCGCGTACTACGACGCGCCCACGATCCTCCAGGCTGCCGCTATCTCCGACGAGACCCACGCGGTCATCGCGGTCTCGAAGACCGGAGATTCGCTGCCGGTGGTGGAGGCCTGTTTGCAGGCCGGCCGTAATGGCGCAAGCGTCATCGCGCTGACCTCCCCGATGTCGCCGCTGGCCGCGGCGGCCCGGGTGGCGATCCTGCTCGACGTTCGCGAGGACACGAACGTCTATACGCCGATGAGTTCCAGGCTGGCCCAGCTCGCCGTGCTGGACGTGATGCAGGTCGCATTCGCCCTGCAACTCGGCGTCGCCAGCATCGAAAAACTGAAACGCGCCAAAACCGCCCTCGAACGCAGCCTGTAGTCCCAATCCGGCTTTTTCGAACAACCGCATTTTCCGCGGAGCACGCAGAAAACGCCGAGTTGTATTGGGGAACGCCGTAGACGCGAATAAACAGAAAACACCATGCTCGGTGTATCAACCCGATTGGCAGGCCAGTGACTGTCAAGTAAGCAATGGTGCTCCAGTTGAAAGCTCCCCCCTCCCGTTGGCAAATCTTCCGCGTCTTCCGCGTGGTCTGCGGAAAATATGCTTTGGTAGAGCGCAATTGGGGATGGGGTGTACCTGGCCCCTTGCAGGTCAGCGCTGGCACCGGGGGCAGTAGTAGCTGGAGCGCTGGCCGATGACCTTGCGCCGAATGGGGTTGCCGCATTGCAGGCAGGGGTTACCCTCGCGCTCGTACACCAGCAGTTCCTGCGCGAAATAGCCGGGGTTGCCCTCGGAATTCACGAAATCACGAAGCGTCGTGCCACCGCGGCGGATGGCGCGGGCCAGCACGTCACGGATGGCGGCGGCCAGCGCTTCATACCGCGCCAGCGAAATGCGCCCGGCGGGGCGGGATGGATGGATCCCCGACATGAACAGGGCTTCGGAAGCGTAGATGTTGCCGACGCCGACCACCACCTGTCCATTCATGATGAAGTTCTTTACCGCGCCCTTACGGCCGCGGGATCGCCGCCAGAGGTAATCGCCTGAAAACGCATCGGACAGCGGTTCCGGGCCGAGATCGCGCAGCAAAACGTGCACCTCGGGGTTTTTGTCCCACCACAGCAGCGTGCCGAACCGTCTCGGATCGTTGAAACGCAAGCAGCGCCCCGAATCGAGAACGATATCCACGTGGTCGTGCTTGCGCGGGGCGTCGCCCGCATCGCAAACGCGTAGCGACCCCGACATGCCGAGATGAACCAGTAGCCCGCCGCGCTCCAGTTCGATCAGGAGGTACTTGGCGCGACGCCTGCAGCCCGATACGCGCTGGCCTTCGGCCATGTGTACCTCGTCCGGAACGGGCCAGCGCAAAGACGGATTGCGCACGGTCAATTCCGTGACGGTGCACCCCTCCAGGGAGGGGCTTATGCCTCTCAGGGTGGTTTCGACTTCAGGCAGTTCGGGCACGGTCGGTCTCCGGGACGAGCGCTTATTGTATTTGACAAAGGCCTCAGGCAAAAAAAACCCGCCGGTATGGCGGGTTCTCAGCGCAGGGCAAAGCCTTTGTGCTTTACTTGATTTTGGCTTCCTTGTAGGTCACGTGCTTGCGGGCCACCGGATCATACTTCTTCATTTCCATCTTCTCGGGCGTGTTCTTCTTGTTCTTGTCCGTGGTGTAGAAATGACCGGTGCCTGCTGAAGAAACCAGGCGAATCTTGTCTCGTGCGCTCTTGGCCATTGTTCAGTTCCTCCTCAGACTTTCTCGCCGCGCGCCCGAAGGTCGCTCAGAACGGCGTCGATACCTTTTTTGTCGATAATACGCAGGCCCTTTGTGGACACGCGCAGCTTCACCCAACGATTCTCGCTCTCCACCCAGAAACGGTGGCTGTGCAGGTTGGGCAGAAAGCGCCGCTTGCTCTTGATGTTAGAGTGCGACACATTGTTTCCGGATACAGGTTTCTTTCCGGTGACCTGGCAAACTCGCGACATGGGAATATCCATTAAGACGTTCAAAAATCAGCCGCTCTTTATACCGCATGAAGGGTGGGCTTGCAAGGGCTTTCGAGGTGGTCCGAACAGCGAACCAGAGCTGGCTGGTGCAATGTCCAGACTACACCATTCCCCTCGCCGCCATGGAGACCGGCGCGCCGTCGCCGATCACGAAGTGATCCAGCAGGCGAATGTCCAGCAGGGCCAGCGCCTCTTTCAGACGCCGGGTGATCGCCTGGTCGGCCAGGCTCGGCTCGCTCACTCCCGACGGATGATTGTGCGCGACGATCAACGCGGCGGCCCGATGCTGGAGGGCCTTTTCCGCCACCACGCGGGGATACACGGTGGCCCCGTCGATGGTGCCGTGAAACAGTTCCTCGAAGGCGATCACGCGGTGGCGGGTATCCAGGAACAGGGCGGCAAAGACTTCGTGGGGGTGGTCGCGCAAAACCGATTTCAGATACTGCTCCGTTATGTCGGGGTTTTCCAGCGGATCGCTGCGCACCAGCACCTCGTGCAGGTAGCGGCGGGACAATTCCAGCACCGCGAGCAGTTGGGAAATTTTCGCCGGGCCCAGGCCGGGTTCCCGTGCCAACCGGTCGCGGTGTGCCTGCAACAGTCCCCGCAGGCCGTCGAACCGGGCCAGCAGCCGGCTGGCCAGGTCGAGGACAGGTATGCGGCCTACCCCGGTCCCGAGCAACAAGGCCAGCAATTCGGCATCACTCAGGGCCGTGGCCCCGTGCCGGGCCATCTTCTCCCTCGGCTTCAGGCTTTCCATCTGCGCCCTTTCCATTGCCGTGCTCCTATCCACGGCGACCAGTGTGCGCCTCCGCCGCCAGCCAGGTTACGGAAAATTACCCCCGGGAGATGTAAGCTATCCCCCTGAATTGGCGAATGACCGGCCTGACTGTCCGGTCCGGGAGCGACAGGCGAAAATGAACGGCGAACGCATTGTCTTGGGCGTGACCGGTGGTATCGCGGCGTACAAGGCCGCGGACCTGGTGCGCCGCCTGCGTGACACCGGAGCGGAGGTGCGCGTGGTGATGACACGTGGCGCGCGGGCATTTGTCACGCCGCTGACGTTCCAGGCCGTGTCGGGCCACCCGGTCCATACGACGCTGCTGGACGACCAGGCGGAGGCCGGGATGGGGCATATCGAACTGGCGCGCTGGGCCACAACCGTCCTGGTGGCGCCGGCCACGGCCGATTTCATCGCCCGGCTGGCCCATGGGCTGGCGGACGATCTGCTTTCCACTCTTTGTCTCGCAACGACTGCGCCCCTGGTGTTGGCGCCGGCCATGAACCAGCAAATGTGGCTGAACCCGGCCACGCAGGCCAATTGCGTGACGATTCGGGACCGGGGTGTGCGCCTGCTCGGGCCGGCCAGCGGTGGCCAGGCCTGTGGGGAGACCGGTCCGGGGCGCATGCTCGAACCCCTCGACATCGTCGCCGCACTCGCGGGCGGCACAGGACCTCTGGCAGGGCGCCACGTCGTGGTGACCGCGGGTCCGACGTACGAAGACATCGATCCAGTTCGCTTCATCGGCAACCGCTCCTCCGGGCGCATGGGCTTCGCCGTCGCCACCGCGGCTGCCGAGGCCGGCGCGCGGGTCAGCCTCGTAGCCGGTCCGGTAACCCTGGAAACGCCCGCCGGTGTCGAACGCACGGACGTTCGAGGCGCCGTGGAGATGCGCGATGCCGTGTTGGCACTGGCCCGGAAGGCCGACGTCTTCATCGGGGTGGCCGCGGTCGCGGATTACACCCCCGCCCACCCCGAAGCGCAGAAAATCAAGAAAAGCCAGGCCAGCCGCATGCTGGAACTGATCGGCACGCCGGACATCATCGGCGAAGTCGCAGCGATGGAGGATGGCCCGATGACCGTGGGCTTCGCGGCCGAAACAGAGAACCTCAGGGACTATGCACTGGACAAGCTTTCCCGCAAAAGGCTTGATATGATTGCCGCGAACCGCGTCGGACAGGCCGGTATCGGTTTCGAGAGCGACGACAACGAAATTCTCCTGATCAGCGCGGATGGCGAGAAAGACCTCGGCAAAGGGAGCAAGCGGCAGTTGGCCCGAGCCCTGATCGGCGAAGTGGCCGCCCGGCTCCAGGGATTGGAACACGGTGAAACCCGTACAGATAAAAGTTCTCGACCCCCGTCTGGGGACTGAGTTTCCGCTGCCGGATTACGCGACGCCCGGGTCGGCGGGCATGGACCTGCGCGCCTGTGTCGACGGTACGCTCACCATCGATCCTGGAGAAACCCGCTTGATCCCCACCGGCTTCGCCATGCACATGCAGGACACCGATCTGGCCGCCGTGATCCTTCCGCGCTCCGGCCTCGGCCACAAGCACGGCATCGTGCTGGGCAACCTGGTGGGCCTGATCGACAGCGACTACCAGGGCCAGGTGTTCGTTTCCTGCTGGAACCGTTCGGACAGCGCTTTCAGCATCGAACCGGGCGCGCGCATTGCGCAGCTCGCGTTTCTGCCGGTAGTGCAGGTGCAGTGGGAGCGGGTGGACGATTTTAAAACCTCGGACCGGGGCGGTGGAGGCTTCGGGCATACCGGGCATGCTTAATCGCGCAATGGCTTAACGGACTGAGACCATGGACCTGAAATTGCAGTTGCCGGAGAACCTCATATCCGGCAAAAAACACGTGGACCGCAAGTGGATTTTCGCCCTGGGCATTTTCGGCGCGCTGTTGATCGTCGTGGCCCTGTGGCTCCGGTACCATGACTGGAGCGAAACCCGCGCCGAGGCCAGGGCCGTGGCTCAGGGTCAGCAGGCGGCCGAAATCCTGAGTCCGCCCGTCCAGTCGCTCAGGCGCGTCCTCAACGATCCGCAAGTGCAGGAACTGGCGGTACGGGCCATCGAGAACCCGGACAAGGTCGGCGACCTGCTGGCCTACGTGAACGGTCGCATAAGCCAAATCGAGGATGTTCGTGTCTTTCCTGCCGACACCTCGGGACTCGACCCGGCCAACCTCGGCCCCAGCGGTTACGCGGTCCTGGACATGGTGCTGAGCGCCCTGTCCGGTGGGCAGGCGCTGATGCAGGTGCACAATGTGCTCGATCCGCCCCGCCTGTTCGATGCCGCGCTCGTCAAGGCGGGTGAAGAGGTCAAGGGAGTCATCGTCGTGAGCCTGCCGCCCGAGTATGTGCTTAACGCGTTCACTCCCGAATTCGACGGACTGGATGTCGTGCGGCTGGTTCAATACAACGGGCACCGGCCTCCCACGGTGCTGAAGGAATTCGGCGACCCGTCAAGACTCGGCGAAGTGCCGGAACGGGTCCTGGTTCCCGGTACCGTATTCCGCGTGGAGTTTCCGAACAGGGTGCACGTGGTCGTGCTCGGCCCCGGCATGTTGTGGCTCGTGGTACTGATCGGTCTGGCCTGCGCCGCGGCCGCGTGGATTCTGCAAAAGAGCAATCAGAAGTGGGCCCGGGCCAGCGCGCTCGAGAAGGCGAAGCAGGTTCCGAAAAAGGAGCCCGAACCGCCGGTATCGGAGTCCGGCCCGGTGGAAGAGCACGGCTCCATCCGCGAGGATACGGGGCGCGACGACGCGGCCGGCGAGCTGAAGGACGAACCCGACGACGACGCGCCATTACCGCCGCCGCGATTGCTGTACAACCTCAACGAGCGCCGCAAGACGCGCGAATCCGACCACACGCCCGTGGAAGTTCTGCCGGAGATTTTCCGTGCCTACGACATCCGTGGCGTCATTGACAAGACACTGGACTCAGGCGTTGCCAGGGCCGTCGGCATGGCGGTCGGCACGGTAACGCTCGAGAAGAATGCGGGTCCGGTGGTCGTCGCGCGGGACGGAAGGCTTTCCGGCCCCTATCTGATGAAAGGGATGATCGAAGGCATCCTGGCCACCGGCTGCGACGTGCTGGATATCGGCGCCGTCCCAACGGGGGTGCTCTACTTCGCCGCGCATGAAATGGCAGCAGGTTCCGGAGTGATGATCACCGGCAGCCACAACCCACCCGACTACAACGGCTTCAAGATCATGGTCGCGGGCGACACGCTGTACGGTGACCAGATCACGGCGCTGTACAAGCGCATCACCTCACGCGATTTCCGGGTGGGCGAGGGCGAGTCGACCGAGCGCGACGTGGTCCCAGACTACATTGAGCGAATTGCCAAAGACATCCAGATCGATCGTCCGCTGAAAATCGTGGTCGATTGCGGCAACGGCATCGGTGGCGTTTGCGCGGCGGACACGCTTCGGGCGATCGGCGCCGAGGTGCTACCGCTGTTCGACGAGGTGGACGGAACGTTCCCGAACCACCATCCGGACCCCAGTGACCCCGAAAACCTGCAGGACCTGATCGAATCGGTGCGGCTGATGGACGCGGATCTCGGGCTCGCGTTCGACGGTGACGCGGACCGTCTCGGTGTCGTTACGCTAGCGGGTAACATCATCTACCCGGACCGGATCATGATGCTGTTGGCGATGGACGTGCTGGACCGGGTTCCGGGCGCGACGATTATCTATGACGTCAAGTGCACGAGCCACCTGCCCAAGGTCATCAAGGAGGCCGGCGGAAAACCCGTGATGTACAAGACCGGTCACTCGCTGATCAAGGCGAAAATGAAAGAGATCGGATCTCCGTTCGCCGGCGAAATGAGCGGGCATTTCTTTTTCGGCGAGCGGTGGTACGGCGTGGACGACGGCATCTACGCGGCAGCCCGCTTGCTGGAAATTCTCGGCGGCACCGAGACCCCGCCCGAGGCGATCCTCAACGCGTTGCCCGCCAGTATCAGCACGCCGGAACTCAAAGTGCAGATGGAAGAGGGCCAGAACCACGCGTTCATCGAGGCCTTCAAGGCCAAGGCGCGCTTCGACGGCGCCGATATCAGCACGATCGACGGTCTTCGCGCCGACTTCCAGGATGGCTGGGGGCTGGTGCGCGCCTCGAACACCACGCCGATCCTCGTGGTTCGCTTCGATGCCGAAACAGAGGAGGCGCTGGTGCGCATCAAGGCCTCGTTCCGCTCACAGATGCTCGAGATAAATCCCGATCTCGAACTACCGTTCTGAGCGTGACCCAGGCGCGTGCTGGTTGCGTTCAACAAGCCCTGGGGCGTGCTGTGCCAGTTCACGTCCGGGCACTCCCGAAATGACGAGCCGCCCCCCACGCTGGCCGACTTCATGGAACTTCCCGGCATCTATCCGGCCGGTCGCCTGGACAAGGACAGTGAAGGGCTGCTCCTGCTGACTGACGACGGCCGGCTCCAGCACCGCATTGCCAATCCCGCCGAGGGCAACCGCAAAACCTACGTTGTGCAGATCGAGGGCGCGCCCAGCCCGCAGCAATTGCGGCGCCTGGTGACCGGCGTGAAGCTCAAGGACGGCCCCGCACGCGCCGTCCGGGCCCAATTACTCGCCCGCAAACCCGGCTGGCTCTGGACGCGGCCGGTGCCGGTCAGTCCCAGGCCCGGGCGGCCGGTCTCCTGGCTCGAAATCGTGCTGGACGAAGGCCGTAACCGGCAGGTTCGACGAATGACCGCGGCGGTTGGCCTGCCCACCCTGCGGCTTGTTCGCATCGCCATCGGGGCCTGGAAGCTGGATGGTCTGCAACCCGGTCAGTGGCGGGTGGAAGAAAGCTGATGAAGGCCCCGAACACTGAAATCGCACCCAAGGGTGCTCCCACCGTTGTACCGTACTGGTCTGGCTGCCTGGAGCTGCATCACAGGGCTGGACTCCGCTGTGGGAGCAGGCTTGCCTGCGATGAGTCCGGCCAATTGCGCTCAAGGGTGGAGGAGTGATAATCGCCCGCAGAGCGGGCTCCTACAGAGCCCAATCCTGGGACTGATCTAATAGGCACACTCGGTGAACGCGGGGTCGACGGAGTGGTTCCAATCCCCGTGGTAGAGCGCCAGCTTGCGCTCAGCTGGTGTGACTCCGGTTTGTGCCACCTCGCGCAGCGGCGCCAGGAAGCCCGTTTCGTTGTCGCCCGCCGAGTTGAGGCGGGCGCGTGCCGCGAGGCCTTCATTCGCGATGGCGACGACCTCAAGGGCGAGGTCCTGCACCGTATGGCCGCGGATGCGTGCCTTCAGACCGAGTTTCGGCACCTCCGAACGCAGCGTGACGCGCTCTTCCAGGGTCCAGTCCTTGCCGATGTCCCAGGCCGCCTCCAGCGAGGGTTCGTGGTACAGCAGCCCCGCCCACAGGGCCGGCAGGGCGCACAGGCGCGCCCAGGGGCCACCGTCCGCCCCGCGCATCTCCAGGTACCGTTTGAGACGGACCTCGGGGAACGCGGTGGTCAGGTGGTCCTCCCAGTCCTTCAGCGTTGGGCGCTCCCCCGGCAGCGCGGGCAGGCTTCCTTCGAGGAAATCCCGGAAAGACTGGCCGGAGGCGTCTATGTATCCACCGTCCCGGTAAACGAAATACATCGGCACGTCCAGCATGTAGTCCACGTAACGCTCGAAACCCATACCGTCCTCGAACACGAAGGGCAGCATCCCGGTGCGGTCCGGGTCGGTGTCTTCCCACACATGGGAGCGGTAGCTTACGAAGCCGTTCGGCTTGCCATCCGTGAACGGGGAGTTGGCGAACAGCGCGGTCGCGATTGGCTGCAGTGCCAGTGAAGTGCGGAACTTGCGCACCATGTCCCGTTCGGAACTGAAGTCCATGTTGACCTGCACGGTGCAGGTGCGCGTCATCATATCCAGGCCGAGCGTACCCACCTTCTGCATGTATTCGCGCATGATCCGGTAGCGCGCCTTGGGCATCCACTGCATGTCCGCGCGGGACCACTTCGGCTGGAAACCTATGCCGAGAAACGCGATACCCAATGGTTGGCAGACCGAGCGCACCTGTTTCAGGTGGGTGTTCACCTCCGTGCAGGTCTGGTGGATGTTGTCCAGCACCGCGCCGGAAAGCTCGAGTTGCCCGCCGGGCTCCAAGGTGATCGAAGCGCCGGTCTCGTCCAGCAGCGCGATCGGCTGCCCGGCCTCCATAACGGGTTGCCAGTCGAAATTCTCCGCGAGCGCGGTCAGGATCGTGCGGATTCCGCGTTCGCCCTCATAGGGCAGCGGGCGCAGGTCGTCCAGCGTGTAGCCGAACTTCTCGTGTTCGGTCCCGAGTTTCCATTGCGCCGCGGGCTTGCAGCCGCTTTCCAGGTAGGACGCCAGATCTTCCTTGCGGGAAATGGCGTCGGTTCTTGCTGTTGTCTCCAAGGAAGTGCTCCGCCAGGGGGCGCCGCGCCCTTTCGCACCAGGCCAATATGGCCGGCCTGCGTTTGAAGGTGGTGACCAAACCGGCCCGGCCGCCAGATACAGCGCAACGCACCGGAGCCTCTCCCCGGTGCGTTGCAGTAGACTAGGATACACGCTGTATCATGGACGAAACAGGCCGTACTGAATTTCGCATCAACCGGCGTTGGCGCGAACCCCGGCAACAAAGAGCCATAACCCCGTAGCCCACCGTATGCACATGTCCCCTCTCAAACCCCGCGCGGTGGCCTGGTTGGCAGCTTTCGTGCTCCTGTTGGGCTCGCAGGCCGTATCGGGCTCGACCATTCGCCGTGGTCTCGGTCCGGAGCCGGACTCGCTGGATATCCACCAGGCGCAAGGGCTCGCCGCGGTGAACCTGTTGCGCGATGTGCGTGAGGGGCTGGTCACTTTCGACGCCAGTGGCGAACTGAAGCCAGGCCAGGCAGAGAGCTGGGAAGTCCTGGACGGCGGGCGAAGGTATCGCTTTCGGCTCCGGGACGATGCGAAATGGTCCAACGGCGACCCGGTGACTCCCGAAGACTTCGTGCGGGCCTGGCGGCGTGCCGTCGCGCCTTCGTCGGCCGCTGTGACCGCAGGTCTGCTCAAGGTCGTCCGTAACGCTGCTGCCATACTGGCCGGCCAGGCTGATCCCACGGAACTCGGCATCGTCGCGGTGGGGCCGCGGGTGCTGGATGTATTGTTGGAGGAGCCAGCACCCTGGGCGCTCGAGATTTTCGCGCACCCGGTGAGCTTCCCGCTGCACGAGGATGCGGCGGATGACCCGAGAACGGCGCCCGTGAACGGCCCGTTCCAACTCGCCGAGTGGACGCCACGCGCCAGTCTCCGGCTGGAACGCAACCCCCGGTACCATGCCAGGGACACGGTGCAGGCGGATACGGTCGAATACCTGCCGATCGAGGAACCCGCGGCAGAGCTCGCCCGGTACCGCGCGGGCGAACTGGACATTACGGAGACCATCCCCGCCGGCCGCTACGCATGGATTCGCGAAAACCTCGGGGACGAACTCAGGGTGCATCCTTACCTCGGCAGTTTCTGGCTGGGACTGAATCTCAGGAACCCCGTCCTCGGGAAATCGACCGCCCTGCGACGGGCGCTGGCGCTCGCGATCGACCGTGACATCCTGGTGCGAACCGTGCTGGGCGCAGGGGAGGTACCCGCCTGGAGCGTGGTGCCCCCGGGCATCCCGGGTTACCACCCGGCCCTGATGGATCAGGCATCCATGAGCCAGCGGGAAAGGGAAGACGAGGCGCGCCGACTGTTCAGGCAAACGGGGCTCGGCCAGGGCGAGCCCCTGGTACTGGAAATCCGCTACAACACATCCGGCGTGCACCGGCGGATGGCCGTGGCCGTTGCCGCCATGTGGAAGCAGGTCCTGGGTGTCTCGGCCAGCCTGGTCAACGAGGAGTGGAAGGTCTTCGTGAATAACCGGAGAATGGGGGTGGTGACGGAGGTGTTTCGCGGAGGCTGGATTGCGGACTATGCCGATCCCGCGAGCTTCCTGGATCTGTTCATCAGCGGCAGTGAACTCAACTCCACGTTTTATGACAATCCGGGTTACGACATGCTGATGGAATCCGCTCGCGAGGAAGCCGGCGAAGACCGAATGCGCCACCTGCGGCGGGCGGAGGCCCTGCTGCTGCGCGACTTGCCCGTTATTCCCCTGTACTACTATGTCTCCCGACATCTCGTGAAGCCCGACGTGCTCGGCTTCGTCGACAATGTGCGCGACATCCACCTGTCCCGCTATCTCCATCGTAAAGGGGAGGATGGCAGACTGTGAGACTCATCCCATCCTGGCAGCTGCTGACGGCCTGCGCGGCGTTGTTGCTGGTCTCCTGCGGTGAACACAATGGTGAGCCGGGCTCGCCATCAGCGCGGGGACGGGAACCGGTCGAACTGGTAATGACCGAAGAGGGCCTGCCCGCTCCTTACGTGCTGGCGAATGAGCAGGTGCTCTACCGCGGCAACGGGGAAGAACCCGAAACGCTGGATCCACATCGTGCGATCGGCGTGCCCAGCGCCCACGTCCTGCGCGACCTGTTCGAGGGCCTCACCACGGAAACCGCCGACGGCGAACTCGTGCCCGGCGCGGCCCAGGGCTGGAACATCTCCCGCGATGCCCGGACCTACACCTTCTACATGCGCCGGGATCTCGTGTGGTCCAACGGCGACCCGCTGAAGGCGGAGGACTTCGTCTACAGCCTGCGCCGGGCGGCCAGCCCCGAAACCGCCTCCGACGCGGCCGTCATGTTGCTGCCCATCCAGAATGCGCGGGAAGTACTGGCCGGCGAGCTGCCGCTGGAGGATCTCGGGGTCAGCCTGCTGGACGATCACACCCTGCAGATCACGCTGACGGGCCCGACCCCCTACTTTCTGGGTCTGTTGGCGCATCCGGTGGCTTTTCCCGTGAATCGACGGAACGTGGAAACCTTCGGCGACCAGTTCTCGCGTCCGGGGAATCTGGTATCCAACGGCGCCTACGTGTTGAAGGGCTGGAAGCCCAGGGTCTCCATCGAACTGGAGAAGAACGGGCGCTTCCGTGAAGCGGACCGGACGATAATCGAGCGCGTGTTCTATATGCCAGTAGAGGACCAGTCCACGGAACTGAACCAGTTCCGCGCCGGCGAGCTGGACTGGACCAACGAGGTGCCGAATAACCAGTTCCGCTGGCTGCAGAAGCACTACCCGGACGAACTCGTCGTCAGCCCCTGGATGGGCTCTTACTTCTTCGGCTTCAACCTGACCCGCGAGCCCTTCATCGACAATCCGTCACTGCGCATGGCGCTGATCCTGGCCATCGACCGTCAGATCATCACCGACAAGGTGACGCAGTTCGGAGAGATGCCGTCCTTCGCGCTGGTGCCGCCGGGCATCGACGGATACGTGCCGTTCTCCCCGGAGTATGCGGACTGGACGCAGGAGGAACGAAACCACGAGGCTCGGCGTCTGTTCGAGCAGGCCGGCTATTCCGAAACGCGGCCGTTGCGCGTGGAAATCCGCTACAACACCAGCGAAAACCACAAGAAGATCGCGCTGGCCGTGGCCTCGATGTGGAAGCAGGTGCTGGGGGTTCACACGACGCTGGTCAACGAGGAATTCAGGGTGTTCCTGCAAAACCGTGCACAAAAGGTGCTCACCCAGGTGTTCAGGGCCGGCTGGGTCAGTGATTACAATGATCCGTACAGTTTCCTGGAATTGTTCGGCACCGGGCATAGCCGCAATGACTATGGATACAGCAACAGCACCTTCGACGCATTGCTCGAACAGGTCGGCACCGAGCGCGTTCGCGCGCGTCGCGAGCGCCTGATGTTCGAGGCGGAACGCGTGCTGATGACCGACAACGTGATCATCCCGGTGTATACCTATGTCACCAAGCGGCTGGTCGATCCGCATCTCGGGGGCTGGCGCAACAACGTCATGGATCACCATCCCTCACGTTTCATGTTCAAGCTCAAATCGCGCCCAGATACGCCTGCGAACCCGGTCACGCCTGCAGAGGGGGAGCCGGAAGCCGCCGAGGATAACGTGAACGGCGGGACTGCCCCGGAAGCGGAAGCCGGTGACGGGGAGGTTCGCCAGTGAGGCAGGAGGGGATTGTCCGCCACGCCACGGCGCGCCTTCTCGGCCTGATTCCAACTCTGCTTGTGCTGATAACGATCGCGTTCTTCCTGATACGCATTGCGCCCGGCGGGCCATTCGACAGCGAGAAAGTGCTGCCCCCGGAGATCCGGGCCAACCTCGACGCCAAGTACCACCTCGATGAGCCGTTGCTGCAACAGTATTTCCGCTACCTGGGCCAGATCATCACGTTCGATTTCGGTCCGTCGTTCCAGTACAAGGACTGGACGGTAAACGAGTTGATCGCGCGGGGTTTCCCAGTCTCGGGCACGGTCGGCGGCCTCGCCATGTTGCTGGCGTTCGTGGTGGGCACGCTCGTGGGCACGCTGGCCGCGTTGCGGCAAAACAGCGCGGTGGACTACTCGGTGATGGGCGTCGCCATGCTCGGCGTATCGATCCCCAATTTCGTCATTGCGCCACTGCTGATCCTCGGTCTGGCGGTCTACGGCGGTTGGTTGCCCGCAGGAGGCTGGGACTGGTCCTGGCAGCGCATGGTGCTGCCGGTGGTGACGCTGGCGCTGCCGGTGATCGCCTACATCGCGCGCCTGACACGCGGCAGCATGATCGAGGTCCTGCACAGCAATTACATCCGCACGGCCCGCGCGAAGGGACTGCCCGAGCGCCTGGTGATATTCCGCCACGCACTGAAACCCGCGATCCTGCCGGTGATCTCCTACATGGGACCGGCCACCGCGGCGCTGATCACCGGTTCCGTCGTGATCGAGCGCATCTACAGCATCCCCGGGCTGGGCAGTTATTTCGTGCAGGGCGCGCTGAACCGGGACTACACCCTGGTGATGGGCGTGGTCGTTTTCTACGGCATCGTGATCATCCTGCTGAATTTCATCGTTGACCTGCTCTACGCCTGGCTCAACCCCCGCATCCGCTTCGACGATTCGCAATGACCGACGAACTGGATATTGCAACCGAAGATCCATTTGCCGCGGCATTGGCCGAGGAGGATGTGCGCGGGCGCTCGCTCTGGGCCGATGCCTGGCACCGCCTGCTCAAAAACCGGGCGGCCGTCGTCAGCGGCGTCATCATGGCGGTCATGCTGCTCGCGGTGGTGTTCGGTCCGATGCTGTCGCCCTGGGAGGCCGACTTCACCGATTGGGACCACACCGCGTCGCCGCCCAGCCTGGAAACCGGCCACTGGTTCGGGACCGATGCAGTGGGTCGTGACCTGCTGGTGCGCACGCTGGAAGGTGGGCGCATTTCCCTACTGGTGGGCATGGTGGCGACGCTCGTAAGCCTGCTTATCGGCGTGAGCTACGGGGCGGTGGCCGGCTACTACGGTGGCATGACGGACCGCGTCATGATGCGCGTGGTGGATATCATCTACGCACTGCCGTTCATGTTCTTCGTCATCCTGCTGATGGTGATATTCGGGCGCCACATCGTGCTCATCTTCGTCGCCATCGGCGCCGTGAACTGGCTCGACATGGCCCGCATCGTGCGCGGGCAGACGCTCAGCCTGAAAAACACCGAGTTCGTGGAAGCAGCCCGCGCCTGCGGCGTGGAGCACAAGTCCATCATCCGTCGGCACATCATTCCCAACCTGCTTGGCGTGGTGATGGTGTACGTCACCCTGACCATCCCCCAGGTCATCCTGGTGGAGTCTTTCCTGAGCTTTCTTGGCCTGGGCGTGCAGGAGCCCATGAGTTCCTGGGGCGCCCTCGTGAACGACGGCGCGCAGGATATGGAGTCGGCGCCCTGGACGCTGATCTTTCCGGCGCTGTTCCTGACGGTGACGCTGTATTGTTTCAACTATATTGGTGACGGCATGCGCGATGCGCTCGACCCGAAGGACCGGCTGTAATGGCGCTGCTCGAGGTCAGGGGACTGGACGTGCGGTTCGACACGCCGGAGGGCGAAGTCCGGGCGGTGGACGGCGTCGACTTCGACGTCGCCGAGGGGGAGACGCTCGCCATCGTCGGGGAATCCGGGGCGGGGAAGAGCCAGACGGTGATGGCCATCATGGGTCTGTTGGCGGAAAACGGCAGCGCCAGCGGCAGCGCCCGGTTTCACGGCAAGGACCTGATGAACATGTCGCCGAAGGAGCTCAACGGCGTGCGCGGACGGCACATCTCGATGATCTTCCAGGATCCGATGACCTCGCTGAACCCCTACCTGACCATCGAGAAGCAGATGGCCGAGGTGGTCATGCACCACCAGGGGCTGCGGCGCGACGAGGCTCGCGCCCACGCGGTGGAGATGCTGCGTGCCGTTCGCATCCCGGACCCGGAAGAGCGCATTCGGCAGTATCCGCACGAGTACTCCGGCGGCATGCGTCAGCGTGTGATGATCGCAATGGGCCTTCTGTGCGAGCCGGAATTGCTGATCGCGGACGAGCCGAGCACCGCGCTCGACGTGACCGTGCAGGCGCAGATCACGGAACTCGTGAGCGAACTGCGCAAGGCGACGAAAATGGCCATTGTGCTGATCACGCACGACCTGGCTGCCGTGGCGGAGATCAGTGACCGGATCCTGGTCATGTATGCCGGCGAGGTGGTCGAAGCCGGCAGCGTGAACGACATTTTTTACCGCCCCCAGCACCCGTATACTCGCGGGCTGCTGGCCTCGGTACCGCGCCTGGACCGGGTGTCGGACGACGATTTGCAGGCCATACCCGGCAACCCGCCAAACCTGCTGGAGCTCCCCTCCGGCTGCCGCTTTCGCGACCGCTGCAGTGAGGCCACCGAGGCCTGCCGTGAGCGGCCCCCGGTGTGGACCGCGGAGGGTGGCCGCATGAGCCGCTGCGTGCTGCCGATGGAGGGTGGAAGGATCGCCGGCGAAAAGGTGGCCGAAAGCACAGAAGCGCCAATGGAGGTGGCCGAGTGAGCAAGCCGGTGCTCAGGGTCCAGGACCTGGCGTTGACCTTCTCCAGCCAGACCGGTGGGATTTTCAGCCGCCGGGAGCGGCTGATCCGGGCCGTCGACGGCGTCAGCTTCGAGCTCAGCGCCGGTGAAACGCTGGGCATCGTCGGCGAGTCGGGCTCGGGCAAGTCAACGCTGGCGCGGGCGATCCTGGGACTGCTCCGGCCCAGCCGCGGGCGCGTCCAGTGGATGGGCGAGGACCTGACCGCGCTCGATGAGGAGGAACTGCGCCAAAAACGCCAGCAACTGCAGATCGTCTTCCAGGATCCGATCGCCTCGCTGGATCCGCGCATGACCGCGGGCGACATCATCGCCGAGCCGCTGTGGACGTTCTACCCGAACATGGAGCGGCTGCAGGTCGAGGAACGAACCCGGGGCATGATGAAAATGGTCGGCCTGCTTCCGAACCAGATCAACCGCTACCCGCACGAATTCTCAGGCGGGCAGTGTCAGCGCATCGGCATTGCCCGTTCGCTGGTACTGAATCCGCGGCTGCTGATCTGCGACGAGCCGGTATCCGCTCTGGACGTCTCCATCCAGGCGCAGATCATCAACCTCCTCAAAGACCTGCAGAAGAAGCTCGGCCTGGCCCTGATCTTCATCGCCCACGACCTCTCAGTGGTGAGGCACATCAGCGACCGCGTCATGGTCATGTACATGGGACAGGCCATGGAGGTGTCGGACAAGACGGACCTCTACCGCAAGCCCCTGCACCCCTATACCAACGCGCTGATGAAATCCGTAGCCATCCCCGACCCCGACCTGGCGCGCCGGGCGCGGCAGGAAAGCTGGCTGACCGGCGACATGCCCTCACCCTTCAACCGTCCCAAGGGCTGCACGTTCCATAACCGGTGCCCCTTCCGCATCAAGCGTTGCCAGGCCGACGTACCGGCGCTTCGCCGCATGGAGGACGGCAACTGGGTGGCGTGCCATCGGGCGGAAGAACTGGATCTGTCGATCTAGTCACGTGTGGGTCGCCAACGCAATCGCACCCAAGGGTGCTCCCACAAGTACTACCAAGCCCCCTGCAGAAACAGCCCCTCGTGCGGGATCAGGCACCTTGTGGGAGCAGGCTTGCCTGCGATGGCACCAAACCCTGTTGCGGACGGGGCGGGTTATCCGGCTGTCCCGATCGCCGGGCTTGGGTTAAGATGCCCGTTTTCCCAGCGGATCCCCGTATGACACATCGTATCCTGACCCGGACCGGACGCTCCCTACTGGCGGTGCTGGCCGGCGCCCTGATCCTTTCCGGCTGCTCGTCGGTCAAGGTAGTCGACTCGTGGGAAGCGGACCAGCCGGTCACGGAAAAGCCGGAGAAGGTCGCGGTGATCGCCGTGCTGCCCGATGCCCTGATGCGTGAGGCTTTCGAGGTCGACATTGCGAAAATCCTGGCCGACAAGGGCACACCCGCGGTGGCTTCCAGCCGCCTGCCCGGGATGAGCGGCGGTATCCGTGGGGAGATCGACACCGAGGCGGCTACGGGTCTTCTGCGCAAAGCTGGAGTTGACGGCGTCATCGTGATGTTCTATGCCGGCGGCGGCAGCTCGGAAGGCTACGTGCGCGCCGACTACTGGGCGGAATTCGTGGGCAGCGGCGTGGGTTATACGGGCTATAACTGGGGGCAGCCCTATTTCGTGGACGTATACGCCATCCGACAGGGTCCCGGCTGGGCGGACTACCAGCGCACGGCCTATGTCGAAACCAGCTATTACGACCTGGACACGAAGCAGCCGGTCTGGCGTTTCGTCACGTTCACCAAGGATCTGGAACACTCGGACACGGCCAGCGAGATCGCCAAGGAAGTCGCCTCCGAAATGAAGTCGGTCAGGCTCAACTGAGCGGCGTGTCACCGAAGCCGGACCTGGCCCGGATTCTGAGGGACGGGCTGGAGCAACTTCCGGGCACCTCGCTGGACGGTGATCAGGGTGTTGCCCTGCTGGGGTACGTCGACCTGTTGCAGCGCTGGAACCGCACGTACAACCTGACCGCGATCCACGACCCGGCCGAAATGGTCAGCCGCCATCTGCTGGACTCACTGGCCGTGTTGCCGTGGGTCGAAGAGACGCCGCTGCTGGACGCCGGCGCCGGCGCCGGCCTGCCGGGCATCCCGCTGGCCATCGCTCGCCCGGGGCTGGCCGTGACGCTGCTGGACAGCGCGGGCAAAAAGGTCCGTTTCATGAACCATGTCTGCCGCGAACTGAGCCTGGGGAACGTCCGGGCCGTCCAGGCGCGGTTGGAAAGCTGGCAGCCGGAGCAGGCGTGCGGGCAGGTGATCAGCCGTGCGTTCGCCAGTCTCGCCGATTTCGCAACTGCGGCGCGCCACCTGGCGGCCGCGTCCCTTCGGTTGCTGGCAATGAAGGGCCGCTACCCGGAAACGGAGTTGGAGGATCTGCCGGACTGGGTCCGTGTGGCTGCGGTCGAGAAACTCGCCGTGCCGGGATTGCAAGAGGAGCGGCACCTCGTCATCATGTCCGTCAACCCATGAGTCAGAACCGAATCATCGCTGTCGCCAACC
The DNA here is from genome assembly GCA_050118555.1 of Lysobacterales bacterium. Lineage (GTDB taxonomy): Bacteria > Pseudomonadota > Gammaproteobacteria > Xanthomonadales > SZUA-36 > CALKKN01. The sequence continues at coordinate 35,107 of JASFKQ010000010.1, forward strand.
AGAAAGGCGGGGTGGGCAAGACCACCACCTGCGTCAACCTGGCGGCCGCGTTCGCCCGCATGAAGTACCCGGTACTGTTGATCGACATGGATCCGCAGGGCAATGCGACGACCGGCTGCGGTATCGATCCCCGTCGGCTGCACGTTTCGGCCTGCGAGGTCTTGCTGGGTGAGCGTCCGATCGAAGAGACGCTGCTGCGCCCGGAGGGACTGGAGTTCGATGTGCTGCCCTCGAATGGCGACCTGACGGCGGCTGAAGTCAGCCTGCTGCAGCAGGACGGGCGCGAGTTTGCTCTGCGGCGGGCGCTGCAGCCGCTGCGCTCCCGCTACGCCTGGATTTTCATCGATTGTCCGCCGTCCCTGAACATGTTGACGGTGAACGCGCTGGCAGCCGCGGACAGCGTGATGATCCCGATGCAGTGCGAGTACTATGCGCTGGAAGGTCTCTCCGCCCTTCTCAACACGATCGAGCAGGTACGCGCCAGCATCAACCCCGATCTCGAGATCGAGGGCCTGTTGCGCACGATGTACGATGGCCGCAACAACCTGGCATCGGCGGTCTCCGACCAGCTCATCGAGAATTTCGGCGACCGCGTTTACCGAACCCTCGTGCCGAGGAACATCCGCGTCGCCGAAGCCCCCAGCTATGGGCTGCCGGTACTGATCTACGACCCGTGGTCCAAGGGCGCCCTGGCGCACGTCGCGCTGGCGGGTGAAATGCTGCGCCGCTACGAGAAGAGAAACATCGCATAAGTCATGAGTAGCCGTAAGAAACCCGTGCTGGGCCGCAACCTGAGCTCCATGCTCAGCCAGACCACTCTCAAGCAGGTTGAGACCGGCGGCGGTGGCCGCCTGCACAACCTGCCGCTGGACGTGATCCGCCCGGGACGCTACCAGCCGCGCTCGGTGTTCGACGAGGAAAAACTGGCTGAGCTGGCGGATTCGATCCGCGCCCAGGGCGTGGTGCAGCCGGTGGTCGTGCGGCAGGTGGACGACGGCGAACAGTACGAACTCATCGCCGGGGAGCGCCGCTGGCGCGCCGCGCAGATCGCCGGAATCGATAGGATTCCGGCCGTGATCCGCGACGTGCCCGACGAGGTCTCGGTTGCGATGGCGCTGATCGAGAACATCCAGCGCGAGGACCTCAACCCGCTGGAGGAGGCGACCGCGCTGCGGCGGCTGATCGACGATTTCCAGATGACCCACCAGGAAGCCGCCGACGCCGTGGGGCGCTCCCGCGCCTCGGTCAGCAACCTGCTGCGCCTGCTCGAGCTGATGCAGGAGGTCAAGGACATGATCGACATGCGCCTGATCGAGATGGGACACGCACGGGCGCTGTTGTCGCTGGACGACGACCTGCAGGTTCAGGCAGCCCGCGAGGTCGTGCGCAAGCGTTTGTCCGTTCGTGACACCGAGAACCTGGTGCGCCGCCTGCAGCAGTCGAAAAAGCAGAAGGGCCACCGCCGTGTGGATCCGGACATCCAGCGGCTGCAGAACCAGCTGGGCGAAACCCTCGGCGCCCGGGTGCACATCCAGCACCAGGCCTCGGGCAAGGGCAAGCTGGTGATCAGCTACAACAGCACCGATGAATTCGAAGGCATCATCGACCGCCTCGGTCTGGCCGACTGATTCTCCCCGCAGGAGCCCGCTCTGCGGGCGGCCTCGGCCTGGCACCTTGTGGGAGCAGGCTTGCCTGCGATTGAATCACGGGGCCACTGCAGCCAATCGCAGGCAAGCCTGCTTGTATGGTAATTCGCGCTGGATATCGGGAAGATTGAAAGCGCCGGGATGGGAGG
>JASFKQ010000011.1:0-35431 GCA_050118555.1 Lysobacterales bacterium
TGAGCCGGACAATTTCGTGCCCGCCGACCCGCTGGTGACGCCGGTGCATATCAAGCCGGTGTGGTATTTCACGCCCTATTACGCCATTCTCAAGGCGGTGCCCGACAAGCTGATGGGCGTAATCCTCATGGGCCTGTCGGTCGGAATCCTGTTCTTCGTGCCCTGGCTGGACCGTTCGCCGGTCAAGTCCATTCGTTACAAGGGCGCCTGGTACAAGATCATGCTGGCGCTGTTCGCGATCGCTTTCGTCCGGCTCGGCATGCTCGGCATGTCGGAAGGAACACCGGCGCAGACCATCGAGATGCGGGTGTGGACTTTTGTGTACTTCGCATTCTTCATCCTGCTCTTCTTCCTCAGTCCGCGGGGTAAAACAAAGCCGGTTCCAGAGAGGTTGACGCACTGATGAACACGAAAGCGCTCGCATTCATCCTGACCCTGGCTGTCCTGGCGGCGGGGCCCGCAGAGGCGTTGGCATCCAGCGAGGGCGCGCTGGAGCACGCCAACGTGAACATCCGCGATACCGCGGCCTTGCAGCGTGGGGCCAAGCTGTTCGTGAACTATTGCTTCTCCTGCCACAGCGCGAAGTTCATGCGCTACAACCGGCTGGCCGAGGACCTCGGTCTGGACGAGGATGTGGTAATGAACAACCTGGTGTTTGCCGACGCCAAGATCGGCGACACCATGACGGTCGCGATGCGGCCGAAAGACGCGTCTGCCTGGTTTGGAAAGGTGCCGCCCGATCTTTCACTCACGGCACGATCGCGCGGTCCGGACTGGATTTACAGTTACCTGCTCAACTTCTACCAGGACGAAAGTGGTGGCTGGAACAATACCGTGCTTCAGAACGCAGCCATGCCCAACCCGCTGTGGCGGTTACAGGGCATCCAGAAGGCGGAGTACACCACCCACGGTGAGGAGCAGGTCGTCGACCATCTCGTGCTCGACCAGCCGGGTTTGCAAACGCCGGAAGAGTACGAGGAGACGGTTCGCGATCTCGTCGCCTTCATGGATTACCTGGGCGAGCCGGCCAAGCTGAAGAGGAAGTCCGTCGGCATCTGGGTCATGCTGTTTCTCGTGCTGTTCGCGTTGCTCGCCTACGCGCTGAAAGCGGAATACTGGCGGGACGTACACTGACCCGCAACGGCCGGCGGCCGAGAAGGCCGCCCAGGCCGATCATCTGACAGGAGAAAGTTGTGGCTGTTTCAGTTAGAGGTCGTTCTACCATGGCGCTGTATTCTTCCGAATCTTCCCTGGACTGCCACCGCGTGCGGTTCGTGTTGGCGGAGAAAGGGATCAACGTCGAAATCGTCAACATCTCGGAAGACGAATCGGCGGCCGCCGACCTGGCGGAGCTGAATCCCTACAACGAAACGCCGACACTGGTCGATCGCGATCTCGTGCTGTATGACGCGAGCGTGATCAACGACTACCTCGACGAACGTTATCCCCATCCGCCGCTGATGCCGGTCGACCCGGTGTCACGGGCCCAGTTGCGCCTGGTGCATCATCGGGTGCTCCGCGACTGGTATTCGCTGGCCCGGGAAATTGAGGCGTCGAGCGGCAAGAAAGCCGAGCAGGCCGCCAAGCGTCTGAAGGAGGGCATCATCGCGGCCAATGACCTGTTCGGCATGTCGCAATACGTCCTCAGCGACGAACTCAGCCTGGTCGACTGCACGCTCGGCCCGCTGCTGTGGCGCCTTTCGCATTACGGGGTCAAGCTCGGCAAGCCGGGTGTCGCGGTGGAGACCTACGCGCATCGGATTTTTTCCCGCACCTCTTTCAAGCGGAGCCTGACCCAGGCTGAGCGCGACCTGGTACTGGCGGCTGCCTGATTCGGTAGATCGATGCCCGATGAGATGACGTCCAACAGGCCCTACCTGCTGAGGGCCCTGTACGAGTGGATCGCCGATAACAACATGACCCCGCACATCCTGGTGGACGCAGGGTTCGCCGGTGTGGACGTCCCGGACCAGGCGGTGCAGAAGGGCAAGGTGATCCTCAACATCGACCAGGCCGCGGTCCGGGACCTCGAAATGACCAACGACGGGCTGACGTTCAACGCACGCTTCTCCGGACGGCAGTACCAGGTGTCGGTGCCGGTGGAAGCGGTGCTGGCCATCTATTCCAAGGAAAACGGGCAGGGCATGATGTTCGCGCAGGACGAGGACGGCGGACCCCCGACCGGCCCGGACACCGATTCCCCCGACTCCGGCCCCAAACGCCCCCACCTCAAAGTCGTCAAGTAGGACCACGCTGCCACTGCGGATGGCATTGCGTCCGCAGAGGACGCCGAACACGCTGTATTTGGAACGCAAAGGACGCGAAGAGCGCAAAGGGCGCTTAGATAACAAGGAATTGCCCGGCTGATACCACGAGGATACAGGCGGTTCGGGTGCTATCAGGTTGCGGGAAGGTCGCGAACTCGTGCAGGGCGACAGCTGCGCGCATCCCAAGGGAGCATCGACCTGATCAGTTTTGCGCTATGGCGCGGGACCAAACCTATTGACAACCGGCTACCCAGGACATCTAAATCGCTTGACTTCGATCACAGTCGCTTTTGCGCTCTTTGCGTTCCCCTCTCGGCTGTGCTCTATCCCCGTTTGCCTGCGGGCGGTTAGACGCGTTCGATGAGTTGGCCTTCCTCGGTTTCGATGATGACGGTCGGGGACTGGCCGGGGGCGATCAGAACGGTGCCGCCGTGGCGCAGGATGCCTTGCCGGGCGAAGTCGAAGCGGTATTTGAGTCCCCAGGCCCTGACCGGGTCCCGACGGATGAGCTGAACGGAGTCGAGCATCACCGTGTCATCCATCAGGACCAGGCCGTGGTGGCGGCAGACGGCGCCGGCCGCGTTGCGTGCCAGTTCCTTGCCGTTCAGCAGGCGCCACCAGGCGATACCGCCGATGCCCGCCAGCACCAGTATGACCAGGCCGGTCAACGGGGCGCTCCCGGCCGCGCCGACAGCAGCACGCAGGTCGCTCCGGTGCCACCGTCCACCGGCCGGCAGGAAGCGAACGCGACCACGCGTGGGTGACGCCGCAGCACGTGGTTGGCCATGGATTTGAGCCGTGGCTGCCCCGGCGAACGCAGGCCTTTGCCGTGAATCACGCGTATGCAGCCGAGCCGTCTTTCCAGTGAACGCTCCAGGAAATCCACGAGCACAGTGCGGGCTGTGGCCACATCCATGTGATGCAGGTCGATCGTATCCGCGATACTGAAATGTCCCCGGCGCAGACGGCGCAACAGTCGCGACTGGTAACCCGGTTTCAGGTACAGCAGTTCCTCGCCGGTTTCCAGTTCGTGGTCATGCGCGCCGCCATGCGACCGGAGTTCTTCGAGCGCTTCGCGGTTGTCGCGTTCGAGCTGGGTTGCGCGGGCCGGTGTTTGCCGCCGCACCGGGTCGATACGGTCCGGCTTCCGCAATGGGGTCACGTCCGCCATCGCATCGCGAAACGCCTGCACGTCCGGGTTTTTCTTGCCGGATTTCATTTCAGTCCAGATGCCAAGGCCGTACAATACTGTTCGGCAGATCCTCTCCGGTGCGGAATGCAAAGGGGCGCCGTACCTGAAGGCCGGATAATACAACGGAACCAGAATGCACTTCCTGATAAGCAACGACGATGGGATTGACGCGGAGGGTATTCAAGTCCTGTCGCAGACCATGGCCGGTTTGGGGCAGGTCACCATCGTTGCGCCTGACCAGAACCGCAGCGGCGCCAGCAACTCCCTGACGCTCGATTCCCCGGTCCGGATCAGGGAGATCGCAGAACGCACCTACCGGGTCAGCGGGACTCCGTCCGACTGTGTTCATATCGCCCTGACGGGGCTGCTGGAGAAGGACCCCGATATCGTGATCTCCGGCATCAACTCGGGTGCCAACCTGGGGGATGACGTCATCTATTCCGGAACGGTCGCGGCTGCCATGGAGGGGAGGTTTCTCGGCTTGCCGGCCATCGCCGTCTCCCTCGTGTTTGACGACAAGCCTGAACACTACGATACGGCGGCTCGCGCGGTCGCGATGCTGGTCGACCGCCTGCGCCGCGATCCCTTACCGGCCGACACCATTCTGAACATGAACGTTCCCGATCGCCCGTGGACGGAGATCGAGGGAATCGAAGTGACGCGGCTCGGGCATCGCCACCGGGCCGAGCCGGTCACGAAAATGGACGATCCGCGCGGTCGGCCGATGTACTGGATCGGGCCCGCCGGTCCGGGCCAGGACGCGGGGCCCGGTACGGACTTCGACGCAGTCAGGCGTGGCTTCATTTCGATTACCCCCCTGCACGTCGACCTGACGCGTTACCAGGCGCTCGACCAGGTTGCGGGCTGGGTGGCGGAAATCCCGGTGCACGGCAAGCCCGGGGCGAGGAAGGAAGCGTGATTCACCACAGGAAACACAAGGGTTCGTCCCAGGGGATCGGTATGACCTCGCAGGGTACGCGCGACCGGCTCGTCAATCGCCTGCGCGACAATGGCATCGCGGATGAGCGGGTGCTCAAGGCCGTGGCCACCACGCCCCGCCATGAGTTCGTGGACGAAGCGCTCTCCAGCCGAGCATATGAAGACACCGCGCTGCCGATCGGACTGGGTCAGACGATTTCGCAGCCGTGGGTCGTCGCCCGCATGACCGAAGCCGTGCTCGACGGCGGTTCTCCTGACAAGATCCTCGAAGTGGGGACCGGGTCGGGTTACCAGGCTGCCATCCTCGCATGCCTCGTGCCCCAGGTGTTCACCGTCGAACGGGTCGAAGAACTCCTCAAACAGGCTCGGCGGCGGTTCCACAAGCTCGGGCTGCACAACATCTTCACCCGCTACGCCGACGGGCATCTCGGCTGGCCAAGCCAGGCCCCGTTCGATGGCATCGTGGTGACGGCGGCCGCCACGCACGTGCCGCTGGAACTGATTGAACAGCTCAAAGTGGGCGGAGTACTGGTGGCGCCGGTGGCGCGTGGCGGCATGCAGCGGCTGCTTTGCATTCGGCGGACCGAGGAAGGCTACGACGAATCGGACCTCGGCGGCGTCATTTTCGTGCCGCTGCTGAGCGGGCTCACCTGACCGTGGGCGGGACCGCGGCATCGGCCAGCACGCCATGAACGCGCAGTCACCGGCACAACCGGGATGGTTGCAGCGCCTGTACGACCGCGTGCTGCGTTGGTCGGGGCATCGGCGTGCGCCGTCGATACTCTGTGCCCTCAGTTTTGCCGAATCCAGCTTTTTCCCGATTCCCCCGGATGTGATGCTGGCGCCGATGTGCCTGGCCCGCCCGGCCCGCGGCTGGTTCTTCGCAACGTTGTGTACCCTCAGCTCGGTGGCGGGCGGTATGCTCGGCTACCTGCTGGGCCGCCTCGCGTTCGACTGGATCGCGCCCTGGCTGATGGCATCCTCCTATGCGGGGGTGTTCGAGTCGGCCGTGGAATCGTTCGAGCGCTGGGGCGCGATCTATATACTCCTGGCCGGTTTTACGCCCATCCCGTACAAGGTCTTTACGATCGGCGCGGGCGTCGTCGGCATGCCGTTCCTGCCCTTCGTGCTGGGCTCGGCGGTAGGGCGTGGGGCGCGGTTCTTCCTGGTGGCGGGGCTGATCCGGATGCTGGGTGAACGCGCGGCGGATCGGTTGCGGGTCTGGGTAGACACGGCGGGGTGGGCCGTGCTGGGGCTGGCTGTGGTCGTGTTTGCCGCGTGGGTGCTGTTGCGCGGGGGTGTGTAGTGGCGAAGATGGGGGCGACGCTGCTGTTGAGCACGCTGGTCCTGCTGGCGGGTTGCGCCCCGGCATGGGCGCCCGTGGAGGAACGCTCCAGTTCGCGCCGGTCCTATGAACTGACCTCCGAAGGGCGCTACAGGGTGCGTCGCGGCGATACCCTGCATGCGATCGCATTCAGTTTCGGGCTCGACTGGCGTGACCTTGCCGCCTGGAATGGCATAGGTTCCCCGTACCAGATCTACCCCGATCAGGAGTTGCGCCTGTCGCCGCCTCCTGTGAAAGCCTCAAGGCCGGCAGCATCGAGCCCGCCGCCGCCCAGGCCAGTCGCGAGGAAGGCCCAGCCGGATGATACGAAGCCTGCTCCTGCAAGCGACAGTGCAGCCCCTCGCAGTAAACCGTCACCGGCTCCTTCCAGTGAGCCGCCAAAACCCCGTCCGCAGCCGTCTGCGGCGGATCCCGGTGTCTGGCTGTGGCCGACCGACGGTCGCTTGCTGAGCCGCTTCGCGGCCAACGACCCAAGCCGGAACGGCATCGAGATCGGTGGCGTCGAAGGTCAACCGGTGATCGCCGCGGCCGGGGGAAAGGTGGTCTACAGCGGCAATGGCCTGATCGGATACGGCGAACTGATCATCATCAAGCACAGCGACCGGCTGTTGAGCGCATATGCGAACAACAAGCGGCGACTGGTTTCCGAAGGCCAGACCGTCGCGGCAGGGGAGCGCATCGCCGAAATGGGCCGCAACGAGCGGAACCAGGCCATGCTGCATTTTGAAATCCGGGTGAACGGAACGCCCCAGGATCCGCTCAAGTTCCTACCCGGCCGTTGACCTTGCATAGTGCTGTTTTTTTCAATGGCACCATGATCTGGATCAATAATTAGAGACATTTTCTTTCAAATGTGCTAGCTTTTTCAGTCCGTCCCGCTGACTTCAACGACTTCCGGGAGCCGCCGGTCAGAAACACAGTGGGGCGGGGCCGGCTGCTCAACGCTACAAAAGCGAGAGGAGGGGGGGGTGCAAAACGTCCGTTCAGGGCGAAGGACCGCTGTCGGTTCAGCTAAGGATCGGCGCAAAGGAAAGACGGCCGCAAGCGGCGTCAGCCGTGGTGCGGGATCAGCCAACGCGCATGATGTTACTCGGATTTACTTGCGAGAGATCGGCCGTACGCGGCTTCTGACAGCCGAGGAGGAGGTTTCCCTCGCCCGGGCTGCCGGCGATGGCTGCAAGGCCAGCCGACAGCGGATGATCGAATCCAATCTTCGGCTGGTGGTGAACGTGGCGCGGGCCTACCTGGGTCGCGGCCTGCCGCTGCTCGACCTGGTCGAGGAGGGTAACCTGGGCCTGATGCGGGCTGTTGAGAAGTTCGATCCCGAGCGAGGTTGCCGTTTCTCGACCTATGCGACCTGGTGGATTCGCCAATCCGTGGAACGGGCGATCATGAACCAGTGCCGCACGGTCCGTCTGCCGATACACGTCATTCGGGAATTGACGACTTACCTGCGCGCCGCCCGCGAGCTGGAGCAGCGCCACAATCGCCGGCCGACCGCCGACGAGATCGCCCGGGAGCTGGACGTTCCGACCGCCAACGTGCGACACCTGTTCAATCTAAACGAGCCGACGGCGTCCGCGGATGAGCCGATCAGCGCCGGTTCCTCGCGTCTCGTTCTCGACGCCATTGCCGACGACACGGGCGCGACACCGGAAACGCAGTATGCCGATGGCGCGGCCGAGCGCAAGCTCGAACAGTGGCTCGGGCAATTGTCCGAACAGCAGCGGGATGTCGTCGAGCACCGGTACGGCCTGCACGGGCGCGGACGCAAGACGCTGGAAGAAGTCGGTAACCTCCTGGGTGTCACCAGGGAGCGGGTACGGCAGGTCCAGCTGGCGGCCCTGAGCCGATTGCGCGACATTTCCAGCAGGGACGGTTATCGCGAGTTGCCGTTCATGGAGTAGTGGCCGGCGGCAGCAAAGCCGCGACCACCTTGCGCGCTTCCGAAACCAGCACGTTGAATGTGCGACAGGCGGCGTCCGTCGCCATGATCTCGACACCAATTTCCCGCCGGTAAAAGTTCATCACTTGTTCTGCTGGCAGGAACACCTGGCGGGCGCCCGTGCCCAGCAGGACGATTTCCGGCTCGAGTTCGAAAATCGGCGCCAGTTGGGCTTCGGTCAGATGCCCCGGCTCGCCAGCCTCCCAATCCTCGATGATGCGGGAAGCCGAGACGATGATGGGACCTCGATAAGTCTCGTCGACGACGCAAATGCCGTCCGCGGATACCGAGCGGATGAACAGGTGGTTTCCGGGTCTCTCGAGGGTCAGTTCCATGACGTGCGTTCGTTCGGTGGGTTGCTCCCGGCTCGTCTCACGCGGGCAGCGCGATCACGGGCTTTTCGGGGTTCCTGCGGAAGAAGCAGGCCACTTGCCCGATGCTGTGCACCGGCTCCGCGTGGCAACGTCCGGCAATTTCGGTGGTCCAGGCCTTTCGGGTGTCGCGATCGCTCCTCAGCTTGATTTTTACCAGTTCATGGTGGGTCAGGGCTGCGTCGATTTCGGCCAGGACGTTTTCGGACAACCCCTTGTCCCCGACGATGACCACGGGTTGCAGGTGATGGGTCAGGCCGCGCAGATAGCGCGATTGTCGGGCGGATAAGGGCATGGCTGTTTCCGGGTGTGGCAAACTGTCGAAGAATCCTGAGCAGTGAATTCTAACATGTGGGAAACCGGGACGAATGGCAAGGAGCAAGAGCAGTAAGCGCTGGCTGGCCGAGCACTTCGACGACGAGTTTGTCCGGCTTGCGCAGCAGCAGGGTCTGCGTTCGCGTTCGGCGTTCAAACTTCAGGAACTTGACGAAAAATATCGGTTGATCCGGCCCGGGATGGTCGTAGTGGACCTCGGAGCGGCGCCGGGCGGCTGGTGCCAGGTAGTGCAGCACCTGCTGGCAGGATCGGGTCGCCTGGTCGCGCTGGACATCCTGGACATGGATCCGCTGCCGGGTGTCGAGTTCATCCAGGGCGACTTTACCGAGGACGAACCGCTCGCCAGGCTGGAGGCCATTCTCGGCGGGCAGAAGGCCGATCTTGTGTTGTCCGATATGGCCCCCAATATGAGTGGCATGGCCGCCATCGATCAGGCGAAAGCCATGTACCTGGCGGAACTGGCCATGCATTTCGCCCTCGAGCACTTGAAACCCGGGGGCGATTTCGTGGTCAAGCTCTTCCAGGGGACCGATTTTGACGGTTTCGTGCGGGAAGCCCGCAAGGCGTTCCGTAACGTACTGATCAAAAAGCCCAGAGCGTCCCGGCCGCGCAGCCGGGAGGTGTACTTGCTGGCCCGGGGCTACCAAGTCGAGTAAATTGGTAACCGTGGCCACTGAAGGCCATACTGAACACGAAGGTGTCGATGAAGAGGAAACGGATTTGAACGACCTTGCAAAGCAACTGCTGACCTGGGCGATCATCGCGATCGTACTGGTCTCCATATTCAACCACTACGCGAACGTGGGTACGGCGCCGGATGCCCTGACGTACTCGGATTTCCTCAGTGACGTTCGCAATGGCCAGGTTGCGAAAGTCCATATCCAGAGCGACAACAGCGGCAACAAGATCAGCGGCCGCACGGTTGAAGGCAACGACTTCCAGACGTTCGGCCCGCCCGACCCCAAGCTGGTCGACGACCTGGTCGGCAACGAGGTGGAAATCACAGCAGAGCCGCCCGCGGAGCGTTCGGTATTCGTCGACCTGATCCTGGGCGTGGCGCCCATTCTGCTGCTGATCGGTGTTTGGGTCTATTTCATGCGGCAGATGCAGGGCGGCGGTGCCGGACGGGGCGCCATGTCTTTCGGCAAGAGTCGCGCCAAGCTGCAGGGCGAGGATCAGGTCAAGGTGACCTTCGCGGATGTTGCCGGCGTCGAAGAAGCCAAGGAAGAGGTGAGTGAACTCGTCGAGTTCCTGCGGAATCCGGGCAAGTTCCAGAAGCTCGGCGGGCATATCCCGCGCGGCGTGCTCATGGTGGGCTCGCCGGGCACCGGCAAGACACTTCTTGCCAAAGCCATCGCCGGCGAGGCCAAGGTGCCTTTCTTCTCGATCTCCGGTTCGGATTTCGTCGAAATGTTCGTCGGCGTGGGCGCATCCCGCGTGCGCGACATGTTCGACCAGGCCAAGAAACACGCCCCGTGCATCATCTTCATCGACGAAATCGACGCCGTCGGCCGTCATCGCGGAGCGGGTCTGGGCGGCGGCCACGACGAGCGCGAGCAGACACTCAATCAGTTGCTGGTCGAGATGGACGGCTTCGAGGGAGGCGAAGGCGTGATTGTCATCGCGGCCACCAACCGTCCCGACGTACTCGATCCCGCGCTGCTCAGGCCGGGCCGCTTCGACAGGCAGGTCGTGGTGCCCCTGCCGGACATTCGTGGCCGCGAAGCCATTCTCAAAGTCCACATGCGCAAGGTTCCGCTGTCGGACAGCGTCGATCCCAAAGTCATCGCGCGGGGAACCCCGGGTTTCTCCGGCGCGGACCTGGCCAACCTGGTCAACGAGGCGGCACTCTACGCGGCCCGGGACAATTCGAAACTGGTGACCATGGACCACCTGGACCGGGCCAAGGACAAGATCATGATGGGCACCGAGCGACGCTCGATGGTCATGTCCGAGGAGGAAAAGAAACTCACGGCCTACCACGAGGCCGGTCACGCGATCGTGGGGCGGCTCGTGCCCGAACACGATCCCGTGTACAAGGTCACCATCATTCCCCGCGGGCGCGCCCTCGGCGTGACGATGTTCCTTCCCGAGCAGGACAAGTACAGCGTGTCCAAGCGTCAGTTGGAGAGCCAGCTCGCCAGCCTGTTCGGCGGCCGCGTGGCCGAAGAGATCATCTTCGGCAGCGAGCGCGTGACCACCGGCGCGTCGAACGATATCGAGCGCGCCACCACGATCGCCCGCAACATGGTGACCCGGTGGGGGCTGACCGAACGCCTGGGCCCGCTGACCTACTCGGAAGACGAGGACGAAGTGTTCCTCGGCCGCTCCGTAACGCAGCACAAGCACATGTCGGACGACACGGCCCGCCTCATTGACGAGGAGGTCCGGGACATCATCGAAGCGGCGCACCGCAAGGCCCAGGACCTGTTGGAGTCACACATGGACCAGCTGCACCTGATGGCCGGGGCGCTGATGAAGTACGAGACCATCAACAACCGCCAGATCGACCAGATCATGGAGGGTCGCGAGCCGGATCCGCCCGAGGACTGGAACGACGGGGAAAAGCCCACCCCACAGGGCCAACAGGACGAAGAGGGCGGCGACCGCACCTCGGTCGGCGGACCGGCCGAGCAGCACTGACGCTGCCGGACAGGCGCGCGGGCACGCGCGGCCGGCCGCACGGCCGCGCATTGAGGCTGAAATGAAGTCTGTTCGCGTCATGGGCATCCTGAACGTCACGCCCGATTCATTCTCGGACGGTGGGCGCTTCCTCGATCGGAAGCGCGCCGTGGAGCACGCGCTGCGCATGGCGGAGTCGGGCGCTGACATCATCGACGTCGGTGGCGAGTCAACCCGGCCGGGTTCCGGGGCGGTCGGTGCCGCCGAGGAGCTGGATCGCGTCATCCCGGTCATCGAAGCGCTCAGCGCAGAGTCGCCGGTCGCGCTCTCGGTCGACACCGGCAAACCGGAAGTGATGACAGCTGCGGTGCGCGCGGGCGCTTCGCTGATCAATGACGTGTACGCCCTGCGCCAGCCGGGAGCGCTGGAGGCCGCAGCTTCGCTGGCTGTGCCGGTGTGCCTGATGCACATGCAGGGGTCGCCTGGCGACATGCAGCAGAACCCGCGCTACGCCGACGTGGTCACCGAGGTCGAGTCATTTTTGCTGGACCGCGCGCGTCGGTGCGAGCAGGCCGGGATTCCACGCCACAACATTCTCATCGACCCCGGATTCGGTTTCGGTAAGACCTTCGGGCATAACTGCCAGCTGTTTCACGCCCTGCCCAGATTCTGCAGCCATGGTTACGACGTACTCGTTGGTGTCTCGCGCAAGCGCATGCTCGGCGAGATCACCGGCCGTCCACTCGAGGAGCGCATGCCTGCTTCCGTGGTTGCAGCCGCGCTCGCGGCCCTGGCCGGAGCCTCGGTGGTGCGCGTGCACGACGTCGCCGGTACGGTGGATGCGGTCAAGGTTGCCCGGGCCTTGTCCCAACCAGAGACAATCGAGGTCCCCAACGGGTAAAATCCCGGGATGAGCCGCAAGTACTTCGGAACGGATGGCATTCGCGGCCGGGTGGGTGAGTCCCCCGTCACCGCGGATTTTATTCTCAAGCTCGGCAGGGCGGTGGGAGTGGTCATGGCCGCGAACGACAAGCGCGCCGTCGTGATCGGCAAGGACACGCGCATCTCGGGATACATGTTCGAGTCGGCCCTGGAAGCCGGGCTTGCCGCAGCCGGCGCCGACGTGCTTCTGCTGGGTCCTATGCCAACCCCCGCGGTGGCCTACCTGACGCGAACCCTGTACGCCTGCGCAGGCATTGTGATTTCGGCCTCGCACAACGCGTACGAAGACAACGGCTTCAAGTTTTTTTCGGCCGACGGCGAGAAGTTGCCGGACGACGTCGAGCGGGCGATAGAAGACGAGCTCGAACGGCCGTTCATGACCATCGAATCCGCGCGCATGGGCAAGGCGGCCAGGGTGGATGATGCGGCCGGCCGTTACATCGAATTCTGCAAGGGCACCATGCCTTTCGGGACGCTGCTCAGCGGTCTGAAGGTCGTGCTGGACTGCGCCAACGGCTCGACCTACCGGGTGGCGCCGGCCGTGCTCCAGGAGCTGGGCGCCCGCGTACATGTCATCGGCAACGAACCCGACGGCGTCAATATCAACGATCGTTGCGGTTCGACCTATCCGCAGACCATGCAGTCCGAGGTGCTCCGCCATCGCGCGGATGTCGGTATCGCCCTCGATGGCGATGGTGACCGAGTTCTGATGGCCGACAGCGAGGGTTCGCTGGTGGACGGGGACGAATTGTTGTTCATCATCGCCAGCGCGCGAAAGGCCGAGGGCCGAATGCAGGGCGGGGTCGTCGGCACCGTCATGACCAATCTGGGCCTGGAATTGGCGCTCGCCGACCTCGGCGTGCCGTTCATACGAACCGCGGTGGGCGACCGGCACATCCACCGGGCGCTGATTGACAATGGCTGGACACTGGGCGGTGAAACCTCGGGGCACCTCCTTTCGCTGGACCGCACGAGCACAGGCGACGGGATCGTGACTGCACTGCAGGTGCTGGAGCTGATGGTGCGCAGCGGCAAAACGCTGCGTGAACTGCGCCAGGGCATGACCAAGTTTCCGCAGACCATGATCAACGTACCCGTTTCGGCGGGGGCGCAGGAGCGGCTTGGCCGCTCGCAGCGGATCACTGAGGCGGTTCGGGAGATCGAGGCGGAAATGGACGGGCAGGGCCGGGTCATCCTCAGGCCATCGGGAACCGAACCCCTGATCCGGGTCACGCTGGAAGGCTCGGACGCCGCCCAGGTCGAGAGCCTCGCACAGCAGCTTGCCGAAACCGTTCGGGCCGAACTGGACGGCTGAACAGGTGCTCAGTTCAGTACGTTGAGCGCCTTCCCGATCTTCGTGAATGCATCCACTGCCCGGTCCAGGTCCTGTCGCTCATGAGCCGCGGAAACCTGTACTCGAATGCGCGCCTCGCCCTGGGGCACCACGGGGTAGAAAAAGCCGATCACGTAGATGCCCTCGTGCAGTAACCGGTTGGCGAATTCCTGGGCCAGCGGCGCATCGTAGAGCATCACCGGCACGATCGGGTGTTCGCCGGGCTTGATGTCGAAGCCGGCTTTGCTCATCGCGGAGCGGAAATAGTGCGTATTTTCCTCCAGGCGGTCCCTCAGTTGCGTGGAGCCGGACAGCATCTCGAACACTTTTATGCCCGCGGCCACGAGCGGCGGCGGCAACGTGTTGGAAAACAGGTAGGGCCGGGACCGCTGACGCAACAGATCGATGATCTCCTGCCGGCCGGTTGTGAATCCGCCGGACCCCCCGCCCAGGGCCTTGCCCAGCGTCGAGGTGAAGATGTCCACGCGGTCCATCACGCCGTGGTGTTCGGCTGATCCCCGGCCGGTGGCGCCGACGAATCCGGTTGCATGGCTGTCGTCCACCATCAGCAAGGCGTTGTGGCGCTCCGCGAGTTCGGCGATGCGATCCAGTCTGGCAATGTAGCCGTCCATGCTGAAGACGCCATCCGTGGCGATCAGGCGGATTCCGCAGTCCTGGGTCTGCTCGAGGATTCGCTCGAGTTCATCCATGTCGCTGTTCGGGTAGCGGTGGCGCTGGGCTTTGCACAGTCGAATGCCGTCGATGATCGAGGCGTGGTTCAGTGCGTCGGAGATGACGGCATCCTCCGGGCCGAGAATGGTTTCGAACAGGCCGCCGTTCGCATCGAAACAGGACGTGTAGAGGATGGTGTCGTCGGTACCGAAAAATTCCGAGATGGTGGCTTCCAGATCCTTGTGCAGGTCCTGGGTGCCGCAGATGAAGCGGACCGAAGCGAGACCGAATCCGTGATCGTCCAGGGCTTTGTGCGCAGCGGCGATGACGTCCGGGTGGTCGGCAAGCCCAAGATAGTTGTTGGCGCAGAAATTCAGCACCTCGCCGCCGTCCTGCACCCGGATGCGGACGCTTTGCGGAGTCGTGATGACGCGTTCGGTCTTGTACAGGCCGGCGCGCCGGATGTCTTCGAGGGTCTGCTGGTACCGTTCCTTGCTGCTCATTTCGATAATCCGCTTTGGCCTGGCCCTGATTATACGTCCGCCCAGTGGGGCGACGGCTTGATCCAGGCCTTGAGTTGGGCGACCAGCATGACCAGCACTTCGGATGCCTTGCCTCTGAGGCACTGGTCCGCATGGGTGCTCAGCGGTGTGTCCTGCGGGTTCACCTCGACCAGTGCGGAACCGTGCTCGAGCGCCAGCAGCGGAAGGCTTGCCGCGGGTTGCACCAGCGACGTCGTTCCTATGCTCAGACAGAAGTCGCAGTTGGCTGCGGCCTCCGTGGCGGCCTTGATGGGCTGCTCCGGCAGGGCCTCCCCGAACCAGACCACGTCGGGCCTGGCCAGGCCGCCTCGCAGGTAGGGGGATCGGGGCGGAACGTGAGGCGAGTCGGAAATCCACTCCCGGCCGATCGGGCGGTTCGTCAGGTGGCAGCGCGAACGTCGGATATTGCCATGCAGTTCCCACACCGTTCGCGAGCCGGCGGCCTGGTGCAGGCCGTCGACGTTCTGTGTCACGATCGTCAGTTTTGGCAGGAGCCTCTCCATCTCGGCCAGCGCCAGGTGGCCGCGGTGCGGCCTCGCCTTCTCAACCAGTGCGCGACGTTCCTGGTACCAGCGCCAGACTTTGGCCGGGTCCGCCTCGAAGGCCTCGGGCGTCGCAAGCTCCTCGGGCCGAAAGCGGGCCCATAGGCCGGTCTGCGCGTCGCGGAAGGTCGGAATGCCGCTTTCGGTGGACATCCCCGCGCCGGTCAGTACCAGGACGTGCTGCGCCGCCGCGAGCCGCTCGAGCAGCGTTCCACCCAATTCGAATGTCCCCGTGTCTGCCAAGGTCCGGCACCCCCGTAACGTGGCGATTTAGCGGTCTTGGGTGTATTCTACGCGGTTCTCCCGGCCGGGTTTGGACGACATGAAAGGCAAACTCTACATCAAGACACACGGTTGCCAGATGAACGAGTACGACTCCGAGAAGATGGCGGACGTGCTGGCAGCCTCGCACGGCCTGCAATTGACGGATCGCGAAGACGAAGCGGACGTAATCCTGATCAATACCTGCTCCATTCGCGAAAAGGCGCAGGAGAAGGTCTTTTCACAGCTCGGGCGCTGGAAGCACCTCAAGAACCGCCGCCCGGAACTGGTGATCGGCGTTGGGGGATGTGTCGCCAGCCAGGAGGGCAAAGCGATCCTGCAGCGTGCGCCCATGGTCGACCTGGTGTTCGGTCCGCAAACGCTCCACCGGCTGCCGGCGATGCTGGAGTCGGTGAAAAGCACCGGCCGTCCCGCGGTCGACATTTCCTTCCCGGAAATCGAAAAATTCGATCGCCTGCCCGAACCCGGGGCGCAGGGCCCCACGGCCTTTGTCTCCGTGATGGAGGGGTGCAGCAAATACTGCACATTCTGCGTCGTCCCGTACACGCGCGGTGAGGAGGTCAGCCGGCCGCTCGACGACGTGGTCGCGGAGTGCGCGGTGCTTGCCGGCAAGGGCGTCGGGGAAATCAACCTGCTGGGCCAGAACGTCAACGCATACCGTGGGCCGATGCACGACGGAACCCATGCCGACCTGGCGCTGCTGATTCACTACGTAGCGGCCATCGAGGGCATCGAGCGTATCCGTTTCACGACGTCCCATCCCGTGGAATTCTCCGATGCCCTGGTTGATGCTTTCGCGGAAGTTCCGAAGCTGGCCAGCTACGTGCATCTGCCGGTTCAAAGCGGCTCCGACCGTATTCTGTCAATGATGAAGCGCGGCCATACGGTGCTGGAGTACAAGCAGAAAATCCGCCGGCTGCGCGAAAAGCGTCCGGGAATCAGTCTGTCCTCGGACTTCATCGTCGGTTTTCCCGGCGAGACCGAGCGGGATTTCCAGGACACGCTCACGTTGATCCGGGACCTGGAGTTCGATCAGAGCTTCAGCTTCATCTACTCCGCGCGCCCGGGTACGCCCGCTGCATCGCTGGCGGACGAGCTTCCGCTCGAGGTGAAGAAAGAACGCCTGATACGACTGCAGGAACTCGTCAACACCCAGGCGGCGAAGATCAGCCGCTCGATGGTCGGCGGTGTGCAGCGTATTCTGGTCGAGGGCCCGAGCAAGAAGAACCCGGCACAACTGGCCGGGCGGACCGAGAACAACCGCGTCGTGAATTTTGACGGAGCGCAGCAACTGGTCGGCCGCTTTGTCGACGTTGTCATCACCGAGGCGCTCGCCAACTCGCTGCGTGGCCGCCTGGCGCTGCCCGACAGCCGGGACTCGGCGAACGCCGCATGACCGGAAGCCCTTTCGAAGACGGCTGCATGTTGCTTCTCCGACTGACAGGTTTGTTCAGGAGCGGGCGTGTGTGCCGTGGCTGCGCGTCGCCCGAGGCTAGTTGAGATGGCCTCGACGCGCCTGACACTCGAACTGGAGCCGCCCGATACGCTGCGCCTGGCCAACCTGTGCGGGCAGTTCGACGAGCACCTCAAGCAGATCGAGTCGCGGCTCGGTGTCGACATCTTCTGCCGCGGCAACCTGTTCAATATCCAGGGTCCGGAAGCCACGGCCCGGGCCGCCGGACGTCTGCTTCGGAACCTCTATGAGCTGTCCGAGACGGAGGTGCTGACGCCGGAGATGATCAACCTGCACCTGCAGGAATCGGGCATGGAGGAGCTGGGTGCGCAGTTCGAGGGGCAGCCCGCGGAAGAGGAGATCACGGTACGCACCAAGCGAGGCATCGTGCGCGGCCGCGGTCCGAACCAGAAGAAGTATCTCCGCAGCATCGCGACCCACGCCGTGAACTTCGGTGTGGGTCCTGCGGGCACCGGCAAGACGTACCTGGCGGTAGCTTGCGCGGTCGCTGCCCTGCAAAGTGACCGCGTGCAGAGAATCGTGCTGGTGCGGCCCGCGGTGGAAGCCGGTGAACGGCTCGGCTTCCTGCCCGGGGACATGGCCCAGAAGGTGGACCCCTACCTGCGGCCGCTGTACGACGCGCTGTACGAGATGCTGGGCTTCGAACGGGTTGCGACACTGCTGGAGCGTAACGTGATCGAGGTGGCGCCTCTTGCCTTCATGCGGGGGCGTACACTGAATGACGCCTTCGTCATCCTGGATGAAGCCCAGAACACCACCCGTGAACAGATGAAGATGTTCCTGACGCGCATCGGTTTCGGCTCGACGGCCGTGGTTACCGGTGACATCACGCAGATCGACCTTCCCCGCAAGAGCGTATCAGGGCTCAAGCACGCCCTGCAGATTCTGGGTGACGTCGACGGCGTCGGTTTCACGTTTTTCACCGCCAGGGACGTTGTCCGTCACCCGATGGTGCAGCGCATCGTCGAAGCATACGACCGGGAGGTCGCGGAACGGGATGACGATTGAGGTCGAGGTGCAGGTGGCTACTTCGTTCGAGCCGATCCCCGACCAGGAGGCGTTTGCGCGCTGGGCCGGTGCGGCCCTTCAGGGACACGATTCTGCGATCGTGACGGTGCGCCTGGTCGACCGCGAGGAAAGTCGCCGGCTGAACGACCGCTTCCGTGGCATCGACAGGCCGACCAACGTGCTCTCCTTTCCTGCCGGGTTACCCGCGGAAATCGGCATTCCGCTACTGGGCGACCTGGTGATCTGCGCGCCCCTGGTCGAAGCAGAGGCCCTCGACCAGGGCAAAAGCCCCACGGACCATTGGGCGCACCTGACGGTGCACGGCGTTCTTCACCTGCTTGGCTACGACCACACGGAAGCATCTGCAGCCCGGAAGATGGAGGCGATCGAAGTCCGGGTGCTCGAGACGCTCGGCATAGCCAATCCGTACGACTGAGGGCGAATGGCGACGGACGCCCCGGTTTTGCTCAGAAAACACTGGATTAGCCGGTGGTGCGGCTCTATATTCGGACTGACGTGAATGGCGTCGCCATCGTGAGAGATATGAACGAAGACCAATCCGACAACGGTTCCGGCAGGAAAACGTGGGTCGAAAAAATCGGGGCCGCGTTCTCCAACCAGCCCGGGGACCGCGAAGAACTCATGCAGGTGCTCGAACAGGCCTGCGCCGATGGTATCATCGATGCCGACGTGCTGGCGATGATGGAAGGCGCGCTCGAAGTTTCGGAAACCCAGGTGCGGGACGCCATGATCCCGCGCTCCCAGATGGTAGTGGTCCACATCGATTCCAGGCTTGCGGACTACCTGCCCCGGATCGTGGATTCCGGCCACTCGCGTTTTCCCGTGGTCGGCGAGAACAAGGACGAAGTCGTCGGTATCCTGTTGGCCAAGGACCTGTTACCCCACGTGGCGTCCGGTGGGCAGGACTTCGAACTCTCCGCGACGATCCGCCCGCCGGTCGTCATTCCGGAAAGCAAGCGACTGAACGTACTCCTGCGCGACTTCCGGGTCAGCCGCAACCACATGGCGATCGTGGTGGACGAATATGGTGGGGTGTCCGGCCTGATCACCATCGAAGATGTGCTCGAGGAGATCGTCGGCGAAATCGACGACGAGTATGACGAGGAAGTGGAGGCGCTGATCCTGCCATTGGGAGAGAGGCGTTACCAGGTACAGGCGCTGACACCGATCGAAATGCTGAACGAGCGCTTCGACAGCGAACTCAGCGACGATGACTACGATACCGTCGGTGGTCTCCTGCTGGCCGAGTTTGGCCGCGTGCCCGAGTACGACGACGTCGTGACGCTGGCCGAGCGGTTCGAATTCCGGGTCATCAAGGCGGACAATCGCCGGATCATCACGCTGGAAATGAATGTTTTGGTTTAGCCCGCATAGTGCACCAGCCGGATGCGATGCGTGCTAACGGAGTTTTGCGCCTCGCGGGCTGGCTGATACTGGTTATGTCGTTGGCGCTGCCATTGGCGGCGGCAGCACAGACCGGGGAGCCGCAGGCGGAGGGATCGACGCCTGAAGTCTGGCTGGTCACGTATGGACCCGGCCAGATTTACTGGCAGCGGTTCGGTCACAACGCGATCTGGATCCGTGATCCCGAACTCGGGCTGGACCACACATTCAACTTCGGTTTCTTCGACTTTGGCCAGGAGGATTTCTTCCTCCGGTTCCTGCAGGGCCGGATGCTGTACTTTTCCGCCGCGCAGCCGGCGCGCGAGGAATTCGCCTCGTACATCGACGAGGACCGCTCGATCCGCGCGCAGAAGCTCGAGGTCGGCGCCGATCGGGCCCTCGAACTGGCGGCCTACCTGCTCCGGGAAATTCAGCCGCAGAACCGCGACTACCTCTACGACTATTACGTGAACAACTGTTCGACGCGCGTTCGTGATGCGATCGACACGGCGCTTGGCGGCGAGCTGCGGCAACGCTTTGGCGGGGTACCCGCCGCGCAGGACTGGCGCGATCATACGCGGCGGCTCAGCGCCGGGGATTTCTGGCTCTACCTCGGTCTGGAAATAGTGCTCGGTGCGCCGGTGGACCAGCCCATTACCGCCTGGGACGAGATGTTCATCCCGGAAAAACTGGCGGAAGCGGTTCAGGAGTTGCACCGGCCGAACGCGGAAGGGGGGACGCCGCTGGTGAGCGAAGACGTGATGCTCTATGAATCGACCCGGCCGCTTCCGCCTGACCGGCCGCACAACTGGTGGCCACGCTACCTGCTGGCAGCGCTGGCCCTGCTGGCGGCGGGCGCCCTGCTCGCACGCATCGGCGGACGCCGGGTCGCCCGGGCCCTGGCCCGTGGATGGCTGGCCGTTGCCGGCATCGCGGGCCTGGCGATGCTGTTTTTCTGGTTCGGGACCGACCACATGGCCGCGCGGGACAATATCAACGTGCTGCTTTTCAACCCGTTGTGGCTGATCCCGGCCGCGGGCCGCAGGACGGACAAGCGCGTACTGCTGGCCCTCGCCGGCATCGCCCTGTGCGCCGCGCCGGCGGAATGGCTGCCGCTGCACCAGTACAACCTCGACGTGCTGGCTGCATTCCTGCCGCTGCATTTCGGGGCAATGGCCGCGTTGTGGCCACGGGCTCCCGTTGGGCCCGGGCGCCCGGGGGGAAAGCCCGGGCGGTGACACGCGCCGGACGGCCGGACGTCAGAGCTGAATTCCGGCCTCGGCCAACAGGTCCGCCTGGTGCTCCTGCAGCAGGGGGTCGATCAGCATGTCCAGATCGCCGGCGAGGATCTCATCCAGCTTGTAGACGGTCAGGTTGATGCGGTGATCGCTGACACGACCCTGGGGAAAGTTATAGGTGCGGATACGCTGGGAGCGGTCCCCGCTGCCGACCTGCAGCCGGCGCGATTCGGCGATCTCCGTTTCCTGTTTCACCTGCTCACGTTCCAGCAGACGGGCCTGCAGCAGCGACATGGCCCGGGCCCGGTTCTTGTGCTGCGAGCGCTCATCCTGGCACTCGACCACGATCCCGCTCGGAATGTGCGTTAGCCGGATAGCCGAATCGGTCTTGTTGACGTGCTGGCCGCCGGCACCGGAGGCCCGGAAGGTATCGATGCGCAGGTCGGAAGGATTGATGTCGGCGGCTTCGACCTCCTCGACCTCCGGCAGGATTGCCACGGTGCAGGCGGAGGTGTGGATGCGTCCCTGTGATTCCGTTTCCGGGACCCGCTGGACGCGGTGCGTTCCGGACTCGAACTTGAACCGTGAATAGGCGCCCTGGCCGGCGATCCGGGCGATGATTTCCTTGAACCCGCCGTGTTCCCCGGCGCTCTGGCTCAGGACCTCGATGTCCCAACCGCGCGACTCCGCGTATTTCTGGTACATCCTGAACAGGTCGCCGGCAAACAGGGCCGCTTCGTCGCCACCGGTGCCGGCACGGACCTCCAGGAAAATGTTGCGCGAGTCGTTCGGGTCGCTGGGCAGCAGCAGAACCTGCATCTCCTTCTCGAGTTGCTCCGCCCGCCGCGAGGCGATCTCGTGCTCCTCTTCGGCGAGGGCGCGCATCTCGGGATCCCTCTCCAGCAGCATCTGGGCGCTTTCACTGACCGCGTCACTGGCCGCCCGCCATTGCTTCCAGGCTTTGACCAACGGTTCCAGTTGGGCGTATTCGCGGGAAAGCTCCCGAAAGCGGTCCTGGTTGGAAAAGACTTCCTTTTCCGACAGCAGGAGGCCGATTTCCTCGTAGCGCGAAGCCACCTGGCGGAGCCGGTCCAGCATTGACGTTTTCACTGTTCCGCGTCCTCTTCCTCGCCGTCCTTGCGGAAGATACGGTCTGCAGCCTTGAGGACCTCGTAGTCCCGTGCCTCGGCTGCCTCGCGAAGCCGCTTGCTCGGCAGGTGCAGGATCTTGTTGGTCAGCGTGCTGGCCAGTTGTTCGAGCACATCCGCAGGGTCCTGTCCCGCGTTGAGCTTGCGCAGGGCCCGGTTGGTCACTTCGTGCTCGTAGTCGTGCGATTGCTCACGGATGCGGCGTAATGTGCGCGCCGCGCGGATGCCGTAAAGCCAGCGCATGAAGCTTTCGACCGCCTCGTCCACTTCGGTCAGCGCGGAGCGCGCTGCTTCGCTGCGTTGCTGCATGTTCTCGTCGACCACCTGTTGCAGGTCGTCGATGGTGTAGAGGTACACGTCCTTCAGGCCCGAAACATCCGGATCGATGTCCCTGGGAACGGCGATATCCACCAGGAACATCGGCCGGTGACGCCTCTGGCGCAGGGCCGCCTTGACGTCGGCCCGGGTGATCACGTGTTCCGGGCTCGCGGTGGAGCTGATCAGGATGTCCGCGTGGGGCAGGGCCTCTTCCAGCCGGTCCAGCGTCATCGCCGAGGCGTCAAGTTCAGCCGCCAGTTCCTCCGCTTTCTCCAGGCTCCGATTGAGAATGAGCAGGCGGGCGATGCCGTGATCGCGCAGGTAGCGGCCGCACAGCTGCACCATTTCGCCCGCGCCGACCAGCATCACGGTCTGCGAACTCAGACTGCCGAAAATCTGGCGTGCCAGCACGACCGCGGTATACGCCACCGAGACGGGATGGTCGCCGATGCCCGAGCGCGTGCGGATTGCCTTTGCCGCGGCGAACGTATGTTGGAACAGCCGGTCCAACACCTTGCCGATGCTGCCCGCGTCGTGTGCCTGTTGCCACGCTTCTTTCAGCTGGCCGAGAATCTGGGTTTCGCCGAGCACCAGCGAATCGAGCCCGCTGGCCACGCGCACCAGGTGTCGCGTCGCAGCTTCGCCCTCGTGGCTGTAAAAATACGGATCGAGTTGCCCTGCCGGTATGCCGTTTGTGCGGTGAATCCAGCTGAGCAGCTGGTCCCGACCGGCCTTCGATGACAGGCAGTAGATTTCGGTGCGGTTACAGGTGCCGAGCACCAGCACCTCTTCCACACCGGGCAGCGCGCACAATTCCGCGACGCGCGCGGCATACTCCGAGCGCGGAATTGCTACCTTTTCCCTGATATCGATGGGAGCGGTATGGTGACTGATTCCAATCGTAAAAAGAGGCATTTGTTAAGAAATGAGACGCTGCGCGCTGATTCTGCGGGTCGGGGGCCGGTTTATCAAGCCGGGCGGAAATCAATGTTGGTTAGCATGCGGCAAACGCGTATCCTTTGCCGGCATGGAAACCGCCCTTGAACAACGCGCCATGAGGACCATCCTGTGCGCGTTCGCATGTGTGCTCGCAGCCCTGCTGGCGGCCGGCTGCAGTACCGTTACGCCGCGGGAAGACGTCTCCGCCGCACCCGAGGTATCGGACACGCGAACCGAACCGACCAGCGACGAGGTGATGTACCGGGTGTTCGCGGGTGAGTACCTCGGCTCCGAGGGCGACCTGGACGGCGCCGTCAAGGAGTATCTCCAGGCCGCCATGGAGTCCGACGATCCGGCGATCGCACGGCGGGCGACCCGCATCGCATTCGCCGCGGAATCCTGGATGCAGGCATCGATGGCAGCGGACCGTTGGGCTTTGCTGGATCCGGAAAACGTCGCCGCCCACGAATCGGCGGCCACTGCGATGCTGCGGGTCGGTGATTTTGCCGGGGCAGAATTCCAGATCATGAAGATTCTCGACCTCTCCCAGGATTCCACCGATGGCTGGTTGATGGTGTCCAACCTGCTGGCCAGCTCCGGTAACCCCGCCCAGGCTGACGAGGTGCTGGAACAGATCCTCCAGCGCCGCGGCGACGCAGACCGGGCGGAGGTCTATTACGCACGCAGCCAGCTGGCCATGCAGTCGCGCAAAATGCAGCAGGCGTTCGAACTGGCGCGCCGGGCTGTCGAGGAAGACCCGAAGCGCGTCGAGTTCCTGACCTGGGCGGGACGTCTGGCCCTCGGTCTGAAACTGCCGGAAACCGGCCTTGAATACATTCGCCGGGCCTGGAAGATCGACCCCGGGGACCACGACCTGGCGCTGGCCTATGCCGACCTGTTGGCCCGTACCGGCCAGCCGGATGAGGCGCGTAAGGTCATGGTCGGCATGAAGCAGACGCCTGACGTGATGTTGTCGCGGATCCTGTTCGAAATCGCGGCCGGGGATGACGAAGCCGCCTCACGGCTGTTCGACCGGTTCGGGTCCATGCGTTTCGATGACAAGCAGGAAAAAGCGTTCTATCAGGCGCAGGCGGCCGAGGCTCTGGGCCGCAACGACCGCGCCATCGAACTGTACGGCGAAGTCCATTCGGGCGAGCGCCAGCTGGCCGCCGCGATCCGGCGTGCGGAGCTGACCGCGGCGGAGGGCGACGTGAAAGAAGCGCGGCGGCAGCTTGCCGAACTGCGTGAACAGCCCAACGACCTCGCCGTGGAAGAGAGCTGGCTGGCGGAGGCGCGTATCCTGCGCGAGGACAATCGCCGCGAAGACGCGATGACGGTGCTCGACGATGCCCTGGAACAGATGCCCAAATCTGTCTCCCTGCTGTACACCCGCGCACTCCTGGCCGCGGAGCTGGGCTGGATCGACATCGCCGAGCGGGACCTGCGCGAAGTGCTCTCGCAGCAGCCCGAGAACGCCGCGGCGCTCAATGCGCTCGGCTACACGCTGGCCGATCAGACGGAGCGCTATGACGAAGCCGAGGCGCTGATCCGGCAGGCATATATCCTGCAACCCAATGAACCTTCGATCGTTGACAGCATGGGGTGGATCGCCTATCGACAGGGGCGCAACGACGAAGCCATCCAACACCTGCGCCGTGCATGGACGCTGGATCGCAATCCCGAGATCGCGGCGCACCTGGGCGAAGTCCTCTGGGTGACCGGACGCACCGACGAAGCACGCTCCGTCTGGCGCGATGCCATGCAGATCGACAGTCAGAGCCAGGTGTTGCAGGAAACCATCGATCGCCTTGGTGCCGATCTTTGACCGGAAGTCGGCGATGGCGGCTGACGGGACTCGCGGTTGCCGCCGTGCTATTGGCGGCATGCAGTACCGTACCCCCTGCTGACGTCAGCCAGGCGCAGCGGCAGGCCTTGTACGACACCCGCAGCGACGGACTGAAGAGCCACGGCTCATGGGTCCTGCAGGGGCGGCTGGCGGTCCGCAACGACGACGACGGCGGCAGCGGGACGTTCCGCTGGCGCGCGGAACCCGGCGCCAGCCGAATGGACTTCCATGGCGCGCTGGGGCGGGGCGCCTGGAGACTGGTCGCAAACGGAGGCGGGGCGACGCTCGATTTTGCCGATGGCGCGAGTTACTACGCAGCCACCGTGGGCGAACTGGTCAGCGACCAGGTAGGGTGGAAGATACCGATTGACAGCCTGACCTGGTGGGTCCGCGGCCTGGCGGCGCCCGAGCGGTACCGGCAGCGCCTGCTGGACGAGCGTGGTCGTCTCGAACGGCTCGAGCAGGGCGGATGGGTCATCGAATACGGGCGCTACACAACCGTTGACGGGCTGGACCTGCCGACTTCCGTCACTGCCCGTCAGCGAGGCCGGGTGGTGAAACTGGCGGTGAAGGACTGGCAGTTCCCGAATGCCTCCGGTGGCGGAGACTGAGATGGTTTCGCCCCGCTGGCCGGCGCCGGCAAAGCTCAATCTGTTCCTGCGCGTCACCGGACGCCGGCCGGACGGGTATCACGAACTCCAGACCCTTTTCCAGTTGCTGGACTGGGGTGACCAGATTGCGATCGAGATCACCGGGACGCCGGCCATCCGTCGCACCGGCGATGATTACGGTGTCCCGGAAGACGGGGACCTCGCCCTGCGGGCGGCACGGTTGCTCCAGTCGGCGGCCGGGGTGAACAAGGGCGCGGTCATCGAAGTGGAAAAGCACATCCCGATGGGAGCGGGGCTGGGCGGCGGCAGCAGTGATGCCGCCACCGTGCTGGCGGCACTGAACTACCTGTGGGGATGCGGCCTCACACTTGACGAATTGGCGGCCCTGGGTCTCGCGCTGGGCGCTGACGTGCCGGTGTTCGTCCGCGGCCATACGGCCCTTGCGGAGGGCGTCGGGGAGCGCTTGCAGCCCGTATCGCTGGGTCCGCGCAGTTACGTCCTGGTGCTGCCGGGTACCCACATTCCAACCCGGGAAGTGTTCTCCGACCCCGACTTGCCGAGGAACTCGCCTGCCATCGACCTGGACGCAGCGCTGGCCGGTAAGGGCGGAAACGACTGCGAGGCAGTCGTCAGAAGGCGGTACCCGGAAATGGACCGGGCCTTTCGTGCGCTGGCGCGCTGGGGTGAGCCGCGAATGACCGGCACCGGCAGCGGAATCTTCCTCGCCATGCCCGATCACGGCTCGGCGATCAGCGCGGCATCCGAGATCAAAAGCCTTTATAATGTGCGCGCCGTCGACGGGATGGACCGGTCTCTTTTGCACCGCAGACTGGAAGGCGGCGGCTAACGGGTTTAACTGGTGGGGGTTTAACTGCTGGGACGTCGCCAAGTGGTAAGGCACGGGGTTTTGATCCCCGCATTCGCAGGTTCGAATCCTGCCGTCCCAGCCACTCGGTTTTAAACCGGCACGAACACAGACGGGGCAGGCGGGTGTCAAATTCCGGACTCATGGTTTTCTCGGGGAACGCCAACCTCAGGCTGGCGAACAGTATCGCCCACGAACTCAACGTGCCCATGGGCAAGGCCGTTGTGGGCCGCTTCAGCGACGGTGAAGTCATGATCGAGGTCATGGAAAACGTCCGCAATCGGGACGTGTACGTGATCCAGCCGACCTGCGCTCCTACCGCCGACAATTTCATGGAACTGCTGGTGATGATCGATGCGATGAAGCGGGCGTCTTCATTCCGGGTCACCGCCGTCATGCCCTATTTCGGATATGCGCGGCAGGATCGCCGCCCCCGTTCGGCCAGGGTGCCTATCACAGCCAAGGTCGCAGCGACGATGATCTCCGCGGTCGGCACGGATCGGGTGGTGACGGTCGATCTTCACGCGGACCAGATCCAGGGTTTTTTCGATATCCCGGTAGACAACGTCTACGCCTCGCCACTGACTCTGGCCGACATCTGGCAGAAACAGGCGCGACACGACATCGTGGTTGTGTCGCCTGACGTCGGCGGCGTGGTGCGCGCGCGGGCGATCGCCAAGCGCCTGGACGCAGACCTCGCCATTATCGACAAGCGCCGTCCCCGGGCGAACGTGTCGACGGTGATGAACATCATCGGCGACGTCAGGGACAAGTGCTGCGTGCTGGTGGATGACCTCGTGGACACGGCGGGCACGCTGTGCTCCGCTTCGGGTGCGTTGAAGGAGAAAGGCGCAAAGCGCGTGGTTGCGTACTGCGTCCACCCGGTGCTCTCCGGCCCGGCGGTGGACAACGTGACCAAGTCCGAGATGGACGAACTCGTCGTTACCGACACCATCCCGCTTAGCGAGGCCGCGCAGGCGTCCCCCAAGATACGGCAGCTTTCGATCGCTCAGATGCTGGCCGAGACGATACGCCGCATGGCGCAGGGTGAATCGGTCAGTTCGATGTACGTCGACTGAGCGACCCTCGAAACCCTCAGGGCCCGGCGGCCCGGATACCGCGGACGTCATCACGGGATTCCATTCACCGTCTTTTCCGGGTTACAATAACCGGCTTTGTTTTGGCGCCTGGCCTGGTCGCGGGCCCGGCTCTCTGGCCGCTGTCACGGCCGTTCCCCGGTATGCCGGGACCAGTAGAAAGAGGTTGAACATGTCTTACTCGAACACAATTGAAGCGGAGATCCGCGAGGACGTGGGGAAAGGTGCGAGCCGCCGCCTGCGCCGCGACGGCAAAGTCCCCGCCGTGATTTATGGTGGCCACCGTGATCCGGTGGCGCTGACCGTGCAGCAGGATGAACTCCTGCATGCGACGGAAAGCGAGGCGTTCTTTTCCAGCATTCTGGAGATCCGGGTCGGCGATGGCCGCACCCAGCAGGCGGTAGTCCGCGACATGCAGCGGCACCCCTACAAACCGATCGTCATGCACATTGATTTCATGCGTGTCTCGGCCGAGGAAGTGTTGAGAATCTCCGTGCCCGTGCACTTCGTTGGCGAGGAGTCTTCCCCGGCTGGCAAAGCCTCCGGCGTGGTGATCCAGCACCAGATGACTGAAGTTGAAATCTCGGCCCTTCCCAGGGATTTGCCCGAGTATCTGTCCGTTGATCTGTCGGCCATGGAGCCCGGCGACGTGGTTCTGCTTTCCGACATCGTACTGCCGGAAGGTGTGACCCTTCCGGCCCTGGCGATCGAGGGCGAAGAACACGACGCCACCGTGGCCAACGCCGTCCACGTCAAGGAGTCGCAGGGTACGGGCGCTGCCGCGGCGGCCGAAGCCGAGGCTGCGCTGGTCGACGAACTGGGCGAGATTCCTGAGGATGAGGCCGCTGAAGAAGCGGAAGAGTCCGAGGAGTCTGAAGAGCCCGAAGAGTAACCTGGCGCGGGCGAGCCGCGTGAGCGGGCCATTCCTGATCATCGGGCTCGGCAATCCTGGCCCGAAATACGCTGAAACCCGGCACAACGCCGGGTTTTGGTTTTTGGACCGCCTCGCGGGGTCGGTCGGGGCGGTATTGCGGCCGCAGTCGAAGCTGCAGGCGGAGACCGTGCGCGCGAGCCTGCACGGTCACGACTGTCTGCTCGCCAGGCCGGCCACGTTCATGAATCACAGCGGACAGGCCGTGCGCGCGGTGATGGACTACTACCGCCTGGGTTCGGGAAGGACGCTGATCGCTTACGACGAACTCGACTTGCCGCCCGGCGTCGTTCGCCTCAAGCAGGGTGGCGGGCATGGCGGTCACAATGGCCTGCGCGACATTTTCCGTCATACCGATGATCACGGGTTCCTGCGGCTGCGCATCGGTATCGGGCACCCGGGGCACCGGGATGCTGTCACGCCCTGGGTGCTGGGGCGCGCTACCGCCATGCAGGAAGAACTCATCCAGTCCGCGATCGGGCGGGCGCTGCAGGTTATTCCCCGCGTGCTGGAAGGCGATGTGGCGGGTGCCATGATGGAATTGCATACGGTGACTGACGATGGGGTTTAAATGTGGAATCGTCGGGCTTCCCAACGTCGGGAAGTCGACCCTGTTCAATGCGCTCACGAGCGCCAGCATATCGGCCGAGAATTACCCATTCTGCACGATCGACCCGAATGTGGGCGTGGTCGAGGTGCCTGACCCGCGGCTGGCCGAACTGGCCGCGATCGTGAAGCCGGAGCGCGTGGTTCCCACCACGATGGAGTTCGTGGACATCGCCGGGCTCGTGGCCGGCGCTTCGAAGGGCGAGGGGCTTGGTAACAAGTTTCTCGCACACATCCGGGAAACCGACGCCATCGCACACGTCGTGCGCTGCTTCGAACACGATGATGTCGTGCACGTCGCGGGTCACCTCGACCCCCTGTCGGATATCGAAGTGATCAATACCGAGCTGTCACTGGCAGACCTGGAGTCCGTCGAGCGGGCAATGGATCGGACCGCCAAGCGGCTGAAGGCCAACGAGAAAGAGGCACGGGCCCGGATGGACGCCCTCGAGCAGCTCCGGGACTGCCTGGACCAGGGCCACCGTGCGCGCAACGTCGAACTTTCGGGCGCTGGCTGGGAGCTGGTCAGCGACCTGCACCTGATCACCACCAAGCCGGTGATGTACGTCGCCAACGTCTCCGAGGAGGGTTTCGAGGACAACCCGTTCCTCGACGCGGTGCGTGAAAAGGCGCGTGGCGAAAATGCGGAAGTCGTTCCGGTGTGTGCGGGCATCGAAGCGGAGATCGCCCAGCTGGACGCCACGGAGCGCGCGGAATTCCTGCAGGAGCTGGGCATGAAGCAATCCGGCCTCGACCGTGTGATCGGCGCGGGATACTCGCTGCTCGAATTGCTGACGTTCTTCACCGCGGGCAAGAAGGAGGTCCGCGCCTGGACCGTGCGGACGGGGTCCACCGCGCCGCAGGCCGCCGGTCGGATCCACACCGACTTCGAGCGTGGCTTCATCCGGGCGGAAGTCACTTCCTTCGAGGACTTCATCGCCTGTGGCGGCGAACACGGGGCACGCGAGGCCGGAAAGCTCAGGTTGGAGGGCAAGGCCTACATCGTTCGCGAGGGCGATGTCATGCATTTCCGCTTCAACGTGTGACGGCACAGCGGCCACCCCGGGTTGGCGGCCCTCCGGTCTCGGAGCAAAAAGTACTTTGAAAATGGGTTTATTTGAGATATAAGGTCTTGCAACACCGACGGGACCGGTGTCCGGCGCACCGATTGTCCGAGTGCGCGAATCGCGAATCAGATACTGTCACTTGCGAGATGCTTATTCGTGACCCGGAGAGATGACAGTCAACCGGCAGGCCGCAACAGGGCAACCCGCGGTGGCCGAAGAAGGGAATCGGCCGGAAGCGCCACCGGCGCGTCCGATGGTGCCCGGTTACCTCCTGATGCCGCGCTGCCGAAACGAAACGGCGGCTGGCGCGAGATCGAAGCCCTGCGAGAGAAGGCTGCGCTGAAAGCCTCTCTGGCGGATGTCTGGGACGAGGATTTCGACCTCGATGCGGACATTCTCGCCGAACTCGACCACACCGCTGAGTTTTTCACCCGGCAGCAGGAGGCTGAAGAGGACGTGTTCGAAGACGAGGATATCGACGAGTTCTTCGACGAAGAAGACGTCTGAATTCGCACACCGCCACCTTCGCAGCACGGCGCTGCGCGCGGTTGCCCCCCGCATGTGAAGCCTGTAGAATCCGCGCCGCGTTACCACCCGCTGATGTTGACAGCAGAGTTCATTCGGGCGAGAATAAACGGCTTGCCTGCGGATGCTTGTCGAGCGGCGTTCAAATGGCGGTTTTGCCCTTGGTGGCACCATAAAAGTGTCCGTTGGGATTTGACGGCCCGGTGGAATTGAGATTCGGCGTACCGGAGGGGTACTCAAGCGGTCAACGAGGGCAGACTGTAAATCTGCTGGCTATGCCTACGTAGGTTCGAATCCTACCCCCTCCACCACTAATTTGAATGGAAAAATGATGATGAGTTTCCGGTGCGGTCTGAATGCATCGGAATTGCACCATTCACTCGGATGGTACGACGAAAAAATCCACTGTTCCGTCCACCATGTGGCGGGTCGCGCCGCCGGTGGACTTTACAATTTGAATTGATTGGCTCGTGAGGCGCCTGAATGCAGGGCGGGTGTAGTTCAAAGGCAGAACCTCAGCCTTCCAAGCTGATGATGTGGGTTCGATTCCCATCACCCGCTCCATTATTCGGCTGGGACTCACGGGCGGAACTTGACGAGCCCGCATAGCTCAGACGGTAGAGCACTCCCTTGGTAAGGGAGAGGTCACTGGTTCAAGTCCAGTTGTGGGCACCATTATTGATTTGGTGTTTGGGTTTTTCAAAAAATTGACTGCATATTTCGGAGACCGGCATGTCAAAAGCAAAGTTTGAACGTACTAAGCCCCATGTAAACGTGGGCACGATTGGTCATGTGGATCATGGCAAGACGACGCTGACGGCGGCGATGACGAAGGTATGCGCGGAACTGCGCGGTGGCGAGTTCCGGGCCTTCGACCAGATCGACAATGCACCGGAGGAGCGCGAGCGCGGCATTACGATTGCGACGGCGCACGTGGAGTACGAGTCGGACAAGCGGCATTACGCGCACGTGGACTGCCCGGGCCACGCGGACTATGTGAAGAACATGATCACGGGTGCGGCGCAGATGGACGGTGCGATCCTGGTGGTGTCGGCGGCGGACGGACCGATGCCGCAGACGCGGGAGCATATTCTGCTGGCGCGGCAGGTGGGTGTGCCGTACATCCTGGTGTACCTGAACAAGGCGGACATGGTGGACGATGCCGAGCTGTTGGAGCTGGTGGAGATGGAAGTGCGGGAGCTGTTGAGCTCGTACGATTTTCCGGGCGACGACACGCCGATCATTATCGGTTCGGCGCTGAAGGCGCTGGAAGGTGAGGATTCGGAGATTGGCACGCAGTCGATTGCGAAGCTGATCGATGCGATGGACGAATACATTCCGGAGCCGGTGCGTGACACGGAGAAGCCGTTTTTGCTGCCGATCGAGGACGTGTTCTCGATTTCGGGCCGTGGCACGGTGGTGACGGGGCGCGTGGAGCGCGGAGTGATCAAGGTGGGCGAGGAAGTCGAGATTGTCGGCATCAAGGAGACCACCAAGACGACGTGCACGGGCGTGGAGATGTTCCGCAAGCTGCTGGACGAAGGTCGGGCGGGGGACAACGTGGGGGTGCTGCTGCGCGGCACCAAGCGTGACGAGGTGGAGCGCGGCCAGGTGCTGGCGAAGCCGGGATCGATCACGCCGCACACGAAGTTCGAGGCGGAGGTATACATCCTGTCGAAGGACGAGGGTGGACGTCACACGCCGTTTTTCAAGGGTTACCGG
The DNA here is from genome assembly GCA_050118555.1 of Lysobacterales bacterium. Lineage (GTDB taxonomy): Bacteria > Pseudomonadota > Gammaproteobacteria > Xanthomonadales > SZUA-36 > CALKKN01. Next base: position 32,130 of record JASFKQ010000011.1, read on the forward strand.
CCGCAGTTTTACTTCCGTACGACGGACGTGACGGGTGCGGTGGAGTTGCCGGAAGGCGTGGAGATGGTGATGCCGGGCGACAACGTGCAGATGGTGGTGTCGCTGATTGCGCCGATCGCGATGGAGGAAGGTCTCCGGTTCGCGATCCGCGAGGGCGGCCGCACCGTCGGCGCCGGCGTGGTGGCAAAAATCTTCGAATGATGTAGGAGCGGACTTTGTCCGCGATAGGAACCTGAAATGGCTGAACAAAGAATCCGCATCCGGTTGAAAGCTTTCGATCACCGCCTGATCGACCGCTCGGCGGCCGAAATCGTGGAAACGGCGAAGCGGACCGGTGCACAGGTGCTGGGTCCGATCCCGTTGCCCACGAAAATCGAGCGGCACACCGTGCTGATCTCGCCGCACGTGAACAAGGATGCCCGTGATCAGTACGAAACCCGTACGCACAAGCGGCTCATGGATATCGTGGACCCGAACGACAAGACCGTGGATGCGCTGATGAAGCTGGATCTCGCGGCCGGTGTGGACGTACAGATCAAGTTGTACTGATCGCGCGTCGTTACCTGACGGAAGGCAAAGCAATGAAGATTGGATTAGTTGGACGTAAGCGCGGCATGACCCGCGTGTTCACCGAGGAGGGCGACAGCGTTCCCGTGACGGTGATCGAGGTCAACCCGAACCGCGTTACCCAGGTGAAAAACGAGGACTCGGACGGCTACCGCTCGATTCAGGTGACCGTTGGCGCGCGCCGCGCCAGCTTGGTGAACAAGCCGGCGGCCGGTCACTTCGCCAAGGCCGGGGTCGAGCCAGGCGAAGGTCTGTGGGAGCTGCGTCTGCCGGAAGGCGAGGACGCGGAACTGGAGACGGGTGCGGAGTTGAAGGTGGACATGTTCGAAGCCGGCGAGATGGTGGACGTCACCGGTACCAGCAAGGGAAAGGGTTTTGCCGGCACCGTCAAGCGCCACAATTTCCGCATGCAGGACGCGACTCACGGCAACTCGCTGTCGCACCGGGCGCCGGGTTCGATCGGACAGAATCAGACTCCGGGCCGCGTGTTCAAGGGTAAGAAAATGTCCGGGCACATGGGCGACGAGCGTGTGACCACGCAGAACCTCGAGGTGGTTCGCATCGACCTCGAGCGGAACCTGATCCTGGTCAAGGGCGCGGTTCCGGGCGCGGCCGGGGGCACCGTGATGATCCGTCCTTCCGTGAAGACGGTTCAGTAGGAGCAGACAGGGAGATGACCATGCAATTGACAGTAGCCGGCGGCAAGGACATTCAGGTGTCCGAAGCCACGTTCGGCAGGGAATTTTCCGAAGCCCTGGTCCACCAGGTGGTCACCGCGTACCTCGCGGGCGCCCGCTCCGGCACCAAGGCCCAGAAGAACCGTTCCGCGGTCCGCGGCGGCGGCAAGAAGCCCTGGCGCCAGAAAGGCACCGGCCGTGCGCGCGCGGGTACGATTCGCAGCCCGCTGTGGCGGGGCGGCGGACAGACGTTTGCGGCGGTGCCGCGTGACCACGCCCAGAAGGTAAACCGGAAAATGTACCGGGGCGCCATCCAGGCCATCCTTTCCGAGCTGGTTCGCCAGCAGAGGCTGGTCGTGGTCGATGGACTGGACGTAGCCGAGCCGAAGACCAGTGCGTTCGCCGCGAAACTGGCCGGACTCGACTTTGAGAAGGGCCTGATCGTAACGGCCGAGGTCGATGAGAACCTGTACCTGGCTGCCCGCAACCTGCCGGGCGTGTACACGGTCGACGTTTCCGGCCTCGATCCGGTGAGCCTGGTCGGCGCGGATAAAGTGATCGTGACCGTGGATGCGGTCAACAGGATCCAGGAGTGGCTGGGATGAGCAATAACCGTTTGTACCAGGTACTGGTTTCACCGCGCGTGACGGAGAAGAGCACGCGGGTGGGAGAGGACAGCAATCAGTATGTGTTCCATGTTGTGCCCGACGCCAGCAAATCCGAGGTGAAAGGCGCCGTTGAGCTGCTGTTCGACGTCAACGTGGAATCGGTGCGCATCGTGAATGTCAAGGGCAAGAGCAAGTCGTTCCGCCTTCGCCCCGGCAAGCGCAGCGATTGGAAGAAGGCATACGTCCGTGTTCAGGAAGGCCAGGTGATTGACTTCCTGAGCGGAGAAACAGCGTAAGGACCGATAAGTCATGGCAATTGTTAAGGCAAAACCAACATCGCCAGGACGCCGTGGTGTCGTCCAGGTCAAGCACGAGCATCTGCACAAGGGTGCCCCGTACTCGACTCTGGTCGAGAAGAAATCCAAGTCCGGCGGCCGTAACAACGCGGGGCGAATTACCACGCGCCATCGTGGCGGCGGACACAAGCAGCACTATCGCGTGATCGACTTCAAGCGCGACAAGGACGGCATCCGCGGGCAGGTGGAACGGATTGAATACGATCCGAACCGCAGCGCCCACATTGCCCTCGTACTGTACTCCGACGGCGAGCGCCGCTACATCATCGCGCCCAAGGGCCTGTTGGCGGGCGACGAAGTGATCAGCGGCCGCGAAGCGGCGATCAAGCCGGGTAACTGCATGCCGTTGCGCAACATCCCGATGGGCTCGGTGATCCACTGTGTCGAGCTGAAGCCGGGCAAGGGCGCGCAACTGGCCCGTAGCGCCGGCGCCGCGTGCCAGCTGGTGGCGCGGGAAGGCCAATACGCGACCCTGAGGTTGCGGTCCGGTGAAATGCGCAAGGTGCAATCGCGCTGCCGCGCCACGATCGGTGAGGTGTCCAACTCGGAACACAACCTCGAGAAGCTGGGCAAAGCCGGCGCCAGGCGCTGGAGAGGTGTTCGCCCGACCGTCCGCGGCGTAGCGATGAACCCGGTCGATCACCCCCATGGCGGCGGTGAAGGCCGCACCTCGGGCGGACGCCATCCGGTAACCCCCTGGGGCGTGCCGACCAAAGGTTACAAGACCCGCAAGAACAAGACGACGGACAAGTACGTCGTACGTAAACGCAAACGCTCAGGCAAGTAGCAGGTAAAGCCATGCCACGTTCGATTAAGAAAGGACCTTTCGTAGACCATCACCTGATGAAAAAGGTGACGGATGCGGTCGAGACCAACAACAAGCGCCCGATCAAGACCTGGTCGCGCCGCTCCATGATCCTCCCGGAAATGGTGGGTCTCACGATCGCCGTCCATAACGGGCGCCAGCACGTCCCGATCCTGATCAGCGATCAGATGATCGGCCACAAGCTGGGCGAATTCGCCGCCACCCGGACCTTCAGGGGTCATTCGGGTGACCGCAAGACGAGGTAGGTGTTGACATGCAAGTGACTGCA
>JASFKQ010000012.1:0-35358 GCA_050118555.1 Lysobacterales bacterium
CACCCAGCGCGATATGCAGCGCCCAGAAGAACGACTGCTTTTCCAGGTCGAAGGCGAGGATGCTGTCGTGGCCGGTGGACGTCAGGTACAGGTGGTTGTTCAGCTGGAAAATCTCGTGGCAGTGCTTCAGATAGGTGCTGCGAAAGGATCGGCGGACCCGGAAATCCTGTCCGTACACGAACAATTCGTCACTGGCGGCGATATAGATCTCACCCCCAAAGAATGCGATGCCGCGCAAACCGCGGTCCCAGCCGCGGCCCTGAAAGTCGATCTCCGATGTGTTCCAGTCGACCACCTGGTGGACTTCCTGTTCCGCGAAGTCCACCAGGTACACGCCACCGTGGCTGTCGCCCTGCTCGGCGCCGCGCACCACGGAAGTGGCAATCAATCTGGCGAGTCGGTTCTCCGATGTCTCCATCGTCGGCCTGCAGTATTACGGCATGGAAAGGGCGAATAGTATAGGCTATGCCGGACGCATGAGTACCCATTCTCACACGGCAAGTCTCGTACGCTGGCGGATTCTCGCCATTCTCGTGGTGATGAGCTTCATCGCCTACGTTCTGCGCACCAACCTTTCCTTTGCCGCGCCCAGCATGATGTCCGACCTTGGCCTGTCGGAGATCCAGTGGGGTTACGTAATGGCGGCGTTCACCACGGGGTACACGATCTTCCAGTTCCCGGGCGGCGTGCTGGGAGACCGGATGGGGCCGCGCAAGGTTCTCAGCGCGCTGATGGTATTTTGGGCGGTGCTGACCGCGGTGACCAGTATCGTGCCCGGCCAGGACAGCGCCTCCGCCGCTGTGATCATCACTTCACTGATGGCGGTGCGGTTCCTGGTGGGCGCAACGCACGCGCCGACGTTTCCGGTCGTCAATTCCAGTGTCGTGCGCTGGTTTCCGCCGGGCCGCTGGGCGTTGCCGCTCGGCCTTTCCAGCACCGGATTGACCCTGGGTGGAGCGGCCGGCGCGATCGTCGTTCCGCTGATGGTGGAGGCCTGGGGCTGGCGGGGCGCATTTTTTGCGTTGGTGCCTCTGGGCTTCCTGGTCGCCTTGCTCTGGTGGCGCTACTCGCGGGACGAGCCGCGCGACCACCCCGCCGTCAACGAGGAGGAGCTCTCCTTCATCGACGCCGGTCGGGAGGCCGCTGTCAGGGCCTCGAAAGGGCAGAAGGATTCGACCTGGTTCGATGTGCTGAAAAACCGCGACGTGCTGTTGCTGACCCTGAGCTACTCGTCGATGAACTTCGTTTTCTACATCGTGTTCAACTGGTTCTACTACTATCTCGTCACAGTCCGCCAGTTCAGCGCCACGGACGCGGGCTTCGTCACCTCGGCCCAGTGGATCGCCGGTGCGGCCGGCGCGACCATGGGCGGATGGCTGTGCGACCGGATGTGCCGCAAGCTCGGCCTGCGTTGGGGATGCCGCTGGCCCGTGGTCATCGGCATGGGCATGTCGGCGGTGTTGCTGCTGGTCGGCGCGTTCCATCCGAGTGTCGTGGTGGCCGTGACCGCGATGGTGCTGCTGTTTTTCTTCAACCAGCTCAACGAGGGACCGTACTGGGCGACCAGCGTTGCGGTCGGCGGCCGGCAGGCAGGGGCGGCCGGAGGCGTGCTGAACACCGGCGCCAACGCCATGGGGATTGTCAATTCACTGCTGGTGCCCTTCCTGGCGGCGGCGTTCGGCTGGACCGTGGCTATCGCGTCCGCTGCGCTGTTCGCATTGCTCGGCATCGGTTTCATGCTGCTGGTCCGGGCTGACCGCTGCATCGACGACGAGGCCTGACTGCCCGGATCCTGAACCGTCTTGTCCCGCCGCCCGCTCGACTGGTCCGATGCGGGGTGACTTGCGCGTGGCCCTGGCTATAGTCGAAAGCATGCCAGAGCTTTCAAGCGGGGATGTTCAGCCATGATCGAGTTCAGCGTAAACGGCAAGCCGGTGCGTTACGACGGCGCGACGGCCAGTCCGCTGTTGTGGGTCCTGCGGGACCATCTCGGCCTCTGCGGGACCAAATACGGCTGCGGAATCGGCGCCTGCGGCGCCTGCACCGTGCACATCGATGGCCGCGCCGCCAAATCGTGCCTGGTCAAAGTCTCCAGTATCGGCGGCAGGAGGATTACCACGATCGAGGGGTTGGCGCCGGAACCCGGACGGCTGCATCCAGTGCAAAAGGCCTGGCTCGAAGAAGACGTGCCGCAGTGTGGTTACTGCCAGGCCGGGCAGATCATGGCCGCTGTCGACCTGCTGGCGCGGATCCCGGAACCGGACGACGAGGACATTGCGAAGGAAATGCGGAACCTCTGTCGCTGCGGCACATACCTCAGAATCCGCAGGGCGATCCACCGCGCGGCGGCCGACATGGCGGGGGGCGGCTGAGGTGAAGGCGGTCGCGGGAAGAGAACGGACGCCGCGCGACGAATCCCGGCGCAGGTTCCTGGTGGGCGGTCTGACGGCCGCGGGCGGCTTCCTGTTGGGTGTTCCCGCCCTCGAGACCCTGGCCGGCCAGACGGTCGACGATGCCGGCACATCCGGTAGTGGGAGGAAGATCGGCTTCTTTGTGGAGGTGGGCCCGGACGGGCACGTAATCATCGGGTGTGCGCAGCCGGAAATCGGCCAGGGTGTGCGCACTTCCCTGCCGATGCTGGTCGCCGAGGAACTGGACGTCGACTGGGCACAGGTTCGCGTTGAACAGATGCCACTGGGCATCGTCAAGACCCCGGACGGGTTCACCTGGAAGTATGGCGGCCAGGGGGCGGGCGGCAGCACTTCGGTCAGCGACAACTGGACCTACCTGCGTGAAGTGGGGGCCTCGGCGAGGCAGATGCTGGTCGAAGCCGCGGCCAGGCGCTGGAACGTTGCCGCCGCAGAGTGCCGGACAGAACCCGGCGCCGTGCTGTGTGACCGGCTTGGAAAACGCCTGGGCTACGGGGAACTGGCCGTCGAGGCGGCCGCGTTGCCTCCGCCAGGGGAGGCGCCCACCCTGAAGGAACCTTCCCGATTCCGGATCATCGGTACACCCCGAAGCGTGGTGGACGCCGAAGACATCGTCACGGGCAAGGCTCGATATGGGATCGATACCCGGGTCGAGGGCATGTGCTTTGCGGTGATTGCGCGTTGCCCGTGGCTGGACGGTGGGGTCGAGTCGTTCGACGACCGTGAAGCGCGCCGTGTTCCCGGTGTGCTGGACGTTTTCGCCATTGAAGGGCCAAAGCCCGGTGAGCCGTATTTCATACTGGCCAGCGGCGTGGCCGTCGTCGCCACCTCCACCTGGGCGGCCATGCGGGCGCGCGAGGCATTGAAGATCGAATGGAGCCGCGGACCCCACGCCGATGAAAGCACGGTCGCGTTCTGGAAGCAGGCCGAGTCGCTGCTCGGCGGGACCGGGCAGGTCGTGCGCGACGACGGCGATTTCCCGGGCGCGCTGAGCCGCGCGGACCGTGTGGTGGAGGCCCGTTATCGCATTCCCTTCGTGAACCATGCGCCCATGGAACCGCAGAACTGCTTTGCGCAGGTCGAAGCAGACCGCGCCCACATCATCGCGCCGACGCAGATGCCCAGCGGGGCCAGCCGGGTGGTGAATGCAGTGACGGGCATTTCCAGGGAGCACATCCAGGTGGAGATGACCCGGGTCGGCGGCGGGTTCGGCAGGCGGCTGACCAACGACTACGTGGCGGAGGCCGCCATCATCTCGAAACGGATCGGCGCGCCCGTCAAGTTGCAGTGGTCTCGGGAGGACGATGTGCGGCATGACTTCTACCGCCCGTCGGGGCTCCACGAGATGAAGGCGGGCCTTGATGGCGAGGGCCGGATTGTCGCCTGGACCCACCGGTTGGCCAGCGCCGGCAAGTACTACCGGCGCGCCAACGTCGCGCCGGAAGAACAGTACCAGGCCGAACTCTACACAGATGATTTCCCGGCAGGCTTCGTGGACAACCTCAGGCTTGAGTGGTTTTCGGTACAGTCGGGTATGCCACGGGGTTCCTGGCGTGCGCCCGCTCACACGGCGAACGCATTTGCGGTGCAGTCGTTCCTGGACGAGATCGCCCACGCAGCGGGCCGCGATCCGCTGGAGTTGCGGCTCGAATTATATGGCGACGACCGGGAACTCCCGTACGGTCAGCATGGTGGACCGGGCTTCAACCCCGGGCGGCTGTCACGGCTCCTGCGCCACGTGGCCGGGCGGATCGACTACCGCGCCGGGCGGCCGAAGGGCAGGGGGGTCGGCATCGCCTCGCACTTCACCTTCGGTGGCTACGCGGCCCATGCGGTGGAAGTCAGCGTGGATGGGCGGGGTGAGTTGACCGTGAACCGTATCGTCGCCGCAGCGGACTGCGGGCTGCCGGTCAATCCCCGGGGCGTCGAGGCCCAGCTCGAGGGCGGAACCCTCGATGGCCTCAGCACGGCGCTGAACCTGGAGATCACCGTGGAGAGCGGACAGGTGCAGCAAAGCAACTTCAACGACTACCGCATCCTGCGCATGGACGGCGTGCCGGGCGAGGTGGAAGTTCACGTTCTGCCATATGGAAACGTCCCCGTTGGCATGGGCGAAATCGGGCTTCCCACCGTCGCGCCGGCGCTGGCGAACGCCATTTTCAGCGCCACGGGCATCCGGGTTCGCTCGCTGCCCATCGGCGACCAGTTGCGAAAGGCCATGCCGGCCTGAACGACCGTGGCGTGAGCCGCTTCGGGCATGCCATACTGCTGGCGTGGAGCTGCTGCTCGATCATGTCTTCATCCTGACCCGGCCGGGTGCGCCGGACGCCGACCTGCTGGTGGACCTCGGCCTGGCCGAGGGTGAACCCAACCGGCACCGGGGGCAGGGCACCGCCAACCGCAGGTTTTTTTTCAAGGGCTGCATGCTCGAACTGCTGTATGTGCAGGACGAGGATGAGCTCACCGGGGGTCCCGCCGCCCCTCTGAATCTCCTGGACCGTTCGAGCCGGCCCGGCGCTTCGCCGTTCGGGATCGTCGCCCGCCCCGTGAATCCCCATGCCCCATGGGACCTGCCGGGATGGGACTACAGGCCGGACTATCTGCCGGCAGGGCAGCGGTTCCTGGTCGGGGCCAACTCGGACATCCTGGAGGAGCCTCTGCTGATCGTCTCGCCCTTCGGGCCCGCTGCCGGCGAAAACGGGACCGGCGCGCTCGGCGCGCTGACCTCGGTTCGCATACAGGTGCCGGTCCGCCCGCCCTCGGATGCGCTCCGTGCGTTCTCCCGGTGCCGGAACCTCTCGATCGTCCGCGGCAGCGTGCACCTCGCGGAATTCGAGTTCGGTGCATCCGCGGCGGGACGGTCGGAGGATCTGCGCCCGGCGCTTCCCCTACGGATTCTCTGGTAGGGCGATTGGGTTACTCCGATCCGGCCCGCGCCACGAAGCGCCCGGGCAAAGCGCCCGTCACTTCGCCATTGTCGAACACCGCCACGCCGTTTACCCAGACCGTGTGGATGCCGCTGCTGATCACCTTCGGGTTCTGCGGCGTCGCATTGTCGGTGACCGTCTCAGGGTCGAAGAGCACCAGGTCGGCTTTCGCGCCCGGGCGGATTTCGCCACGATCCGTGAAACCCATATGCTCCGCGGCCAGGCCGCTCATCTTGTGCACGGCCTCTTCCAGGCTCAGCAACTTCTGCTCGCGCACGTAACGGGCCAGCACCCGCGGAAATGCGCCCCAGCCGCGCGGATGGAGATCGTCCAGTGAGCCGTCCGTGCACACGTTGGTGTGCGGCCAGGCCAGCAGGGCCGCGATGTCGTCCTCGCGCATGCTGGTCCCGATGATCTGGTCCGCCGGCTCACCGGTCTCGCTCTTCATGGCTTCCGAAGCCGCGATCAGGGTCATGAACGTGGTGGCGGGATCCTCGCCGCGCTGCTCCGCAATCTGCGACAGCGTCATGCCCACATACTCCGGATGCGGCTTGTACAGCGTGAACCACATGCCGTCCGGTGGCGCGATCTCCTTGAGCATGAACTCCACCTCGGCGCGGTCGGTGATGTCGCGCTTGGGCAGCAGAACCATCATGTTGGACTGCCAGTAGGTATAGGGATAGATGTCCGCGGTGATGTCCACGCCGTCGGCCCTCGCCGCGTCCAGCTTCGCGATGAACTCACCGGCGCGGCCCCAGAGCGGCGTCATGGCCAGCTTGATGTGCGACACCTGGACCGGAATGTTCGCCGTTCGGCCGATCTGGATGATTTCGTCGATGGCCTTCTCGAGCCACCGGTCCTCGCTGCGCACGTGGCTGATGTAGCGGCCGCCGCGGGCGGCGGCGACGCGCGCCAGCGCAACCACCTCTGCGGTGGAGGAATAGATGCCGGGGTCGTACTCGAGTCCGGCGGCAAGCCCCAGGGCGCCTGCATCCATGTCGCGCTCCAGCATCTGCGACATCTCGCTGACCTCGGTTTCGGTCGCATTCCGCTTGTAATCGTCCCCCATGGCCAGTTCGCGCAGGGTGTTGTGGCCCGAGTAGGCCGCCACGTTCAGCGCTGCGGGGTGCTCGCCCAGCTTCTCGCGGAAATCGCCTAGCGGATAGGGCGATGCGCCGTCCTGTCCTATCACCACGGTCGTAATGCCCTGGCTCACGTCGGCCAGTGCTTCCGGCTGGTCGAACAGTTCCTCGTCGGCGTGGCTGTGCGTGTCGATGAATCCGGGGGCCAGCACCAGGCCACCTCCGCTGATGACCATTTCGTCAGGGAGCGTGTCGAGATCTCCGACCTCGACGATCTCGTCGCCCCGTAGGCGCACGGCGCCCGGGTACCCGGGCGCACCGCTTCCGTCGACAATGATCACGTCGGAAATCAGTGTCGAGTCCGGAGCCGGCGCGGCGTGATGGTCGGTGGAACTTTGGGGTCCGCATGCCGCAAGGGCGACGGCGCACAGCAGTGCAAGGGAAATCCGGTGGATGGCGCGCATTTCGACAGGCTCCTTGGAAGGATCGGGCTTTCGGGATTATCGAAAGCGCGGCACGGAAACGCAAGCCCGGGCCCCTTGGCTTTTGACGGGCACTGAGGGTACAGTCTCGTGTCTGGATCGAATCGTCAAACATTACGGAGGTGGTCAGTGACCGAACACGAAGTGAACCGGACCGCGGAATGGAAATCGAGTGATGTCCGCCATTACATGCATCCGTTCACCGATACCCGGGAACTGGGTGAAAAAGGCGGCGCGCGCATCATTACACATGCGGACGGGGTGTATATCTACGACTCGGACGGGAACCGGATCCTGGACGGCATGGCGGGCCTGTGGTGCGTGAGCCTGGGCTATGGCCGGCAGGAACTGATCGATGCGGCGACCGAGCAGATGAAGAAGTTGCCGTACTACAACAGCTTCTTCCAGTGCACCCACCCGCCGGCGATCGAATTGTCTGAACTGCTCAGCGATCTGAGCCCCGGGAGCTTCAAGCACGTGTTTTTCACCGGCTCCGGGTCGGAAGCCAACGATACGCAGATTCGCCTGATCCGCCGCTACTGGGACCTGCAGGGACAACACGACCGGATGACGATTATCGCGCGCAAGAACGCCTACCACGGCAGCACGCTGGGCGGCGCCAGCCTCGGCGGCATGAGCGCGATGCACGAACAGATGGTTCTGCCGGTGCCGGGCATCGTGCACATCGAGCAGCCCTACCATTACGGCCTCGGGGGCGACATGCCCGCCGACGAGTTCGGCCTGCAGCAGGCGCGGTTGCTCGAAGAAAAGATTCTGGAGATCGGCGCCGACAAGGTCGCGGCCTTCATCGGCGAACCCGTGCAGGGCGCTGGTGGCGTGATTATTCCACCGGATACTTATTGGCCCGAGATCCAGAGAATCTGCGACAAGTATGACATCCTGCTGGTCGCCGACGAGGTCATCACCGCGTTCGGGCGCCTGGGCGAATGGTTCGGGTCGACGCATTTCGGCATCCGGCCCGACCTGATCAGCTTTGCCAAGGGCGTGTCCTCCGGCTACCTGCCCCTGGGCGGCTCTCTGGTCGGCGACCGGGTCGCCGACGTAGTGATCGCGAAGGGCGGCGAATTCGCCCATGGCTACACGTACTCGGGGCACCCCGCGGCTTGCGCGGTGGCGCTGGAGAACCTGCGTATCCTGCAGCGCGAGAAGATCGTGGAGCGGGTGAAGGACGATACCGCCCCATACTTCAATGAACGGTTCAACGCGCTGGCCGAGCACCCGATCATCGGCGAGGCGCGCAGCCTGGGGCTGGTCGGAGCCCTCGAGATCGTCCGGGACAAGTCCAGTCGCGAGCGATTCCACAAAGACCTCGGGGCAGGGACGCGCTGCCGGGACATCTGCGTGGAAAACGGCCTCGTGATGCGGGCCGTGGGTGACACCATGATCGTATCGCCCCCCCTGATCATCGATCACACGCATGTCGATGAACTCGTGGACAAGGCCTGGAAATGTCTCGACCTGACTGCGAAGTCGCTGGAGGCCGACGGGTGAGCGAACGCAAGGGCTGGGACAACGCCTTCACCGCCAGCACGCCGTACGGCACGGTAAAGGGCTCCCCCTCCTACGCCGGCGCGCTCAGCTTCATGCGCCGGCCCTACACGAGGGATCTGGCGGGCGTCGACGTGGCGATTGCCGGTATTCCGCTGGACACGGCCACGACCAATCGTCCCGGTGCCCGTTTCGGGCCGCGCGGCATCCGGGCGGCCAGCACCGGGATCGCCTGGGAACGTCCGTGGCCATGGGATTTCGACCCGTTCGATCGCCTGGCCGTGGTGGACTACGGTGATTGCGAGTTCGATCCGGGCACGCCGGAAACCATCGTTCCCTTCGTCGAGTCGTATGTCGGGGACATCCTCGATGCCGGCGCCGCCTCGCTGGTGCTGGGCGGAGATCATTTCGTGACCTACCCGGTGTTGCGGGCCTACGCATCCCGTTTCGGGCCGCTGTCGCTGGTGCACTTCGACGCGCACTCCGACACCTGGGGGGAGGACAGGCGGCGACTCGACCACGGAACGATGTTCTATCATGCCGCCCGTGAGGGGCTGGTCGACGACCGGTGTTCGGTCCAGATCGGCCTGCGCACCACGAACGACGAACCGCTGGGCTTCAACATCCTGGATGCGCGCTGGGTTCATGCGAACGGGCCCGGGGCGGTCGTGGACGAAGTCCGGCGTATCGTCGGCGACAACCGCGTTTACCTCACGTTCGACATTGACTGCCTGGACCCCTCGTTTGCGCCCGGCACCGGGACGCCGGTCTGTGGCGGCCTGTCCACCCATCAGGCGCTGGAGATCGTCCGCGGCCTGGCCGGCGTGAACCTCATCGGCATGGACGTCGTGGAAGTCGCCCCGGTCTACGATGTGGGCGAGATCACCTCGCTGGCCGGCGCCACGCTCGCGGCGGAGTTCCTGTGCCTCTATGCTGAAAACCCGATGCGGAGAACGCGAAAATGAACCTGCCCGGAAACCGTCCCCTGGTGGGCGTCGTTTCGGACCGGCGGACCCTGGGTCCCCACCCGTTCCACATGGTAGGGGAGAAGTACCTGCAGGCGCTGTCGGATGGCGCCGACACCTACCCTGTAGCCTTGCCGTCGCTGGCCGGCGGTTTCGACGTGCTGGACATCGTGGAGCGATTGGACGGCCTGTTCCTGACCGGCAGTCCCTCGAATGTCGAGCCGAAGCATTACATGGGCGAGCCCAGTCGCGCCGGCACCTGGCACGACCCCGAGCGGGACGTGGCGGCGCTGGCACTGATCCCTGCCGCGATTCGAGCGGGCATGCCGCTGCTCGCCGTTTGCCGCGGCTTCCAGGAGATGAATGTCGCCTTTGGCGGCACGCTGCATCCGTTCGTGCACGAGTTGCCGGAATACCATATGCACAAGGAAGACCCGGAGGATCCGCTGGAGGTGCAGTACGGTCCTTCGCACGGTGTGGAATTCACCCACGGGGGGCTGCTGGAGCGGCTGACCGGTGTCCGCGAGGCCACCGTGAATTCTCTGCACTCACAGGGGGTCGACCGCCTCGGTGAAGGACTAGACGTGCAGGCCGTAGCCGATGACGGACTGGTGGAGGCCTTCACGGTCAGCGATGCGCCGGGCTTCACGCTGGCCGTGCAGTGGCATCCCGAATGGAAGGTGGTGGAAAGCCCGGTTTCGCTGGCGATCTTCCGCGCCTTCGGCGACGCATGCCGTCAATACCGCTTGCGGTCGATGGAGAACTGACGACCCCTCACTGCATGATGGATACGTCGTCCAGAACCGGGAAGTTCCTGCATCCCAGGCGCATGTTCGAGCTGTTCAAGTACACCGTGTATGCGCTGCTCACCTGGAACGCGGTGCTGTTCTTCCATGACGACTTCGCCGCCAGCGCGCTGACGTTCAGCGAAGGCATCGACTGGCGCAACGTGGTGGAGGCGTTCTCGGCCACCATTGATACAACGGCCTGGATCGTGCTCCTGCTGCTGTTCGAGCTGGAAACCGCGGTCATCTCCGACGACAAGCTGCAGGGCGGCCTGAAGTGGCTGTTGATGCTGGTGCGGACGCTGTCCTATTTCTTCATCGTCTACGCGTTCTACGGCTACTGTGCGAAATATTTCGTCGTCACCGACCTGCTGCCTTTCTCGGTGGCCGATCCCTGCAGCCTGGTCGGCGCCGGCTGGAACTACGTCGCCAGCCTCGATGACTACCCGGTGCTCGATGCGACCGCCTGCCAGGCGCTGCAGGGCAAAGACCTGTTCCTGATCTCCGGCACGCAGATCATCGGAACGGCCGAGGCCCTCAGGTCCACGCTGCAACTGGCGCTCATCGACATCGTGAATGCGGCCACCTGGCTGATCATCGTGGTGTTGCTGGAGGTCGAGGTCTGGATGCAGCTGAAGGACCTCCTTACCGAGAGGTTGCTGCGGGTGGCCAAGTTCGTGAAGGGCTTCTTCTACCTGATGCTGTTCGTCTGCGCCGCGCTGTGGGGGCTCGAAGGCAGCTTCCTGGATTTCTGGGATGCGTTTCTGTGGCTGGTCGCTTTCATTTTCATCGAGATGAACATCTTCCAGTGGCATGAAGAAACCGAGGAGGCTGGCGCTTGAGTCCCCGCTGGATGAGGGGTCCAACCCCCGACGCAACCTCGGCAGCTGGTTGCCTGCCAGGGGGCCGGGACTAGCTGTGGAGCCGCTGCAGGAAGTGCAGGTCTTCTGTCCCTATTGCGGTGAGCGGATCAGCCTGCTGCTCGATGTCTCGCTGGCCGAAGAGGAATACGTAGAGGATTGCGAGGTCTGCTGCCAGCCCATTCGCATCCGCTTCAGCCTGCTGCCGGACGGCTCGGCGACGGTCAAGGTGATCAGGGAAAGCGACGTCTGAACGCCCGTCGGCGTGGATGGGACGGGGATTACTGGTTGCCGTCGCCGTTGTCCGGGTCCTTGTCGGAGCCGGTCCCGCGGAGCTTGTCCAGGTCGTCGATGGCCAGCATGCCGGGCGTATCGAGGTTGATCTCCACGGCTTTTTCGCGGGATTCCCGCGCCTCTTCCTGCTTCCCCTCGGCCTCGGAATCCTCTTCGCTGGCCGCCTCCTGGGTGCTGTCCGTCTGTGCCACGGTTTCTGCGGATTGTGCCGCCGCGGATTGTGCCGCCGCGGATTGTGCCGCCGCGGATTGTGCCGCCGCGGATTGTGCCGCCGCGGATTGTGCCGCCGCGGATTGTGCCGCCGCGGCTGCTTCCGTGCCTTGCCGTCCGGCGGCTGGCGGGCGCCCCGTGCGGCTTTTGAGGAAATCCAGTGCGCTTTCGGAAACGCCCGCCGTGCTGGTTTCCTCCTCGGGACGGCTGTGGCTCGATTGGTAGGCGGCCGCGGATACGGCGCCTGCTTCGGTCTCTTCCTCGCCGTCCCCGGCGCTCCCTGGCCCTCCGGCACCTTCTTTGCCGCTGCCCTGCTCACCGGTTGGATTGCCGGGCCCAGGTACGGGTCCCCGGTACGCGCCGAAGGCCGCCGCTTCGCGCTCGTGGTATTTCTGCACCTGCTCGTCCCAGGCCGCCTGCTCCTGTTCGAGCAGTTCACGGTCCTTTTTCGCGGCCGCGGTGGGCTGGTAAGGGTAGTCCTTGAGCGCGTCGCTGGGTTCCCATTCGCCGTTTTCGACGATGATATCCACCAACTGGTCCCGGATATTCTCTCTGGATTCGGGGGGGAGCTTGTCGAGCTTCTCCTGCTTGGGCTTGGTCGTATCGGTGGGGATGGCGTACCCCGAGTTTCGACGGCGCGCATCCTCCAGCTCCATGCGTCGCCTGAAGGCTTCGTCGCTTTCCTCCACCTGCTGGCTGGAACTGTCCTCATCGGCCGGGGTATCCGCCCGATCCTGCTGGGCCACGGCGGAAAGCGTGAACCCGAGCTGCAACAGAAGCGCCAGGAGCGGCGGCAGGATGCGGATGACGGGCGTCATGAATCGATTATGCTCCAATTACACCAGGTTGTGAGATCTCAACGCTGTTGGATAGTGCGCACTACACGGAAACCGGTGAAGTCGTTCCGGTCGCCATTCTTCAGGTTGAAGCGGGCCGGCAGGCGGATTTCCCGCGTTCCCGTGAACCAGGAACCGCCGCGGGTCATGTGCGAACTGCAGATTCCACGGCCCCAGGCGCTGCCGTCGGTCGGCGCGTCCAGGTAGGACAGGTTCATGCAGTCCAGGGTCCATTCGGCAACGTTGCCGATCATATCGAATACACCGAACTGGTTGGGCTGCAGGGACCCCACCGGCAGGGTGCCCAGTGCGGTGCTGTCGGCGCACGCACCGTGCTGCCAGCGGAATCCCGTCTCGCTTCCGGCTACGTTCCCGTAGCTGCAGACCGCATCGGGCCCGCCGCCCGGCCAATCGCCTTTTTCCCCGGCCCGGGCAGCGTATTCCCACTGGCTCTCGCTGGGCAGGCTGTAGCTCTGCCCGGTCTTGCGGCTCAACCAGGAAACGTATTCCTGCGCATCGTTCCAGGAAACCATGATCACAGGGCGCGAGCCCCGGCCCCAGCCGTTGTCCCCCGGGCGCGTGCTGCAACCGCCGTCCTCGACGCATGCGTCCCATTGATCCATGGTCACTTCGAACACACCGATTGCAAAAGGTGCCGGAATGGTCACCAGGTGACGCGGCGTTTCGTTCTTCAGCACGCCGGGTGAGGATTCGTCCGAGCCCTGCCAGAAACTCCCCGCGGGCAGGACGACCATCGTGGGACACTCCGGGCAATCGCGGAACGTCTTTCCGGGAGTGGGCGCCAGTCTGTCGATGGCCTCGAGCGCCTCGGCCACCCGGCTACCGTTCGGGAACGCCGCCATGTAGGACCTATAGGCCTCCACCGTATCCAGTTTGCTGGCCGCCTCGAAAGCACGCTGATCGTTGATGCGGGCTTCGATCTCCGAACGCAGCGCCAGTGCCTCGTCGGTATGCCGGCCTTCCGGCCACTGCTGCAGGTACGCCTCCACGGCGGGCAACGAGCGGGCCGCGCGGGCTTTTTGCCAGGACTCGTCGTCCTGCTGCTCGCGTTTCGCCTGTTCGCGCTTCGCCTCCTCCTCGGCCACCCGGAGTTCCTCCAGGCGGATTTTCGCGTCGGCCGCGTGCAGCCCCTGCGGAAATTCCTGCAGGTAGCCGTCTATCGCGGCGCGGCCGCCGTCGGCCGCCGCCGCCTTCCATGCGGCATCGTCCAGCCGCTGCAGATTCAGGTTCGCCTGTTCTGCATGAACGGACTCGGGATAGTCTTCCAGGAACAGCCGATAGGCGAACACCGTGTCGGCTGTCAGCGCGCCTTGCCATCGCGCCCTTTCCTCGGCGGTCGTGAAATTGTCCGGTTCGGCTTCCGCCGAAATTTTGGCGCCATCGTCAGCACCATAGTCCGTGAACAGGTAGATGACGGAGCCCGCGAGCAGGACGAAGAAGACCGCCAGCAGGATCATCGGCAGCCACTCCCGGCCTTCGCGTTCGGCAGGCTCCGACGCGCCGGCGCTCGCGGGTGCAAACCGGAAGGCGGCACGCCATTCGCCGATACTTTGGGGCCGGGCCCCGGGCTCGAGGGTCAGGCCTGCTTCGATTGCTCCGATGACACCCCGGTAGGTAGACGCGGAGACCAGGCTGTCCGCCGGCTCCAGTGGATCGGGCTCACCGTTGGCAACCGCAGTCCGGCGCTGGTTCGCCGCAACCGGCACCCGCCCGGTGACGCAGCGATACAGCGTCGCCGCCAGCCCATAGATGTCGGCCGGGGGGCCGACGGGACCGCCTGTGTCCGACTGCTCCGGCGCCGCGTAGCCCTCGCTGCCCAGTCGCCGGACGGCCGGGCCAGCTTCGCCAAGACGCTGTCCCGCCGCGCCAAAATCGAGCAGGATGGGTGCGCCGTCGCGTGTTACGTAGATGTTGGCCGGCTTGATGTCCTGGTGCACCACACCCCGGTCGTGCACGTAGGCCAGCGCATCGAGCAACGGACGGGCCAGCGCCAGCGCTTCCTCGTCGCTGAAGCGGCCGCTGCGCCGCAGCAGGCGGTCCAGGGGCTCGCCCTGGTACCAGGGCATCAGCAGGTAGGCTGTGCCGTTGGCCTCGAAGCACCTCAGCACCTTCACGACGTTCGGATGCTCGAGACGCGCGACCGTTCGGCCTTCTTCGAGAAAACAGGCCATGCCCGCGTCAAAGGCTGCCTGCGCCTCTTCGCCCACGGCGTGCAGGCTGCCGTCAGCCGCGCGCTCCACGTGTTCGCGCGGCAGGAATTCCTTCAGCGCCAACGACCGGTCGAGAACCGTGTCGGTAACGAGGTAGGTGACGCCGAAGGCGCCCTGACCCAGGATGCGGTCTATGCGCAGCGTATCGACCTGGACGCCGGGCGCCAGGGCCAGTTCGTCCTGGCTCATGGCCGGCCCTTCTTGCCATCCAGCGGGAGCAGATCGATGGTAACCTGCACGTCTCCCAGCGTTATCGTGTCGCCGGGCTCGACGAACAGGATCTCGCCTTCCAGGCAGGGTATGCCATTGACCGCGGTCCCGTTACGCGAGCCCAGATCGCACAATGTCAGACTGCCGCGGTTTCCGTTGAGGCGCGCGTGCTGGCGGCTGACCGCCTCGCTGTCAATGGGGAGGTCCGCTCCCGTGCGCCCGATCACGACGTTCACGGCGCGTTCGCTGACCGCGCACGAGGCTTCGATCGGTTGCCCGTCCGAGCGCATGCCGGAAAGGGTCAACAGGTGCTCGAAAGGCGACATTACCGGCTCCGCCTCAGCCGACTTGTCGACTTCCGCGCCCGTTTCCGTCATTCGCCCTGGCGCCGTGGTCCCTGCGCGCCCGCGTCCGGCCCTTCGAACCAGGTGGATTGTCGCTCCGAGGGTCAACAGCACCAGGGCGCCCACCAGCCAGATCCAGGCGCGGGACTCCGGCTCGGCTGGCGGTGTGGTGGAGACCGATTCCTCGTACGGCGGCAACTCCGTAATCCCCAGGCCGGATTCGTCCGCTGCAGGTTCCGCCAACGATTCTTCGTCGGGCTTTTCGGGTGGCGTCGCCGATTCGTCGCCGGTCTCCGATTCATTTGCCGCCACCGGCTGCGGGGGCGGCTCTTCCGTGCCTTCGGCGGGGGCGTTGGCTTCGGCCTCCGCCGGCGCCGCTGCCGGGACCACCCGCGCCTGGCAGGTGGACGGGGCGGGCTCCACGCCGAGGTCGGACACTATGGCATTCAGGTCATCCAGCCAGTCGTAGCGCGTGTCGGATGAGGGATCCATGGTCTGCGGCGGACTCGCGATGCTCACGGCGACCAGGTCTCCGCACTGGTCGAGAAGGGGGCCGGTCACATTGGGAAGCGGCGTTTCCGCGGAAATCGAAATCTTCCCGTTCTCCGCGTAGACGACTACCCGGGCCGCTGTCCTGATCGGCGCCTCGCCGCGGGCAATCGATTCGGCCGGCGGAAAAGCGGTCAACCACAACTCGTCGTTCGCGCCGGGCGGCTGTGGCGCCAATGAGGCTGGACGCCGCACCAGGCCCTCGACCGCGAGGACTTCGACCCCCAGATCACTGAAACGCTTTTCGATGTGCGCCCTGCGTCCGTTGCGGACGATGTCGGTGCCGCCGTCGAGCACGACGATCTCGTCACCGGGCGAGGCGAATTCCGCCGGAACCAGCACCAGGCCCGAGGCGGAAAGCACGATGCCGGTCGTGGGCTCGACGTGGGTGGTCGACACGAGGCGCAGCACCGGCACGACCCAGGTCGGCATCGATCCGCCCTGGGGCCAGCTGAAATCACCGGTGCTGGGATCGACGCCCTGTGCGGCCAGGCTGCCGCTCAGCGCCAGCAGGGAGGCGAAGCAGAAGATCTTGAACCTGGATGGCCCGGAAGCGTTCATCGGGCAGGCCTTCAGGGCGCGTAGAGGCGATTGATCAGGTTGTCCAGGCAATACTGCCCGGCCCGGTTGAGCGCGGTCTCTTCTTTGCCCTGCACCACGTTCTGGATGAATACCAGGATCGACGCCATGACCAACGCCAGCAGCGTGGTGGAAAAGGCGACGCCGAGCCGTTCGGTAACGTGGAACAGCATATCCGGGCTTTCGACGTTGATCCGGTTGCCGGCATAGTTGAGCGCGAGCATGATGCCGATGACCGTGCCGATGAAGCCGAGTGACGGTATCAGCCAGGTGATGTAGCGAACGATGTTATAACGCAGGTCGATCTCGTGCAGATAGAGTTCCAGGCTCGAGTTCAACAGCGAGTTCGTCTGGTCGGCCGAGTGGCTGATGTTGAACCCCAGCACGCAGCGTTCGATCAGCCGGGGTACGAAACAGACGTCGCGATACCTGCTGCTGCGAATCTTCTGATAGATGGGTGTCAGGTCTTCGCCGGGGCGCAACACGGTTTCTTCATCCTCGGGCAGGTAGTTGCGCCGCATCTGCGCTTCCTCCAGGCGCCCCTGCCGCCAGCGGATGGACAATTCCCCAAGCCCCGCGAAAAACGCCAGCCACAGGATGTTCTGCACGGTCAGCGGCCATGTCGAGCGGTTGATGTCCAGCAGGATGGCGGCGGCCGAAGGCGGAAGGGTTTTCGCGAGCAGCGCAATGACCACCACTGCGGTCACCAGGCTGACGAGCAAAGTTACCAGTCGGGTCATCTGTCGTTCCCTTGTCCCTGGGTGCCCCGGGGCTGACGGTTCTCCTCGATGTCCCCGGTCAACGGGTTGCGTCGGGGATGCTCCAGCACGGTGCGGGGTTTCTGAGGCGACGTCACGGCCGGATCGAAAACCAGCGGGCGCCCACGCGCCGTCCACCCTTGCCTGAGTCGCGCGCCCGTGCGCTCCCCGAACAGTTCGACCAGGCGTTCGAGCGGAACTTCGCAGTCGCCAAAGCGGATACGGTCCTCGGCGCCCAGGATCACCCGGCGCACCCGTATCCAGCGGCCGTTGCGTTGCAGCCAGGTTCCGTTGCTGGAATCGGTGTCCTGCACGGCGAGGTAGCCTTCGTCGGTGGTCTGTACGGTGGCGTGCCTGCGCGATACGGACCGATCGTCAAGAACCACGCTGCAGCCTGGCGAGCGCCCGACGGTCTTGGCCTCATGATTGTTCACGCCGCTATGATACATTGTATTTTTTCTCCGGTACGCCAATGATGATTTTCCGCCGAAACCGAACCGAGGGACCCACTCCCGACCGTGAAGACGTTCCCAGGGGGCGCCGCACGGAGGGGTCGTCGCGTGCGCCGGCGGGCGGCGCGGACAACCCGTTGGCGCGGCGTTTCATCGAGGGCGATGAGCCCGAAACCATCGACCTCCAGGATGCCCCCGGGTTCCCGTCCGCAGCCGAACCCGCCCAGGAACCGCCGACGGAAACCGTGGCTGAAAATGACGCGGGGCCCGCGGGCGCGGCGATTCCCGCCGGCCACCATCCCCTGATCACGTTCGACCCGAAATCCGGGACGTTCCACCTGCGCCCCGCACCCGACGGCACGGAAACCCTGGTCGGCGGCGAGCGCGTCAGCGCACCGACCGAGCTCCACAGCGGCGACCGCATCCGCATCGGGGACGCCGAGTTCGAATTCCTGGCCGGCGATTCCTGACGTTCGACAGGGAACGCAAAGGGCGCCAAATCCGCAAAAGGCGCGAAGAACATCAGGTTAAGGCTTCGGCAGGTGTTTCGGAGAGCGTTCGCTCGGGTGGCTTCGAATGGCCGGTCAAGAGCAAGTAATTTCCGCAGAGGATGCCGAAGACGCGGAAGTAATTCGTTCTTGAGGGCTTTCCGGGCAGCACCAGCCAATATCCAGATCCTTCTGCGTGGTCGGCGCCCTCGGCGTTCCCCTTCGAGCGTTCAAGCGCCGGCCCTCTCACTCCGCCAGAGCGAGGAAACCGCCAGCGTTGGCTCGCGCCAGGGATTCCATGAACTCAACGGTGCCGCGGTACTTGAAGTAGTCGCCCACCGTGACCGCATGGATTTCCTCGCCCTTCGTGTTCGCAACGGTGATGCTGCGCACGAGCCGTCCCGGGGACAGGCCTTCATTGAAGGCCGGGTTGGGTAACCCGTCACTGACCAGCACGATGGCGCCCGCGGAGTAGTCGAACGCCTCGTCGAAGGCGTCCAGCAGTGAGGACGACCCCTCGAACTTGCCGGACAGGCTGCGCAGGAAATCGACGGCCTCCGCCCTCGTTCGGCCGTTCATGTCGGCCAGGCTGCCGTCCGCAGGCCAGCGGTAGTACTTCGGACCTGCGTCCTGTTGCTGAAACCCGAGAATGGCGAAGGAGTAGCCTTGCTGCAGGGACTCCATCGCACGCACCACGGTGCGCATCACAAGCCCCTGGTAGCTGGCCAGGTAGTGGTTCATGTCCACCAGGAACAGGATGCGTTTCTTGTCGGTCTTCAGACCGAGGAACCGGAACGTCACGCGGTTGCTGCCTTCCTCGTCTTTCGTCGGGGTCTCGGTGGGCGGGGGTGGCGGCTGGTCGTTTCGCGCCTGCAGCCTTGCGTCCAGGATTTTGCGTTCTCCGGAAACCGCGTCCAGCTGGGCCTGCAGCTTCTGGTGGCGGGTCTGGGCCGCCAGCAGGGCCTTCTTCACGTCTTCGCTGCCCGCCTCGGTCTGATCCAGCAGCGCCTGCGTTTTGCCGGCCAGTTCTTCCAGGTATTCGACGTCGCCCATCGAGCGCACTTCCTTCTGGTAATCCGGCATCAGGATGATCGAGATGATGATGAAGGCCCCCATGGCCGAGGCGAACAGGTCGACCGCCGACAGGGAGTAGACTTCCTGGTTGCGCCGCCGTGACCTCATCGGGACACCCCTACGAAGTCTCCGCCGTTCTGCTGGGCCAACGTTTGCAGGAACATCACCAGTCCCCGGTTCTGGGTGTAGTCGCCAATCGCGACCGTGTGGATCTCCTTTTGCTCGTAGCGGTTCAGTCCGGCGATGTCCTGCAGGATGAATCCCGGGGGATTGTCTGGCTCGCCGTCGCTCATCAGGATGATGGCGTCCGCAGGGTACTGGAGGGCCGAAGCCAGCGCGTAGTGGGTCGGCGTAGAGCCGGCGAAGCGACGCGCGAGCGACGTCGTGAAGTCTCGCGCCGCCTTGAGGTTTTCCGGCGTGCCCTGCACCAGTCCCCGATCGGGGTACGTCCATAGCACGGGCGACGGGTTGCCCTGGTAGCCGATGATGGCGAATTCGTTGCTCTCGTCGAGCGGCTCCAGGACCTCGAGGACCGACTTGATCATCAGGTCCGTGTAGGAAATCATGCTGCCGGACATGTCGACGACGATCACGAAGGACTTGGCCTCCGTCGCGAGCCCAAGGATGGAAAATTCGACCCCGGAGGTCAGGGCTTCCGGCTCCTCGGGCGCCTCGACCGTAGGCTCGGGCTGCGCTACCGGGGTTTCAGCCAGCTGGGTCTTGATGTCTGCCATTTCGCGGCGGACTCGGGCGATCTGTTCCTCGATACCCCGGTTGGCCTCGTTCATGTCCTGCAATTCGCTCTGGGCGAGGGTCCTGGCGGCGGTCAGTTCGGCAATCCTGCCCGCGGCGAGCCTGCGTTGTTCCTGGATTTCCTGTGTGCGCGAAAAGGCGTCCGCGCTCCCGGCGTTGCGGTAATACGGAAAAAGGATCATGACCAACAGGATAAAAGCGCCCAGCGCGGAAGCGAACAGATCGATTGCCGAGGTTGAAAAGACGGTGGTGTCCCTGTTGGGTCTGCGCATGGCCCAAGCACGCTATCAAAAACCTCATGGTGCGGCAATGCGCGCGTTCCAGGTGCCGGAACCGGTTGACCCGCGCCGGTATCGCGGCTATCAATGTCGCATGCCAGGCTGGTTCCGGACGATTGCCGCCTTTCTTCTCCTCTCGCTGACGCTCGCCGTCGGTGCGGTGGCGGCGCGAGCCGACGAGGCGCAGGCCGGGGGCACACCCGTGCGGCCCGCGGAGTTCATGATCTACCAATACCCGGGGGTCTCGCTCGTGGTGCGCGTGGACGTTCGCGAGGCGGAGTTCGAATCCCGCATTACCGGTCCTGACAATGCGCTGATCCGGTTGTCGGGCGTCGCCGCTAGGCGGATCGGGCCGGTTTACCAGTGGGTGGATGCCGTCGACAGCCCCCGCCAGTTGATGATCGAGGTGACACCCTCCCGGCCGGTCGAACGGTCACGCATCAGCCTGGAACTCATCCAGTTCCAGGCCGGAGACCCCAATTCCGCTCAACTGGCACACGCGTATCGACTCTATTCACAGGGCACGGAGCGCGTTTTCAGCGACGATGCGACGACCTGGGCCTTGAAAGCCTATACGCTGCGCAGCGCGGCGGCGACCTTCGCGGACCTGGGCATGGAGGAAATGCGCCTGTGGTCCGAGTACTTTGCCGCGCACCTCGTCATGCACCAGATCCACGACAAGCTCCAGGCGATGGAGATGAGCCGGGACATCCAGCGCGCCGCGAGCCGCGCCGGCTTCCAGGAAATCGAACTGGCCGCCCTGGTGCTGGAAGGAGACGCGCTGACGTCGGTCGCCGCATCCCTTCCGGAAAAGCAGGCGAACGACTACTGGCGCGACGTCCATTCCGTGCTGGAGCGGGCCGCAGCGCTGGCCGCTGAAACCGGCATGGAGTCGGAACGCGGGCGGGCCCTGTTCAATGACGGTCAGGCCTACGAGCGGCAGGGAGAGCCGAAGCAGGCCGTGGCGCGATATTCCGAAGCCATGGCGCTGACGGACGCGGCCGGAGACACCGATCTGGCGGCGGAGATCCGGGGCCGGGCGGCGACGGTTTACGAGTCCCTGGGGCAAACATCGGGCGCCATTGAATTGCTTGACAGAATGGCCAGCGACCTTCCGCAAGACGCGTCGCTGGAGCGTGCGCAGAGCCTGGCCGAAAAGGGCCGGATCCTCAACGAGACCTACCGCTTCGGGGAGGCGGTCCCGGTTTTGACCCAGGCCCTTGCGCTGCAGAAAGAAAATCCCTCGGCGCAGTCTTGGGGGGCCACCGGCCTGGCGCTCGGCTGGTCGCTGTATTCGCTCGGCGACATGCAGCGGGCCGAGCACGTCATGAAGGAATCGCTGCCGCGAATGCCCCGTGAGAATAGTCGGGCCGCCCTGTTCCGTGCCTACGGGGCCCTGGCGAACATCAACCGATCCGTCGGCAACTTCGATGAAACGAGCCGATACCGGAAGATGCAGGGTGAGCAGGCCGCCACCGATAGCCGCCGCGCCGAGTGGCTGCTGGAATCCGCACGGGACGCGCGGGCGGCCGGAGGCGTTGCAGGGCGCGGCGAGCGCGATTTGTTGCGGCAAAGCCTGGATGCGGCGCGGCGCGGCGGGGATGCCGTGATGTCGGACCTCGCAGACCTCCAGCTGTGCCTTGCGCGCCTGGAAGATGGCGAGCCCGGCGGCTGTCAGGGGAGCGAGGCGCGTGGCGCCTACCGCCGCCTGCAGTCGAGCGGATTGCCGCGTGCGTCGTTACAGGGCGGGCTGACCTGGTCGCGCATCCTGCTGCGCGATGGACGGCGTACCGAGGCCGCTCGGGTCGTCGATGCGTTGCTGTCCGAACTGGCTGCGATGCAGCGGATGGTTCGCGGTGTCCTGGGCGCCTGGTACTGGGAAAACAAGGAGGCCTTGTACCGGCAGTACATGAGGAGCGTGCTGGCCACCGCGGACGAGCAGGGCGCACCGGCATTATTGGCCATGGATCGGATCAGGCTGCTCGAAGCCGGCGCTGAGGGGGAGACTTCGCGCAGTCCGGACGATGCGGGTGAGGAGCTGCGCTCACTCCTTGCGGCCCGGGACGCAGCCACCGGGCAGGAAGCGACCCGCCTGGGGGACAGGGCGAATCGCTTGCTGGAGGACGTCATCCGCGGAGCCGCACAGCCCGGCACGCTGGATCGGGCCGGCCTGGATCGGATGTTGCAAGGCCTGAACCACGATGAAGCTGTCCTCGCCTATTACTTCGCCGACGACGGGTTGTACGCGGTGCTGGCCGGCTCTGATGGTGCGAGGCTTTTCCGGCTTGGCAGGCCCGGCCCGGTCCTCGGTCAGATCGCCCGTTTGCGCGAAGGCATGGGCCGCTCCGGGGTGGCTTCATTGATCCCATTGCTGGAAGACCTGGGCGGCAGCATGGTGACCCCCCTGGGCACGCGGCTGCCCGAACGTCTTTACCTGCTTCCGATGGGCCCGCTCGACGGCCTTCCGTTCGATGCCCTGCGGCCCGCCGGCCGGTTCCTCGCCTCGGATCACGAAGTTATTGCCCTGCGCTCGCTGGCTGCACTCCAGCGCCGTGGTAAGTCCGTGGGGCCGAAGGAGCAGAAAGAAGTGTTCGTGGCGGGGAGCCCGAAAGCCGGTCAGGTGCTCTTCGACTACGACCTGACGACTTCGTCGGAAATCGGCAGGATCACGGACCGTTTTATCGGTCCGGGTCTGCACGTGGTGCAGGGGGCGGCCCTGGCCAGGGACGAATTTCTTGACAGCCGGTTCACCGGCGCCGACCTCGTGCACCTGGCCATGCCGGGGATCCTGGACCTGGCGTATCCGGACCGGTCCCGACTGGCCCTGTCGGGCACCGGCGAGGATGCCGGGGGGAATTTCCTGGCACCCGCAGACCTGCAGGGCCTGACCTTCAGCGCCGGTCTCGCGGTCCTCAGCGAGACCGCGGTTGAAGGGCAGGGCCGAACGGACTTCGACGGACGGGTCCCCTTCGTCTCCGAATTGCTCGATTCGGGGGTTGCCGCCGTGCTGTTCACGCTATGGCCGGCGGCGGACGTCGACACGGCGGACTTCATGGACGATTTTTACCAACGGCTGAAATCGGGGGAAGGTCTTGTCGAATCCCTCGCCCAGAGCCGCAGGCGGATCATCCGGGAGGGTGCGGAGACAAATTTCGGATCCTGGGCGAGATTTCAGCTCTATATCAGGTAGAATGGCTGAATACCCGTCAATTGGGTTGATCCAATCGAAGAAAATTGCCCGGAGGGTTATTTAAGTGGAGAAAAGAAAATTCCTCGTCATCGTCGATCCTGCACACGAGCGGCACCTTGCCCTGGAGCGCATGCTGGACGTCATACGCCAGCGCGCGGAATGGGTATCGGAGTACCACTTGCTGATCGGCGTGGAGCCACCCGACAAGGCGGACCCCAATACTCCGAACGAAACTGTCCGCAGCAGGGAATGGTGCAACGAACTGCTGAGTCCACTCGATGAATTCGGGGTCAAGTACACGGTGCAGTTCTTCTGGACGCGTGACTGGCGGCAATCCATCGCTGACGCCGCAGAAAAGTACGGTTGCGACACGATCATGCTGTGCGAGGCTTCCGCCGAACACAAGACCGGTGTCACGGACTCGAAGTGGGATCTCGTGCGGCGGGCCAAGTGTGACGTCGTCATCGTGGATGAAGGCACGACCGGGCCGATCAAGTGCATCCTTGCCGCAGTGAATACCCAGGTCAAGGACCCCGTGCACCAGGCGCTCAACAAGAAGATCATGGAACGGGGCCAGTTCCTGGCCAACTATTTCGAAGCCGAGTTCCACGTCGTCAATGCGTACAGGGACAGCGAGGATTTTCCGGACCGTGACGCCATTGCCAGGGTGGTTGACCTGCCGGTGGAGAACATTCACCGCGACATGGGCAAGCCTGAAGACGTGATTGCCCTGCTGGCCGAGAAGGTCGGGGCGGACATGGTGGTGTTGGGAATCAGTCCGCGCCAGGGTTTGGCCGCTACGTTCAGCAGTCACACGACCGAAAAGGTCATGGAGAAAATCACGATCGACGTGGTTGCGCTCAGCTGATCGTCGAGCAGCGGTTTCACCCAACAAAAAAGCCCCGGATGTCCGGGGCTTTTTTGTTGGCCGAACGATGGCCGGTTATCGCCGCGCGCCGGGGGCGCCGGTGTCAGCCTTTGTCCTTTTCCTGCTCGATGACGTTGAGCAGCTTGTCCTTTTCGCGTGGTTCGTTGGTCGGCAGGGACTGGTTCATGACCTCGCGGCGCTTGATCTCACTGTCAACATAGGCGATCCACTGGTTCGCTGCATGCTTGGAGCGGTTGTCCTGGGCCGCTCGCTCGAACGCGCGCCGGGCCTGTTCCAGCCGTTTCTGGTTGAACAGCGCCATTCCCAGCATGATATTGGCCTGGTCGTTGCGTTTCAGGCCGCCGATGCTAATCGCTTTCCGTGCCGCCGCTGCGGCATCGCCCCATTGCTCGAGGTTGATGTGCGCCTGCGCCAGGCGAATGTACAACTCGCCGTCCTGGGACATCTCGGCCGCCTTTTCCAGCGGCGGAATGGCCTTCTCATCCTCCCTTGCCTGGTACCAGGCCTGGGACAGCAGCCGCAGGTTACGCTCGCTGCCATCCACGATCTTGGCTTTGATTTCCTTGTCCAGCAGCTTGGCGGCCTTGTAGGGCTCGCCGTGCAGGAGGTAGAGGTTGGCCAGGTTCGTGATGTGTGAAGCCGTGTTCAGGTAACCCTTCTCGTACAGCACCTCGGTCAGGGCCAGCTGTTTCTTCGTGTCGCCCAGCTCGCTGTAGATGCCCGCCAGGGTCAGCACGTACGTGTCCTTCGGGTAGTACTTGATGAGCTCCTTGACCACATCGGTCATGTTCTCGTAATCCTTTTTCTCGAAGTAGATTACGCGGAGCAGCAGCAGCCAGTTCTCCTTTGGGGTCGCGCCCTGGGCGCGGTACATGTCGATTGCGGTCTTGATGGGTACCAGCGCCTCGTCGTAGCGCTGCAACTGGAACAGGGCCTGGCCCTCGATCATCATCACGTCCGGGCTGGGTTCCGGGATGGCTGCGATCAACTGGCGAACCGTGACCAGGGCGCCCTCGTAATCTTCCTGCGTGAACTGCAGCTGCGCCTTGGTCTTCAGCGTACTCAGCAGCAGCGCTTCCGGCAGCCCGGGCTGTGCAAGCACGGTGTCGTAAGCCCTGATGGCGTCTGCGTAGCGCTCCTGCAGATAATAGGAGTAGCCGTTGATGTTCCAGATCTGGGCGCGTTCGTAGTCCGACAGTGACTTCTTGTCCTTCAGTTCGTCGATTGCGCGCTGCGCGGAGGCAAAGTCCTTGGCCTCGACCATTTCCTGGATTTCGGTCAGCTTCTCGTAGACCTGCTGGCTCATCGCCACGGTTTCCTTGGTCTTGCGGCTGCTGCCTTCGTCATCCCTCTGGGCCAGGGAAACACCCGGCGCCCCCGCCAGCAGGAAGCCGGCGAGCAACGCAGGTATCAAAGTGGATTTCAGTCTGAACATGCGATGCACCGCCTATTCCTGGATCTCGTAGGTGAACTTGTTCTGTACGCCCGGCACTTCGACGGCCTGACCGTCGATGACGCGCGGCTTGTACTTGAACTTGAGGGCCGCCTGGACCGAGGCGCGGTGGAACAGCGAACTGGTGCACTGATCCTCGATCACAAACGGATCGCGGATCGTGCCCTGCCTGGTGACCGTATATTGCACAACGCAATAGCCTTCGATTCCGCGCGAAAGTGCACGCTGCGGATAGATCGGCGCCACCTTGACGATAGGCAGGTAGTCGCCTTCACCAACGCCCAGGCTGAACCCGCCGCTCATTTCGATATCCGTCTCGACCGGTGCGGCCTGGATGGCAATCTTCTCTGCGTTCGGGTTCAGGTTGTCCAGCTGCGGCGACGGAGGCTGCGGTGGCGGCGCATCCGGCGGTGGCGGCTTCTTGGGCTTCAGTTCCCTGCGCTGGACAGACTCGTCGCGCTTCAGCCGCACGAAATCGACCAGGTGCGATGAACCACCCTCGTTGAGTTCGCGGTCCGCGGTAACGATCAGGTACTGCATGGTCCAGAACAGGGCGGCCGTCACGACAAGGCCAATGACGACCCCGATAATCAGTCGGATCGTCCCCGGGCCTTTCTGCGTGGAAAGTGTATTGATAATCGTGGCCGACATCGACTTACCTCGTTAGGGTTCCTGGGCCGCAATGGAGACGTTGAAAACGCCGGCGGAACGGGCGGCGTCCATGACCTGCACCAGCGTGTCGGTCTTGGACTC
Organism: Lysobacterales bacterium; assembly: GCA_050118555.1. GTDB lineage: Bacteria > Pseudomonadota > Gammaproteobacteria > Xanthomonadales > SZUA-36 > CALKKN01. The sequence goes on from JASFKQ010000012.1 coordinate 26,381, forward strand.
CTTGTCCGCCTGGATCACAACGGAGCCCTGTGGGTTTTCAGCGTGGAGGCGTTCGATATTCGGTCGCACGGAACGGATATCCACCTGGCGGCGATCGATCCAGATGTCATTGTTCGGACCAATCGCGACGAGGATATTCGCCTTTTCCTGCTTGACCGCCGTCGCGGCGTCGGGCCGATTGACCTCGATGCCCGCCTCCTTGACGAAAGTCGCTGTAACAATGAAGAAGATCAGCATGATGAACACCACGTCCAGCATGGGCGTGATGTTGATCTCGGACTCTTCTTCTTCGATTTGCGTGGCTAAGTGTTGCCGCATCTATGTATCTCCTAAATCAGCAGCCTGGCGTCCAGTATCCGCTCAGGCGTGCTCAATCTTCAGTTCGTCCGCGATGAACTCGCGTTCACGGCGCGCCTTGTTCTCCAGGTAGGCCGACATGGCCACGCCTGACAGCGCGGCCACCATTCCGGCCATGGTGGGCACCGTGGCTTTGGAAACGCCAGACGCCATGGAACGCGGGTTGCCCGAGCCGGATATCGCCATGACTTCGAACACCTCGACCATGCCCGTCACCGTGCCAAGCAGCCCCAGCAACGGACATAGCGCCACACAGGTCTTGATCAGCGCCAGGTTTCTCTCTGAATTAGCAGACACCTGAGAGATGATCCAGTTCCTGATCTGATGGGCCTTCCAGGACGAGTAATCCTGCCGCTCATCCCAGTAATTGTGGGCCTGTCGCACCAGTTTCCGGTGGCCGGTCCTGAAGTAAATGAGGCGCTCGATAATGAGCATCCACATGAACAGGGTCACGAACCCGATGACCTGGAGGACCGGGCCACCGAGTTCAATGAAGTCCCTGATCGTTACAAGGAACGGTAAGTAATAATAAACAACGTCCATAAGTCTTACGCCGTCTGTTCAGCACGCTCGGAGAGCATGCCCGCCGCCTCCTCCTGGAGAATCTGGGTCAGGCGCTTGGCGCGGCTCTGAACCAGCGTGTGCAGGAATACCATCGGGATGGCGACAACCAGGCCTTCCACCGTCGTGACCAGGGCCGTGGAGATACCGCCGGCCATGAGTTTCGGATCACCCGCACCGTACAGGGTGATGGCCTGGAAGGTGATGATCATACCGGTCACCGTACCGAGCAGACCCAGCAGCGGCGCAACCACGGAGATGATCTTCATGAACTGGAGCATCGCGGTTAACTTCGGCGTTTCCTTCAGGATGGCCTCGCCCAGCTTCAACTCCAGCGACTCGACGTCGACGCCCGGGTTCTCCTGGGCAACCTTGAGCACGCGGCCCAGCGGGTTATTGCCCGGCTGGTCCAGGTGCTTGGTCTGGTGGCTGACCTTGGCGCTCACGCTGGAAAGAACGATCAGGCGCCAGATCGCCACGAGCAGGCCGATGAAGCCCAGCACGATAATCGTGTAACCGACTATCTGACCCTGCGAGACACGCTCCATGAATCCAGGCGTCTGCACCAGAAGGGCGAGCAGCTGGCCGCGGGTCGGGTCAACGGCGAAACCGGTGATCCCGGACTTGGCTTCCTGCAGGTCCTCCGCTCGGCTGGTGTAGCGGCTCTGCGGCTGTCGCTGCAACTCAACCAAACGTCCGGTTTCGGGCACGTACTCGAGGTACTTGCCGTCGGAGACGGCGTTGAACAGGCCGACGCGAATCACTTCGCGCTCCTCTTCCTTGCCGTCCGCGGTGACCACGGTGGCGTTGATGCGGGCAACCTTGGCCGATTCGGTCATTTCCCGGGCAAGTTCGAACCACAGCCGCTCAATCTCGGCGATCGTCGGCATGCGCGTCGTGGAGCCCATCTTCTGTGCGAACTTGGTCAACCACTCGCCCCGGTCCGGGAACTGGATCTGGGTGAGCGAGCCATCGAAGTTGCCGCGTGCGTCGCCGGCTGCCTGCTGCAGCACGCCGAACAGTTCCTTCAGTTCGCCCAGGCGGTCCTGCAGCGCCCGCTCCAGGTCGATGATCTGGGCGTCATTCGCTTCGAAAGTGTCTTCGAGCTGCTGCGACAGGTTTTCCTGACGCACCTTCTCGTTCTGCATGTCCTTCAGGAGCTGCTGCTGGCGCGAACGGTCCTTCTGGAACTCCTCGATGCGCTTCTTGTTCTCGGCGGCGTCCTTGATGCGACCCTGCTTGACCTGCTGCAGGAGTTCGTCCATTGAAACCGCGGACGCCCCGTATACGGTTGTGCTCACGCCAAGCACCAGGCTGGCGATTACCGCTGCTTTGAATATTTTTCTGATCATGATTATTCCTCCGTCGGAGCAGCGATCGGGACAACCAGCAAGTCAGGCGCAACCTGCTTGCGGGCAACCTTCAGGCCCTGGGCGACCTGGGTCTTGAATTTTTCCGGCGGTAATTCCTGCCAGGAACGACTCGTCTGATCCCAGACTCCGGTGTACTGGCCACCGACCGACTGGTAGGCCAGCACGATACGCCCGATTCTCAGGAAATCCACTTCCTGCGGCGCGCCGTTGATATCAACCGAACCCTTATACGCTTCGATCGTGCGGCCGTAGTCGTTTTCGATCTGGAAGGCTTCGATCACGCGGCGGAATTTCTCCGCCGACGTAACGTCGGAACGCACCATCATGTCACGCAGACGTGCGATGCGTTCGGTGCGCTCCTTCATCAGAAACGGCGTGTCCAGCTGAATGAACTCTTCCAGCGAGTCGATCATCCTCGTCATCAGAGGCGTGATCTGGCGTTCGATCAGCGACACGTTGTCGATCGATTCGTTCAGAGCCGCCTTTTCCGACTCCTGGTTGTCGATCTGCCGTTGCAGGAGAGTGTTGTAAGTCTTCAGGCCGTCGACGACTTTCGACACCGTGTTGTACTCGGCGAGCAGGTCGTCCGTCTGATTGGCGATCTGCTCGACGCGCTTCTGCTCTGCAGCGCCCGCGTCGATGCGCTTGATGCCTTCATCGGTGACCTGGTCGATGGTTGCTTGCGCATAAACGGATGCGCAGAACCCCAGGGCCAGCATGGCCATGAGTATCGTGCTCTGCAAGAGCCACTTATTCGTTCGGTTGATTAACATGCTCGATCTCGATTGTGACAAAAGGGAAACGGTTGGATTATCCAAAAACATAATTCGGATCGGGAACTGTATAACTTGGCTGATGCCATAGTCAATTATTTGTGCGGTGAACGGTCCGCCTGGACGCGATCAATAACGGAAAACCCACATATCGCCGGGTCGTCTGGTTTCGAAGTCCGGAAAAAGCAATCTGTGCGCGCCCACGGCGCCGCTTCATGCGCATCGCCCTGCCCAGGCCGTGCTACAGCCCGTAGGCCCAGACGAGGACGGTGGTGAGGACCAGCCAGAGACCGATGGCCAGGGGCAGGCCCACGCGGACAAAGTCGCCGAACTTGTAGCCCCCGGCGTTCATCAGCAGGATGTTGGTCTGGTAGGCCATGGGTGTCGCGAAACTGAGGTTGGCGCCGAACAACACGGCCAGGACGAACGGTTCCAGCGGCAGTCCCAGACGCTGGGCGATGCCGATGGCGATCGGCGTGCCGATCACGGCGGCCGCGTTGTTGGATACGACGTTCGTGAGCACGCCCATCATCAGCATCAGCCCTCCGAGCACGACCGAGTACGGCGCACCGAATGTGATGTAGACGAAAAGGCGCGCCAGGTATTCGGCGCCCCCCGTCTTCATCAGCGCCGCGCCCATTGCCAGCGAGGAAACGATGATCAGGATAACCTGGGTGCTGAGCGCGTTCATGGCTTCTTTCCAGTTCAGGCAGCGCGTGAGAATCAGCGCGCAAAACCCGAGAACCGCGCTGATCTCGATCGGCAGCACATTGGACGCCGCCAGTGCGATCACGGCCAGCATAATGACCAGGGCGATCGGCGCCTTGCGCGTACTGGGCAACTGGATGCTGCCGTCGAGCACCAGGAAATCCGAGGATTCCTTGAGCAGCCTGAGGTTGTCCGGAGTGGATTGCACCAGCAGCACGTCGCCGGAGCGCAACTGCATCTCGTCGAGGCCCGGCGCCTTGCGCTCCTGGGAGTCCTCGAAGCGATTGAACGCAAGAAGGCGCAGCCCGTAGCGCGATCGCAACCGGGCGTTCCCGATCGGCATGCCAATCAGCCGCGACGCGGGCGTAATGACCACTTCGGCGATCTGCTGGCCTTCCGCGCTAAGCGGGTGCTCCGCGTCCACTGCCTGGTCGCCGGAAAACAGCGTGCCGCCGAGCGAGCGGGAAAACTCCCTCAGGTTGGACTGCGTATCACTCGTGGTGACGCGGTCGCCGGCTTTCAGCACCACGTCCGGTAACGGGCTGATGAATACGCCCTGACCGCGCTGGATGGACTCCACCCGAATGCCGTCGCCGGTCCGGAGGATTGCCTCGGCCAGCGTCTTTCCGACCACCGGGCTGGACTGGTCCAGACGGATCTGGGCGGTGTACAGGCGCGACACCCCCTCGCTCATCGGCGGTTTGCGGTCGGGTGTGATGCGCGGCGCCACCAGCCACAGGTAGATCACCGCGAAACTCCCGGCGATCAAAGCCGGGCCGAGGAAATCGAACATGTTGAACGCGTCCATGCCCATGTCCGCCGCCACGTTGACGACGAGCAGGTTGGTCGACGTGCCAATCGTTGTCGCCATGCCGCCCATGATGCTCGCGAAGCCCATCGGGATCAGGGTGCCGGAGGGCGATTCGCCCGTCTTTAACGCGACGCCGATCAGGATCGGCAGCATCAACACGACGATCGGCGTGTTGTTGATGAACGCACTGAGCGTTGCGGTAATCAGGATCGTGAAGAGCAGCGAGATGGCCGGCCCCTTGCGCCACAGGCGCGCGAGCAGCCTGCCGACCGGTTCCAGCGCGCCGGTATGGATCAGGCCTTGCCCGACGATCATCAGCGCGCAGACCGCGATCAGCGCCTTGTGGCCAAAGCCGAGGAAGAAATCGCTCGGCTGCAGGACGTGGCCATTGGACTCGAACGGAAACAGGGTGAACCCGACGGTCAGCGCGACCAGCACCATCAGGCTGGTTGTCTGCAGGGAAATGCTCTCGCGCGTAAACAGGATCAGCGCCACGATGATCAGGGCCATCACGGCGAGCGCGTGTGAGTTGGGCAGCGCCAGTTCCAGCATCACGTCAAGAGCCTCTCTTCCCCCGCCGTTCCCGCAGGAGTCTCATTGCTGCAGCAGCCGTTCCAGGTCTTCGCGCGTACTCACCGGCGGCATGCAATGCGTGCCCCGGCACAGCCACGCGGTTACGCAATCCGCGGAGCGATATTCCGCCAGCACGCCCGGAAGTGCGTCATCGTTCGGGTCCAACGCGTAGCAGTCTAACCGATAGCGGGCATCAACCCACTGCCTGAATTTGCGCCGGTCCTCCGGCCGCCCGCCCGAGATCACCAGGTGAAGCGGTGGGTCGGCTGCCTCGCTCAGCGCCGGCAACATGCTCGCCAGCGCCAGCGTACTTTGTTCCAGCACCGAGGCGCTTCGCGCCACGCAGCGGCTCGCGGCCCGCTCAAAACGTGGTTCGCCCAGCAGGCGCCCGAGCCGGAACAGCGCGCGGGCCGCGGCGGCGTTGCCGCAAGGAGTCGCGTCGTCCTGCCAGACCATGCTTCGGGTCACCGGGACCTCGACCGCGGCGTCGCTGAAATAGAATCCTCCATGCGCTTCGTCCTCGAACCGCTCGAGCATCGCGTCGGCGATCTCGATCGCAAAACCCAGCCATTCGGCACTCCAGCGCGCCTGCAGACGCTCAAGCAGGGCGTCGAGCAGCCAGGCGTAGTCATCCAGGTAAGCGGCCAGCCGCGCCTCTCCCCTGTTGTAGACCGCATGCAACTGACCGGCCGACCAGAGTTCGCGGCGGACGAACGCCAGGATCTCATCGGCCCGGTCCAGCCAATCCTGGCGTTCCAGCGCGCGGCCGGCCCGTACGAACCCGGCGGCGAGGAGCGCGTTCCACGAACCGAGCTGCTTGTCGTCCAGGGTTGGATGAATGCGGTCAGAGCGTGCTCGCCGCAGCATTTCACGGGCTCCGGCCAGTTCCTCGCGGATGGTCGGCTCATCCATCGAGAAGGATCGGGCCAGCTCGGCGTCGGTCCGATGGCGCACCAGGTGCCAGGCACGGTTCTCGAAATTGGCAGGTCGGTCCAGTCCGTAGGCGCTGGTAAACACCTGTAGCGCACGCCCTTCGAGCAGGGCACTGACCTGTTCGGGTGTCCAGACGTGGAAACCGCCTTCCTCGCCATCTGCGTCGGCGTCGATGCTGGCCGCGTAGGCGCCCCCGGCTTGCCGCATTTCGTCGACCAGCCAGCCGGCAATGCCCTCGGCAGCTTCGCGCAGCAGCGGATTTCCGCTCCGGCTTGCCGCTTCGGCATAGAGCGGAAGCAGCTGGGCGTTGTCGTAGAGCATCTTCTCGAAGTGGGGGATGGTCCACGTGGCATCCACGCAATAACGGAAAAATCCGCCGTCCAGGTGGTCGCGAAGACCGCTTGAAGCCATGCGTTCCAGCGAGAAGACGAGACCATCTTCCAACTGTGGATGATCGGTGCCGCCGAGCCACGCGACTGCCTGCAGCAACGGCGCCTGGGGGAATTTGGGGGCGCCACCGTAACCCCCGCTGGCCCGGTCGAGCCGCGATTCGACCTGGTCCGCGGCCCGCCGGAGCAGGGCCGCGGCCTGCTCCGGCCCGGGCGCATCGGCCGCGCCCGGCTCGGGCGCCTGGATTCGGTCGAGCGCCGCAGTCAGTTTCCGGTTCTGGTCCGCGACCTCGTCGCCTTTCTCGGAATACCACTGGTGGACGGCCTGCAACACCTCGCGGAAAGCCGGCATGCCGTAGCGCCGCTCGAGCGGAAAGTAGGTGCCGGCGAAGAATGGCACCTGCCCGTCGGGATCCAGGAAGACCGTCAGCGGCCAGCCGCCTCCACGGCCGGTCAGCAACTGGTGCGAGAGCTGGTACACGCGGTCCAGGTCGGGCCGCTCCTCCCGGTCCACCTTAATATTGACGAACAGGCGGTTCATCAGGTCGGCCGTGGGTGCGTGTTCGAACGATTCGTGCGCCATGACATGGCACCAGTGACAGGCGCTGTACCCGATCGAGAGCAGGATCGGCACCCCTCTCGACCGGGCTTCGTCGAGCGCGCGCTGGTCCCACGGCTGCCAGTGCACGGGGTTGGCCGCGTGCTGCCGCAGATACAGGCTGGATTCGTTGTGTAATCGGTTCATCATGGCCATCCGGAAATGGGGGGTTGGGGTAACTTGCGATGGAGGGGATGCTGACATATGCTGCCACAGCCCAACCGGAAATTGGACGTGCCGGGGTCACCAACGCCGCGTTGGTCCGTACCGCCGAGTCGGGCGCGCGTCCCCGTGGACCCGGATTTCTTCCGGAACGAGATCAGGAGATCGCCAGTCGAGCCGTGAGCAATTCCGCTTATCCCTACATCGCTTTTGACCCCATCGCATTTTCGCTCGGCCCGCTTTCGGTGCACTGGTACGGCATCATGTATCTGCTGGCGTTTCTGTTCTTCTGGGCAGCCGGCAACTGGGTAGCCCGGCACAGGCCCTGGTGGGGCTGGACGCCGCAGTCGGTGTCCGACATGCTGTTTTACGGCATGATCGGCGTCGTGATCGGGGGGCGCGTCGGCTATGTCCTGTTCTACGGACTGGACAATCTTCTGCACGATCCGTGGTTCCTGTTCAAGATCACCCAGGGCGGGATGTCATTCCACGGCGGCCTGCTGGGCGTCATCGTGGCCATGTGGTGGTTTGGACGCGTCACCGGCCGCGGCTTCTGGCAGGTTGCGGACTTCGTTGCGCCCCTGGTGCCGCCGGGGCTGGCGCTCGGACGCATCGGCAATTTCATCGGCGGTGAACTCTGGGGGCGGCTCACCGATGTGCCGTGGGCGATGATTTTTCCCAATTCCATCCAGCCCGAGGGCTGGCGATCCGCCGAACTGAGGGCCGCCTGGGAGAGCGGGGCCCTGGACCAGTTCGCCCGCCATCCGAGCCAGCTGTACCAGGCGTTTGGCGAGGGCCTCTTGCTGTTCCTGCTGCTGGCCTGGTATTCGCGCAAGCCGCGGCCGCGCGCCGCCGTAGCAGGTCTTTTCCTGTTGGGCTACGGCTGCTTCCGCTTTATGGCAGAATTCTTCAGGGAGCCGGACGTACAGATCGGATTCCTGGGCGGAGGCTGGCTGACCATGGGCATGCTGCTATCGGCACCGATGGTGGTGGCCGGAGTGGTGGTGATGACCGTCGCGTACCGTGCAGCGGGCCGGCAGGACTGAGGCCTGGCCGGGATCCGGAGCGAAAATGAGAACGTACCTCGAATTACTGCAGCACATCCTGGATCAAGGCACCCGAAAGGCGGACCGTACCGGGACGGGAACCCTGAGCGTCTTCGGATACCAGATGCGTTTTGACCTGTCGCAGGGTTTTCCGGCCGTCACCACGAAGAAGCTGCACATGAAGTCCATCATCCACGAGCTGCTCTGGTTCCTGTCCGGCGACACCAACGTGCGCTACTTGCAGCAGAACGGTGTCAGCATCTGGGACGAGTGGGCGGCGGATGACGGTGAGCTGGGGCCGGTCTACGGAGCCCAGTGGCGCCGCTGGGGTGCGCCGGACGGGCGCCGGATCGACCAAATCGCGCGGCTGCTGGAGGACCTGCAAAGCCGCCCCGATTCGCGACGACACATCGTCTCCGCCTGGAATCCGGCCCTGCTGCCGGACGAGTCCCGCAGCCCCAGGGAGAACGCCGCGATGGGTTTGCAGGCGCTGCCGCCCTGCCACACGCTGTTCCAGTTCCACGTCGCGGATGAGCGGCTCAGCTGCCAGTTGTACCAGCGCAGCGCCGACGTGTTCCTGGGGGTTCCGTTCAACATCGCATCGTATGCCCTGTTGACGATGATGATCGCCCAGGTCGTCGGGCTGGAGCCGGGCGATTTCGTCCACACCTTCGGTGACGTTCACATCTACCTG
>JASFKQ010000013.1:0-34871 GCA_050118555.1 Lysobacterales bacterium
CGATCGTCGCCGGCGCTCCAGCGCAACAGCCCGTTGACCTTGGAGAGATTTTCGTCGATGTCCGTCCACGGCCCGTCGTAGCGCTGCGCCTCCAGCGCGCCCAACAGGCGCGACCCCGCAGGCTCTCCGCTTGCTGCGAGCAGCCCGCGAACGTAGCCGTTCTGGCCTCCACCGAGAACCAGCCGGTTTTCGGGCAGCTCATCGTAGGTGCGGATGAGTGCGGCCCCGGCCGAGGAGAAGTCGCCCACCTCGGCGTGGTAGGGGCCCTTCACGTAGTCGATGGTCCGGATCAGTTCCGGGATCAGGAAATTGACGTCGGTATAGCCCTGGCCATGACCGTGCGTGCGCATGTTGACCGGCATGCCGTCTACCCAGGTGGCGAAGTCGGTGCCGTGATCGAGGTTGAAGCCACGCAGGAACATCTGGTTGGCCTTACCCGACCCGCTGTGCTGCGTCATGATGAGGCCGGGTATCGCCTCCAGCACGTCGCCGGGGCGCAGCAGCGGCCGGTTTTTCAATTCCGCCTGCCCGATCACGCCCTCGGAAGCGGGCCAAGCAATGCCAGCATGCCGAGGAGCGCCACACAACCAAACCTGGGAAAACCGTTAATGGGGGCCATGCCGAATCCGGTCGCTTATTCGAACAGCCCCACAGTTATCATGACGGGTCGTTTCCGGAAAGCCTTGGGATCATGAAGAAGCGAACGACCCCTTGCGCGCCCCGCCGAAAGAGCCGGTTCGCATTCCGAGCATGGGCGTCCGTCGAACATACTAGCCAGCGCTGAGCTGGCTTGCATCATTTGAGGCCCGATCGGGACGGCACGGCGCCGGAGCTTGCATGGCCGAAATCTCTGCCCCGGCAGCGCCGGTGTCAACCCGCGCCTGCTGGAACCGGAGGAATCTCCGGGTCGAACGCGCCCAGCTGTGGTGCTCCGCAAACTCGATGCAGGCTTCGCCGTCCAGGCTGAGCGCGCGAAAGACGGCGGCTGCGAGGTCGTCGTCCAGCGCCCCGGTGCTGCCTTCACGGACGACGTCGGCGGGGCCCGGCACCGGGAAAGCCGCGACGGGCACGCCGCAGGCCATCGCCTCGAGCATCACCAGCCCCAACGTGTCGGTGCGGCTCGGAAACACGAAGACATCCGCGGCCGACAGGAGCCGCGCGAGCTCTTCCCCGAACTTCGCGCCGAGGAAATGCGCCCCGGGATACGCGTCACGCAACTTTTCCAGGTCGGGCCCTCCGCCGATCACCACCTTGGAGCCCGGAAGTTCGAGATCGAGAAAACCGTCCAGCCCCTTTTCGACGGCCACCCGGCCCATGTACATGGCGATCGGCCGGGGCAGGCAAAGCGCGCTTTTGCCGCGCGGACGGAACAGAGAGGTGTCGACCGCACCCGGCCAGACAGCCAGGTGCTCGAAGCCACGCTCTTTGAGGAGCCGCTTTTGCGTCGCTGTGCGGACAAGTGTGGTGTGGGCCGGTCGGTGAAAGCGGCGCAGGTAAGCGTAACTGGCCCTCAGTGGAACCGGGGCTCGCAGCCGGATGTATTCGGGGAACTGCGTGTGATACGAGGTCGCGAACGGCATGCCGTTGCGCAGGCACCAGCGCCGCGCGGCGTGGCCCAGCGGACCCTCCGTGGCGATGTGAATGGCGTCGGGCTGTAGTGCGTCCAGCATTCGAAACACTCGTCCTTTCGGTTTGATGGACAGCCGGATTTCGGCGTATCCGGGGCACGGCATGGTCCGGAAACCCTCCGGCGTAACCATTGTGACGTCATGGCCGAGGCGGGTCAGGCTACGCGCGGTGTTGGCCATCGTGGTGACCACTCCGCTCACCTGCGGCGCCCATGCGTCCGTGACGATTGCGATTTTCATGCCGCACGGTCCTGCGGGGCATCAATGTCGGAGGTCGAGGATTGCGCTTTCAGGAGCGTGGCGTTCTCCCTCCATTGCACCAGCTCAATGCGGCCGTCGTGGTGCTCCATCAGCGCAGTGCAGCTCTCCACCCAGTCGCCGCAGTTCATGTATGCAATGCCATCCATGGTGGAAATTTCCGCCCGGTGTATATGGCCGCAGATCACGCCGTCCACACCCTCGCGCCGCGCCGCGGTGACCACGGCCTCCTCGAACCGGCCGATGTACTGCACCGCGTTCTTGACCTTGTGCTTGAGATAGGCGGCCAGTGACCAGTAGTCCTTGCCCAGTTTCCGGCGTATCGCGTTGATCCAGGTATTCATGCGCAGCAGAACGCCGTACAGGCGCGATCCGATCATCGCCAGCAGGGGCGAACAGCGGACAACGCTGTCGAACTGGTCCCCGTGCAGCACCAGGAAGCTGCGACCGTCCGCGGTTTTGTGCACGATGTAGTCATGCACTTCGACCTTGCCAATGACCATGTCGGCATAGGCCCGGAGCGTCTCATCGTGGTTGCCAGGAACCAGGATCACGCGCGTACCCTGCATCGCTTTGTCCAGCAATATCTGGATGACTCGGCTGTGCTCGGTTGGCCAATAACGCCGTTTCCTCAGATGCCAGAAATCGATAATGTCACCAACCAGGTAAAGGTTTTGGCAACGCGTTCTTTCGAGGAAGTCACAGAGGTAATCCGCACTGCAGCCGGGAAAACCCAGGTGAATATCGGAGAGAAAAACCGATCTGACGTTTCCGGAATGGCGTATCGAAGCGATGTTGCTCATCACGTGCCCTCCTTAGGGCCTGTTAGCAGGCCCCCGTTTTCGCGCAGACTAGGCGGGGCGCGTGACAGCTTCGTGAAAAAGACGTGTCACTATTGTGAAGATTTTCTTACAAAACAATGACATCAATAGCCAACACTTGCCCAGACCACCTGCAATGAAAGGGCAATATCCCTGACCTACGATGGGCGGGCGACACTACCGGAGGCCTGCAAATGCCGATACCCGTACCGTCACCGGACCGGCTCCCTCGAACCGCCAACCTGTACACCTGGCAGGGCAAACCGGCTGCGGTCATACCCGGGCGTTGCGGCGTGATTTACGACCCCGCGCCGCGGGCCATGTCCTGGACGGAGCTGGTCCGGGACGGGACACCCGTTTCCGAGCATCAGTTCTGGACGCTGCTTCACGCGCAGGAATGAGGTTTACTCGCGCTGCGCCCGGAGTTGCATAACCCTCGCGCGCGCCGGCAGGCCCGGAACCGGGTTTTCGCAAGGGCGCCGGAACCCCCGTTTGACCTCGCAGGCCGGCCGACCGGGTTTAATGCCGCAAGTCTGTAACAAAAATGTCACAATGAGCGGATAACGTGTAAAGGTTTTAACCCCGAAAACTGCGGAGAATCAAGATGCTGATGCGCAACAAGTTCCTGCTGCTTTCACTGGCGGCGATGGCGGTTATCCTCTCAGCCTGTGGCGGCGGCGAACGACGCCAGGTCCTGCAAAACAAGGGTTCGGACACCCTGGTCAATGTCGCCCAGGCCTGGGCCGAGGCGTACCAGTCGGTGAACCCGAACGTCGTGGTCGCGGTGAGCGGCGGCGGTTCCGGCACGGGCATCGCGGCCCTGATCAACGGCACGGTGGACATCGCGAATGCCAGCCGGTCGATCAAGGACAAGGAAATCGAGGAAGCCGAGAAGAACGGTCAGCACCCGGTGCAGCACATCGTCGGCTTCGACGCACTCGCGGTTTTCCTGAACCCCGCCAACCCGATCGATGAACTCAGCCTCGCCCAGCTCGCCGAGATCTACGGCGACGGCGGCAGTTACACGAAGTGGACCGACCTCGGCGTGGAAGTCCCGGGCTGCAAAGACCAAGAAATCGTCGTGGTCAGCCGACAGAACAATTCCGGAACCTATGCGTACTTCCGCGAAACGGTGCTGGGGGATGGTGACTACCGGCTCGGCACGCGCGACATGCACGGTTCGAAGGACGTGGTTGACCTGGTGGAAAAGACACCTTGCGCGATCGGTTACAGCGGGCTCGCCTACGCAACGGACCACGTCAAAATGGCCTGCATCGAAGAGGAAACCGGCGGGCCCTGCGTATCGCCTTCGGAGCAAACAGCCGTGGACGGAACCTACCCGATCGCCCGGCCCCTGTTCATGTACACCAACGGTGAGCCCACCGGTGCGGTCGGCGAATACATGAACTGGATCAAGAGCGACGAGGCCCAGTGCATCATCATGAAGAAGGGCTACGCGCCCGCCAAGCCCGTGACCTGCAGTTAGGCCGCACGTTGCGCCGTGCGGGCCGGCCATATTCGGCCGGTGACTGGTCCGCCGTGCAATTGCGGCGGGCCGGTGGCAATTGCGGCTACAATTGGAAGCGTGCGCGGCCAGGGCTGTGTGCCCCGACGCCATTCTTCCAACATATGGCCTTCCCGTCGGGAAGGCAGCAATCGGGGGTCTGAAATGAGTCATCTCGAACAACGCATGGAGACCGATCTCAACAGGATCCGGGAGGCTCTGTGGCAGATCGGCGAGGACGTTGAGAAAGCCTTGCGAAACGCCAAGAAGACGCTGGCGGTAAAGGACGAGGAACTCGCCTACGCCACCGTCCTCGCCGATCACCCGATCAACCGGGATGTACGGGAATGTGACCGCATGGTCCACCGTTTCAGCGCGCGCTATCTCCCGGGCGCGGGTCCTTTGCGCGAAATGACCGCCACGCTGCGCGTCAGCATTGCATTGGAACGCATCGGCGACTATGCCGTCACCATCTGCCGCGAGGCGCTGCAGCTCGAGGAGCCGCTACCGGAACGCTTTTCGTCGAGGATCGACGAACTGGCCGACGAGTCGATCGCGATCCTCACCGAATCCCGCGTTGCTTTTCGCGACGGAAACTCGGAACAGGCGATCGCATTGATGAGAGCGGCGCGGCGCGTCCAGAACAAGATGGACGGCATCTACGAAGACCTTTTCGCGGCCGATGACCGGCTGGACGGGCGCACCATGATGGCAATCTTTGTGGTGTTCAACGCCTTCAAGCGGGTGGCCGACCAATCCAAGAACATCTGCGACCAGGTCGTTTACGCGGCGCGAGGCATCGAGAAGATTCCGAAAACGTACCGGATCCTGTTTCTCGACCAACCCGGTTCGCAAGCCGGCCAGCTGGCCGTGGCCATCGGCCGCAAGTTCTTCTCCGAGAGCGCCGAGTTCGCATCGGCGGTACCCACGGCAGGCGAGCCGCTGGACGCGTCACTGCGCTATTTCCTGATCGAGAACGGTTTGCCGGACGAAGACCTGGACAGCGAGTCTCTCGAGACCCTGCACCACGACCTGGCGGACTTCCACGTGATCGTGTGCCTGAGCGGCAAGGTATCCGACTACATTTCGAAGATGCCTTTTCACAGCTCCGCGCTGAACTGGAAACTGACCGGAGGCAGCTCGCCGATCGAGCGGTACCGGACTCTGCGCGAAGCGGTCGGCGAGCTGATCACGCTGCTGGCCGGACAACAGCCCGAACAGACCTGAGCGCATGGCATCAACCGAATCCAGGAAGGCAGGCCAAGCCAGCGGGGACTTCGATCGCCTGAACCGCGACTGGTTCATTGACCGCACGGTTCAGGCCATCGTCTTCATTGGCGGCATTTCCGCAATCGTCTTCATCATCGGGATATTCGTCTTCATCTCGAAGGAGGGCTTCGGCTTCCTGGTGGACGGCTTCAATTTCAAGGAGTTCTTCTTTTCACCCAACTGGCGGCCCACCTCGGAAACGAAGGAAACCTACGGCATCCTGGCGCTAATTGCCGGCACCGCGAGCGTGACCGGTCTTGCCATGCTGGTTGCCATTCCTTTCTCGCTGGGCGCCGCCATCTTCATCGCGGAGTTCGCCAGGGGCAAGACCCGGGAATTTCTCAAGATCACCGTCGAATTGCTGGCTGCGATTCCCTCCGTGGTCTGGGGCTTCATCGGGCTCGCCATCATGAATCCGATCATCATCAAGACCTTCGACGTCCCGGTGGGTCTCAACGTGCTGAACGCGGGGGTGATCCTGGGACTGATGGCGGCCCCGATCATGACTTCGATCGCGGAGGATGCACTGAAAGCGGTGCCCGATCCCTACCGGGAAGCCGCTGAAGCCATGGGCGCCACCCGGTGGCAGGTGATCTGGAAGGTCGTGCTGCCCGCGGCCAAGAACGGCCTGCTCGGGGCGGTGCTGCTGGGCGTCGGCCGGGGTTTCGGTGAAACCATGGCGGTGCTGATGGCCACGGGACACTCCATCAACATCCCGCACAGCATCTTCGACTCGGTACGCGCCCTTACGGCGACGATCGCGGCCGAACTGGGCGAAACCGCGGCGGGGTCCACCCATTATCAGGCTCTGTTCACCATCGGCATCTTCCTGTTCATCGTGACCTTCGTTATCAACCTGGCGGCCGACCTGATCGTCCGTGGCGTGCGCAAAGGGTAGGGGAAGCATGTTCAAGGCAAGCCAACTGAACCGCAGGAACACCCGCAACGAGAAGCTTTTCAAGATCGGCCTCGGAACGATGACCGGCCTGCTCATCCTGCCCGTCGCGCTGATCCTCGGCACCTTGATCTACATGGGCGCCCCGGTGATTTCATTCGAATTCCTGTTTACGAGCCCCACCAACGGCATGACCGCCGGGGGCATCTTCCCGGCGCTGCTGGGCACGGTGCTGCTGGTGCTCGTCGCCCTGCTGGCCTCCGTACCCCTTGGGGTGGCAGCCGCCATTTACCTCAGCGAGTACGCGCCGGACAACTGGTTCACACGGTCCATCAACCTGGCGATCATCAACCTGGCCGGCGTACCGTCCATCGTCCACGCTCTGTTCGGCGTCGGCGCATTCGTGATCTTTTTCAAGTTCGGCACCAGCATCCTGGCGGCCAGCCTCACCCTGGCGATCATGACCTTGCCAGTGGTCATCGTGGCGACCAGGGAATCGCTGCAGGCGGTGCCCATGGCGTTTCGCGAGGCCTGCTGGAACATGGGCGCTACGCGCTGGCAGACGATTCGGCGGGTGGTCCTGCCGAACGCGGTCTCCGGCATCCTCACCGGCGTGATCCTGGAAGTGTCCCGTACGGCCGGCGAGACGGCGCCGATCATGTTCACCGGCGCGGCGTTCTTCCTGCCTCTGCTGCCGCAGAGCGTGTTCGACCAGACCATGGCGCTCTCGCTGCACCTGTTCGTGGTATCCACCCAGGTGCCCAATATGCCCGAGCACCTGCCGTTCGGTGTGGCCCTGGTGCTGATTTCCCTGGTCCTGCTGATGAACAGCCTCTCAATTGCGCTGCGCATGTACCTGAGGGGCAAGAAGAAATGGTAGACGCGAATCCCGCCCCGGCCCGCACCGGCGCGCCCGTGAAGTTCGGGGTGCGGAACCTGCGTATCTCGTATGGCGATGAAACGGTGCTCGATGGTGTCTCCTTCGACGTCCATGAACACGAAATTTTCGGCATCATCGGCCCCGCGAACGCGGGAAAGACGTCGTTCCTGAAAGCGCTGAACCGCATGGACATGTTCAATCCGCAGATGAAGGTGGAGGGACGCATCACCTTCAACGGCGTCGACACCTCGAGGGTGCGCAACGTTTATGGCCTGCGGCGGCGCATCGGGGTGGTCTTTCCACTGCCGGTGGGCCTGCCGCTCTCCATTTACGACAACGTCGCTCTGGCGCCACGGCTGGCCGGCGTGAAAAAACGCGCAGAACTCGACGTGATCGTGGAACGGTGCCTCGAGCGGGCGGCGCTCTGGGATGAGGTCAAGGACCGGCTCAACTCCCTGGGCAGCATGCTTTCCGGCGGACAACAGCAACGCCTGACCATCGCCCGTGCCCTGTCGCAGGCTCCGGACGTGCTTATGCTGGACGAGTTCTCGATCGCAGTCGATCCGGTGACCACCATGCGCATCGAGGACGTGTTGAAGGATCTGCGCAAGGAAATCACGATCATCCTCGTTACTAACCTGGTGCAGCAGGCTCGTCGCCTGGCCGACCGAACCGCGTTTTTCCTGGACGGTCGCTGCGTCGAAGTGGGCGTGACCGAGCACCTCTTTACGGGCGATGTGAAGGACCAGCGCACCCGCGACTATGTGGAAGGACGGTTCGGCTGATGTCCGCCACTGACCAGTCCAGCGGCGCGCCACTCGCGATCAACACCAGGAAGCTCAACCTCTGGTACGGCACCTTCCAGGCCCTGTTCGACGTCGACATCGGCATCAAGCAGGGCATGATCACCTCGATGATCGGCCCCTCAGGCTGTGGCAAAAGCACCTTTCTGCGCAGCGTCAACCGCATCAACGAACGGCTGGGTTATGTCCGCATCACCGGGACCGTCGACGTGATGGGCGAGAACATCTACGACCCGGAAGTGGAGCTGGTACAGGTCCGCAAACAGGTCGGCATGGTGTTCCAGCGACCCAACCCGCTGCCGATCTCCGTTCGCGAAAATGTGTTGTTCGGGCACCGCCTGCACAACGCCGACCAGCACACTTCACGCGCGCAAGAGGACGACATCGTCGAGGACGCATTGCGGACCGTGCTGCTCTGGGACAAGGTCAAGGACCGCCTGGGCCACAAGGCGACCACGCTGTCGCTCGAGGAACAGCAGAAGCTGTGCATCGCGCGCCTGTTGCCGGTAAAGCCCAGCGTCCTTCTGATGGACGAGCCCTGTTCGGCCCTCGATCCCCGCGGTACCGAGGCGGTGGAGGAACTGATCTGGGAGCTTCGCGGCGACTACACGATCCTGATCGTAACCCACAACATGGCCCAAGCGCGGCGCGCCAGCGAAGAGTGCATTTTCATGCTGATGGGCAAAGTGGTGGAGCACGGTGACACCGCCGAGATGTTCGTCACACCAGCGCATAAGGAAACTGCGGATTACATCGAAGGCCGTTACGGGTAGGAGGCCGCAAGCGGGGTCGGGCCACGGGGAGGCTGAAGCCTCGGATATTTGGCCGCAAAGGACGCTGAGAACGCTGAAATCGTCAAATTGCTTCCGGAACCGGGCAACTTCACGCCCCGTTTTCACATGTCTGCGTATTCCGCGTCATCCGCGGAAAAATTTTTTTCGTCGCACCTCAGAGGCCGATAGGAACCCGGAAGTCTCAGACCCTCTGTCAGGATTCCGGGCGACGCATCCAAAGGGTTTTCGCGATCCGTTGCGTTCCGCTTTTCTTCCCCAAGCCTAGTACTGGTCCTTGGGAAAGAGGCGGAAGATCTTGTCCATGATGCGTTGGCCGGTACCGCGGGCGGGTTGTTCGTGGACGGTCTCGTCGCTGTTGACCCAGTAGGGGTAACCCCCTTTATCCAGCCGCACATGCCAGGCATTTTCCGGCTGCATGTCGCGCAGCATCACCTTCGCCAAGTCCTGCGCCAGTTGCGGGCTGTACACGAACGCACCGGCCTCGGTGTTGATCTGCGCCGAGCGCGGATCGAAGTTCATTGAGCCGATGAAGACGTACTCGCGATCGACCACGACTGCCTTGGTGTGCAGGCCCACGAATTCGCCGGTGACCGGGGGCACCTCGACAATGGGCCCCTTGATGGCGGCATCGGACCGGAATTCGAACAGTTCCACCCCCGCGTTAATCAAATCGTCCCGCCATGGCCTGTAATGGCTGTTCACCGCGGGCACGTCGTGCGAGGCGAGGGAGTTGGTGAGGATTCGGACATCCACGTCACGGTCGGACAGCGTCTGCATGAAGTCTATGCCCGGCTGGCCCGGAATGATGTAGGCGTTGGTGATCAACAGTTCTTTTTTCGCGAGATTGAGAAAACCGAACATCTCGTGTGCGACGTTCTGCGCGATGGTGTTCTCCTGCGTTTCGTCCCAGACCAGTCTGCTTCTGCCCGGGCGCAGATCGTCAGCCAGGCTCATCAATGTTTCGTGCCAGTCCCGCGCATCCACCCCGAAGGCCGCGATTTCCGGGGACGATCGATTGATTTCCTGCAGCTCGGCCCACGCCTTTTCGACATATTCCGGGTCGTGGCTGGTTTCCAGGTTGTTGGCCGAAACCACCCACTCACTGTTCCAGAAGTGGTCGAACATCCCCTCGGCCTGCTGGGCGATTTCCCCGAATGCCAGCAGGTCCAGGTCGTGGAAGTTGTAGTCCGAGTTCAGTCCGAAGTAGTGGTCCCCCAGGTTCCGCCCGCCCACGATCGCGGCGTTGCCGTCCGCGACGACTAGCTTGTCGTGCATGCGGGTGTTCAGCCGCTCCATCTCGCCGATCATCTCCCCGGCGCGGGAAAGCAACCCACGGTTCTTCCAGGGGTTGAAGAGGCGCAATTCGATGTTCGGGTTCTGGTTCAGCTCGTAAATGAACTGGTCCTGTCCGATGGTCAGCAGATCATCGACGATCAGACGCACGTGCACGCCCCGCAGGGCGGCCCTGATGGCGCGCTCGAGGATCAGCCGTCCCGAGTGGTCCGGGTACCACAGATAGGTCTGGATATCGATTGAAGACACGGCCGAATCGATCAGGGCCAGCCGGGCCAGCAGGCCATCGTAGCTCTTGTCCAGCAGACGGAAGCCCGAATATTCCTCGCCGTATTCACTCGTCACCTTTTGGGCCAGGTCGTGCAGCACGCCCTCGGTCGCAGGCGGAAAGGCATAAGTCGGCGGGTCCCTGACGATTTCCTTCTTCAGTGCAGGCCCGGCGCATGCCGTGAGCATGAGGCCGAGGATGGCGGTGGCGAAACCTGCCGAAAACGCCCTGATTGACGAAAGCGCGGGTCGATTGTGCATAGGAGGGAACCTGGACCGAAAATTGGCACTCCATCGAATCATATCAGACACCCGCCTGGGTGCCGAGCCACCTTATAATTTCGCAATGAGTCTGAATTTCGCCCAATCCGGCTGGAACATCCTCCCCCCGGCGACCGTGCCCAAGCTTCACCGAAAGGAGCACGTGTTGGCCTGCAGCGATTTCGCGGCAGGACTGCTGCAACGCTACCCGGAGTGGCAGGAGGATATCGAGGACGAGAGTGTGCCGAATCCGGCGGCGCTGGTCTCGGAAATCGAGAGCTTCGGGCTGGAAGCAGGACTGCGGCGATTCCGCAGCCGCGAAATGCTGCGCATCGTATGGCGTGACCTGTGCGGCCTGGCGACACTCGCGGATACTTTCGCACATCTCAACGGCCTGGCCGAAGCCTGCCTGGAGACCGTGCTGCTCGAACACCATCGGCGGCTCGAGGAGAAACATGGCGCGCCGCGGGACGCGGACGGCCAACCGCAGCGGATGTTCGTCATCGGACTGGGGAAATTCGGCGGCGGCGAACTCAACCTGTCCTCGGACATCGACATCATGTTCTGCTACCCGCGTTCGGGCCACTGCGACGGTCCGCGGGAACTGGCCAACGAACAGTTTTTCACCCGTCAGGCCCGGGCCGTGATCGCCAGCCTTTCGGACGTGACCGAGGACGGCTTCTGCTTTCGAGTAGACACCCGCCTCCGGCCGTTCGGGGATTCCGGGCCTCTCACGTCGAGCCTGGCCGCGCTGGAACAGTACTACCAGCGCGAAGGCCGCGACTGGGAGCGGTACGCGCTGGTAAAGGCGCGCACCGTCGCCGGGGACCAGGAGGCGGGCAGGGAGTTTATCGAAAGCGTCCGGCCATTCGTCTATCGCCGTTACATTGACTACGGCTCCGTCGAGTCGCTGAAGGAGATGCACGCAAACGTGCAGGAGGACGCCCGACGCAGGGACCGGTTGGACGACATCAAGCGCGGCCCGGGCGGTATTCGGGAAATCGAATTCCTGGCTCAGTGTTTCCAGATCCTGCGCGGCGGCCGTGAAGCTGCCCTGCAGACACCGTCGCTGGACCGGGCACTCGCCGAAATCGCCACGCTCGGCCTGCTCGAGGAGCATGTCGTCGCAGAAATCCGGAACGACTATGTATTCCTGCGGCTGCTCGAAAACCGCATCCAGGCCCTGCGCGACCAGCAGACGCACCGCCTGCCCCCGGGCCCGGACCGGGAACGCATCGCTCGCGCCATGTACGAAGACAGCGTGGAGCAGCTCGAACAGAGTCTGGCCCGGACCCGCCGTCGCGTCGGTGAGCGGTTCGAGGGGATTTTTCCCGCGCGGCCCCGGCCGGAATGCCAAGGGGAGTGGACCGAACGTTGGCGCCGGCTGCGAAGCAACCGCCAGGACCGCGAGGAGGACCGCGGGGCGGAAGCGAAAGACCCGTTGGCCCTTTTCATTCAGGGACTGGGTCGCCTGGCCCTGAGCCAGAGAGCGCACCAACGGCTCGACCGCTTCATGCCCGAACTGCTCGGCCGGCTCGACCGCCAATCCCTGTCGCCCGCTACGCTCAACGCGGTTTTCGACCTGGTCCGGGCCATTTGCCGGCGCAGTGCATACCTGGTGCTGCTGGTCCAGCACCCCAAGGCGCTGGACCGGTTGCTGGAACTTTTCGAGCGCAGCGAGTGGATTGCGCTCAAGGTCATCCGGTTTCCCGCATTGCTGGATGAACTGATCGACCCCGCGCTGGGCCGGCATCTTCCCGCCCGCGAGGACCTGGAACGCAGCGTCGGCAGGATTCTCGACACGGCCCCGGGCACGGAGGCGGTGCTGGAAGGCCTGAACTACCTGAAGCTCGCTACCGAGCTGCGCATCGGTGTCGCTCAGCTGCAGGAGAACCTGGGCTGTGAGCAGGCGCAGCAGGCCCTGTCGGATCTGGCTTCGGCGGTGCTGGGGGGCGCGCTGGAAATCGCGGGGCGCGAAATTGCCGAGCGGCACGGGCACTTTTCGAGTTCGGACGCCGCGACGACTTCCGCTGGCGCCCAGGGCGGAATGGCCATCATCGGCTACGGTTCACTGGGTGCCGGCGAGCTGGGCTACGACTCCGACCTCGACATCGTGTTCCTGTTCCTGCCCACCACGGAACTTTCCGATGGCGCCCGGCCCCTGCCGGCCGAACGCTACTACGCGCGCATGGCCCAGCGTGTGCTCAGTTTCCTCACGGTAATGACGCCTTCCGGGCGTCTCTACGAGGTGGACACCCGGCTGCGCCCCAACGGCCGCGCCGGTTCACTGGTCAGCAACGTATCGGCCTTTCGCGACTACCAGATGAACGAGGCCTGGACCTGGGAGTTGCAGGCGCTCACACGCGCCCGTTTCCTGGCCGGAAACCACGAAGTCTCGGTGCAATTCAACCGTGTCAGGCTGGACGTGTTGTGCCGGAAACGTGACCGTGCCGGGCTGGCCGCCGAGTTACTCGACATGCGGCGCAGGATGGATCGTGAACACACCGCCAACGAGCATATCGACAACAGGAAATCGCCGAAGCACCGCCCGGGCGGACTGGTCGATATCGAATTCATCGCCCAGCTGGGCGTGCTCGAATGCGCCATGGCCTACCCCCGGGTGATCCAGGCCACCGGCACCCTCCCGCAGCTCCGGGAACTGCGCTCGGTTGGGTGGCTCAGCGCGGACGACGAGGCCGTACTGGAGCGGACGACCCTCAAACT
Organism: Lysobacterales bacterium; assembly: GCA_050118555.1. Lineage (GTDB taxonomy): Bacteria > Pseudomonadota > Gammaproteobacteria > Xanthomonadales > SZUA-36 > CALKKN01. Next base: position 13,398 of record JASFKQ010000013.1, read on the forward strand.
GCGCGAGCGTCGCATGATGGTGTCGCTGCTGCCGGACGAACGGCCGCAGCGGGTTGATACAACGGAGTCGGCTGCTATTTTCGATCGCATCCTGGGTGGTTCGGCCCGGTCCTCTTGAGCCTTGGGGCCAGGGCTCGACCACGGACGCGCGAGGCGCCCCACCCCGAACGTGCAGAAATTGGACACTGGGCGTGGCCAGTGCCGTAAAATAGGCGGATTGGTCAACGCCGGCGCTGATTCGGCGATCATCGGAGAGCTAGCAAAGTGACACACCAAACCGACGCGACGGATGCCAGCCTGCAGCAGGCCAACGTTCAGCGGGAATACGAAGTAAGCCGCGCAGACCTGCCCCTGTCCTGCCCGATGCCCGGACAGAAACTCTGGAATTCCCACCCGCGGGTTTACCTGCCGATCGAGAAGACCGGCACGGCGATCTGCCCGTACTGCAGCGCCCGGTACCGACTCATCGACTGAAGCGACTTCGATCTCGTGAATGCCCTCGCCAGCCGGATGCGATCCGATTGGGCCGCCTGGCTGGCGGTCTCGTTCTTCGCCTTGCTCCCGTTCCGGCGACTGGCCGAAATTCCGGTCACAGCGTTTGCCTTTTCGCTGGCCTTCCTGGCGGCAAACCCGGAAAACCGTCGACAGATCCGGAAGGCTGCGCGATTCGTCCTTCCCCTGTTCCTCTGCTATTGGCTGCCCATCTTCTTTTCCAGCTTCGATACGGTTGCGGTCTGGAAGAGCTGGCCCAATGCCCTGACGTCACTCCGATTCCTGCCGGCCGCGCTGGCGCTGTCAGTGCTGCTTCGAAAGCCGGCGGCCCGCGAGCTGGTTCTACTGGGCACCGCCTGGGTGCTGTTGTTCTGGGCCGTCGACGGATTCGTGCAACTGACCCTGGGCAAGGACCTGCTGGGTATTCCAATGAACCCGGACCGGCTGAACGCCCTGTTCGGCAAGCGCTACCAGTTTTACGGGCCGACGCTCGCCATGTTGTCGCCTCTGGCGCTCGAGCACGCGCGCCGCAACTGGCGGCCCTGGGCGTGGATGGTGACGCTGGGTTTGATCCTCGGGGGCGTATTGATCGCCGGCATGCGTACCGGCTGGGTAATGATGGCCGTAGTCCTGGCAGCGTACGCGCTACTGGCGGTGCGCTCGGGGAACCGGCCTCTGCGCCGCATGCTGCTGATCACTCCCTTGCTATGCACGGGCGTTTTTGCCGCCGTCTACTTCGCTTCGCCGCTGGTACAGGAACGAATCGCCGTCAGCCGTGCCTTTGCCACGGGAGTTCACCCGACGATCGACGAGTCCTCGGTCGAACGCCTGCCGATTTTCCGCACCGCCCTGAAAATGTACCGGGCGCACCCGATAAACGGCGTCGGCGCCCGCGCCTTCGCGCTTGCCTACCCGCCCTACGCGGAACCCGGGGACATCCACGTCAAGAAGGGTGGCGGCAAGGAGGGTGCGAGCCATGCCCACAACGTGGTGCTCGAGGTGATGGCGGACACCGGCACGATTGGCCTGGCGGGACTCCTTCTGGGTTTCGTGCTGGGCTACCGGGCGCTGAAGCGCGCGTTCCCAGGCCAGCGGCTGGATGCATTTCCATTCGCACTGGGGGTGTTCGTCATCCTGTTCCCCCTCAATTCCCACTTCGCCATCTTCGGTGTCTACACGTCCTCGCTGATCTGGGTACTGACCGGCCTCTGGAGCGCGGCCCTGATGGACGAACACAATCCGGGTTCCGGGTAGCGGCCGCTATGGCTTTGGGGGCCGCGCACGGGGTCAGGTCGTGGGGTGGCTGAAGCCCTTGATAATTGGCGGCAAAAGACGCCAAGAACGCCAAAAAGGGCGCAATGATTTTTGTGATGGCGGGCAAGCCCTTTAATATGGGGAATCAGCTCGCTCGCGGCAGCTGATAATCCAAATTTTTTCGCGTCTTTGGTGTCTATAGCGGTTCAAAACATGGAGCGAAGGAATGCCGCCGTGATCAGCGCCACGGTGAGCAGGAAGAAGAGGCGAATCAGGTTTTTCATGGTCTGGGGTTCATTATCCGGCTCGAGCCCTCAATCGTAAAATGGCGGCTCGCCTTCCGGCCGGGTCTTGAACCGCCGGTGAATCCACCAGTACTGATGCGGCACGAGCCGGATCTGCTGTTCCAGCATCGTATTGACGCGGGTCAGGTCGGCAGCCAGGTCCCCGGAGGGAAAGTTTTCCAGTGCGGGAAAAAACGTGACCTCGTAGTGTCGGCTTCGCTCCTCGTAGACCGGGAACATCGGAACCACCGCGCAACCGGTCAGCTCGGCCAGGCGGGACGTCGTGGCCAGCGTGGCCGTGGAAATGCCGAAAAACGGCACGAACTCACTCTGCTCCGCGCCGAAATCCTGGTCCGGCGCATACCACAGGACGCCCCCTCTGCGCAGGAAAGGGATGGTGCGCCTCAGTTCACGCTTGCTGAAGCCTCCACCGGAATACCGCGCGCGCCCCCGGTTCTGGTACCACTCGATCACCGCGTTCCCCAACGGCCGATACACGAGCCGTGCCTCCGGGAACGCCATTCCGGTCAGGCGGCCACCGATCTCCAGGCACGTGAAATGGCCGGTAAACAGCAACACGCCGTTTCCCTCGTCGACCGCCGCCCGGAGGTGTTCCTCGCCGCGCAGTGCGCCGACGCGGCGCATGAAACGGTCCGATGCCGACCAGGACCAGGCGACCTCGAACGGCATCCGGGCCATCGCGCGAAAATGCTGCCGCAGCAGGCTCGCGCGCTGCTCCTCGGTGAAGTCCGGGAAACAGCGCTGGATGTTTCGCTGGGCCACGTGGCGGCGACCTTTCATCAGCCGGGCCATCAGCCAGCCGAACGGCCGACTCAGGGCCAGGGCGACCGGCTGTGGCGTTTTACCAGTCAGCCAGATCAATCCTGCGCCCAGCCAGCCCGGCCAGTTGCGGGGCGCCAGCGAGGGCCTTTGGGGAGGTTTGCCGGACATTCCGGGTATTTTCACCGCAAGCGGCCGAAGAACCAACCCACAAATTCCACCACTGGGCCATCCTTCCCGCTCCGCACCGGAGCTCTTCCAATCGCCGCCGGTGGAACGCAAAGGACGCAAGAAAGCGCAAAAGACGCGAATATCCCTTGAGTGCGTCGCGTGGAAACCATCCTGGCGTCAGAGATTTCCGGGTTCCTAGCAGCTTTTGAGGAGCAACCAAAAAAACAAATTTTTCCGCGGAAGACGCGGAATGCGCAGAACTGTGACTACAAGGTCGTGGTTGCCCGGCTCCGGAAGTAATTTGATTAGTTCAGCGTTATCGGCGTCTTTTGCGGCCAACATTAGCATTTCTGCAGCCCCGCGGCCGAAACCCAGCCGCGGCACAGTATGCGGGCCAGGGCCCGATGCTATACTTCGAATCTCCATGCGCAGCCTGTATTCCGCACTCCTGTACCTGTTCATGCCGGTGGTGCTCCTGCTGCTGGCCATACGCGGACTGCGTGACCCGGGCTACCTGAAACGATGGCCGGAACGCTTCGGGCGTTTCCGCCCGCCGGACCAAGGCGGTGGCATCCTGATCCATGCAGTCTCGGTCGGCGAGGTGAACGCCGCCAGCGCGCTGCACCGCGGGCTCTCGGCGCGCTTCCCGAACCTGCCGCTCGCGGTGACGACTTTCACGCCCACCGGATCGGAGCGCGTGCGGGACCTGTTCGGAAGCGAGGTCTTCCACGTCTACTGGCCATTTGACCTTCCGGGGTCCGTTCGCCGGTTCCTGGACCGAACCCGGCCGCGGATCCTGGTGATCATGGAAACCGAAATCTGGCCCAACATCTATCGCGAAGCCGAGGCGCGCGGAATCCCGATCGTGATCGCGAATGCCCGGATCTCGGACCGTTCGCTCGGGGCCTACCGCCGCGCGCGCAGGCTGACCGAGCCTGCGCTGCGGCGGGTAGCCGCTGTCGCAGCACAAAGCGAAGGGGACGCAAAACGTCTGATCCAACTGGGCGCACCGCCCGGTCGAGTGACCGTGACGGGAAATATCAAGTTCGACATGCACCTGCCGGCCAGCCTGAACGAGCAGGGCGAGTCCATTCGCACGGCCTGGGGAACACACCGGCCGATCGTAGTGGGCGGCAGCACGCATGAAGCGGACGAGGTGGCGATGCTGGCTGCCTTCGTCCGATTGCTCGAGGATTGGCCGAATGCGCTGCTGGTGCTCGCGCCTCGTCATCCCGAACGGTTCGCCCGGGCCGCCCAACTGGCGCGAGCCGCCGGTCTGGGAGTGTCATTGCGCAGCGAAGGACTCGGCTGCCCGGCATCCGCGAATTGCTACGTGGTCGACGCCATGGGTGAATTGCTCGCGTTCTACGCGGCTGCGGACGTGGCTTTTGTCGGCGGCAGTATCGAAGCCACCGGGGGTCACAACATGCTGGAGCCGGCCGCACTGGCCCGGCCCGTGCTGTTCGGCCCCCACACCGCCAACTTCAGGGATATCAGCCAGCAGTTGGTGGACAACGGGGCGGGGCTGCGGGTGAAGGACGCAGCAGATCTGGAATCGGTGTTGCGGCGCCTCCTGGGCGAGCCCGAGACGAGGGACCGTATGGGTCAGGCGGCGCTGGCGCTGGTCAGGGCCGGCCAAGGCGCGGCGGACCGAACCCTGGATCTGCTGGAGCCACTGATTACTGAAGACCCCGACAGCTGACAGGTCACTCCAACAGCTGGTTGACGACCTTGAGGTCCTCTGCGTTGAGCAGCCCGGCGACGCTTTTCAGGCGAAGGTGGCGGATAATGTACGCGTGCCGCGCATTCGAATTGTCACGCTGCGCCTGATACTTGCGCTGTTCAGCGATTAGCACGTCGACAATAGTGCGGGTACCCACTTCGAAACCTGCCTGGGTCGCCTCCAGGGCGCTCTCAGCGGAAATTTTCGCCTGCTCGAAGGCCTCCACTTCCTGGATGCCGGCTAGCACGGCACGGTAGGCATTCTCGGTCTGCCGCACCACACCACGCTGCACATCGTCCAGGTCGCTGCCGGCTGCGTCCAGCAGGTATTTGGCCTGTCGCGTCTGCGCGTTTACGCGCCCGCCTTCGTAAATCGGGATCCTGAGCGCAAGCCCGATCTGCTGGTCGTCCACCTGGAGTTCGGTATTGAGTTCACGGTCGTTGATGAAATCGCGATACACGTACTTGTTGTTGGTAAAGCGGCTGAAGCTGGCCGTGAGGTCCAGGGTAGGAAAATGGCCGGCGCGGGCCAGGCGCATATTGGCTTCCGCCACGTCCATTCCGGCGCGCGAAGCGAGTACGGACGGGTTGCTCTGCATCGCGATCTGCACCCACTGCTCGGCACTGGCCGGGTTCGGCTCGACCAGCGGAAGCACTTCCTGCAGCTTGTCGAATTCATCGAAGCTCTGGCCCGTCAGCTCCCGAAGACCTTCCTTGGCGTCGTCGAGGTCATTACGCGCAACAATGGCCCTGGCGCGCGCGTTGTCGTAGGAGGCCCTGGCCTCGTGGACGTCGGTGACAGCCGTCAGGCCCACCTCGAAGCGCTGTTCCGCCTGTTCGTACTGGCGCTGAAAGGCTTTCTCTTCGGACTCGGCAAACGTCACGCCGTCCGTCAGTGTCAGCACCAGGAAGTAGTTCTGGGCCACGCGCACCAGAAAGTCCTGGTAGGCAGTCTGGTATATCGCCTCGGCCTGACTGATTTGTCCACGCGCAACGTCCAGCGCCTCGTAATTGGCCTGTCGGTACAGGCTCTGTCGCAGGTCGGCGCTGTAATTCGTGGTGTCGATATCGCTGTCCGGGATATTGAAGCCGGGCACAGAGGTTTTGCTCGTGCCCAATGACCAGGCGCCGCTGGCGCTGATCTGGGGCAGCAGGTTGGCACGTGCGATCGCCTTGTTTTCTCCCGTGGCCTCGCGGCGAAACTCCGCCGCCTGCAATCGCGGATCGTTCTTCACCGCCAGGTCGTAGACCCCCACGAGATCCACGCCCCATGCCGGGGCCGAGACGAGCGCCCCGCAGGCTGCCAGGAAAAACGTTTTCAAATTGATCGACATACGCGACTCCAAAACTCAGGAATTTAGAATTCGAACTCCGGTGCCGGCTCGCTGTTGACGAGCCTCGGCAAATCCGTCTCGAACAGGCTTTCCACGGACCACTCCGTTGCGTCGAGCCGCGTCAGCAGACACGCTTCCATCGCCGGCGACTCACCGGTTACGACGAACATACGGCCGCCAGGGTTTACCCAGCCGAGGAAATTCTCCGGCACTTCGGGTACGGAACCGGTGACCACGACCACGTCATGGGCCTGTTCGGGCTGCCAGCCGCGCATGATGTCCCCGACAAAGAGCTCGACATTATCGACTCCCTTGTCACGGAGCTTGATCGCGGCTTCGTTGTGCAATTCCTCGTAATACTCGACGCTGACCACATGCTTGGCGAGTCCCGCCAGGCACGCGGTGATGAATCCGCTGCCCGTCCCGATCTCCAGGACGGTCTCATCCTCGCCAACCGCGATGGCCTGCAGCATGCGCGCCTCTATTTTCGGCCGCATCATTTCCTGCCCGCACGCGAGCGGCACGGCAATGTCGGCGAATGCGAGCTTGCGGTACCGCACCGGCACGAAATCTTCGCGGTGGAGATTCTCGAGCAGGGAAAGCACTCGGGAATCAAGGACTTCCCAAGGTCGGATCTGCTGCTCGACCATATTGAAACGGGCTTGTTCAAAGTTCATGTTCGTTCTCGGGCTCCCGGCCCTGGTTTGTTCATTCGAACAGGCAAGGTTAAGCCCTCCGGGTCCGGGCATCAAGCGTAAGAATGCGTGTTAATGACCTGTCAATTAAGTGCCATTAGTCACGAAAACCAACTGGCTGCGCGGTCCGCCGGCACGGATCGGTTCAACCTGCGTTTGCCGTCCGAATCCGGCAATCGCGGCCATGCGGGGCACCTGGCACGGGTCTTCCGCCGACATCGGACCGGACCACGGGCGACCCCAGTATGAGATTCGTGCCAGTTAGAAATTTTGCAAGATTCTGTGCATTATGCCGGTCATGAACTCAGAAGCCGAACGCGGCCGCAGGGCAAGGTTCAGGGAACTGGCCCAGGCCCACGGTGGCGACCTGTTCCGCTTTGCCATGTGGATATGCGGCAATGAGGCGCTGGCGCGGGACCTGGTTCAGGAAACCTATCTGCGCGCCTGGAAGGCGCTGGATAGCCTGAAGGATGCGGGCGCGGCGAGGAGCTGGCTTATCACCATCCTGCGGCGCGAACATGCGAGGACCTTCGAGCGCAAGGTGCCCCAGTTCACGGACATCGAATCGACCGTGGTGGCTGACGAACGCGAACTGGAGCCGGACGACCGGATGGAAATCGGCATGTTGAGGCGGGCCATCGGGGAACTGGCCCCCAAGTACCGGGAACCGCTGCTGCTACAGGTCGTCATGGGTTACAGCTGCGACGAAATCGCGACAGAGCTCGGCGTCAGCAAAAGCGCCGTCATGACTCAGCTGTTCAGGGCCCGCGAGCAGCTGAAGTCGAAGCTGCAGAAGGATGGAATAACGGGAAACTTCCATGGACTTAGCTGAGTTCCAACGTCTACTGGGCTCGGAGCCCCGCAACCGGGACCCCCGGGTGCAGAATGCCCGGGCGAGCGGGCCTGAATTCGAGGCAGCCGCGGCCGCTGCCGAACGGTTCGAAGACCGCTTGGAGCGCGCCCTCGCCCTCCCCATTCCCGAGGACCTGCTCGACAACCTCGAGGGTCTGGCGGCAAGGGCTCCTGCACGCCGCCGCGCCTGGCGCCCACTGGCCCTCGCCGCCGGGCTGTTGATCGCGGTGGGCGCGGCGTCTCTGGTCTGGCGATCACAACACCACTGGGACTCCGTCGAGGATTACGTGGTCGGACACTATCGTCACGACGGGGCCAGGGTACTGGCGCGCGCAGACGGCAACACGACGGGAGACGCAAGCCGGTTGCTGGCGGATTTCCACATGCAGGCGGCGCCGGCGTTGGCGGGCCGCATCGATTTCATCAAGGTGTGTCCAACTCCAGGGGGTAAGGGAGTCCACATGATCGTGGACAGTCCAGAAGGCCCGCTGACCGTTATCTATATGCCCCGCACGTCCGTGAGCGACCGCGAGATGCTCGACTTCGACGGCATGCAGGCCATGCTGGTGCAATTGTCATCCGGTTCCGCCGTGATCATCGGGCATCCGGAACAACGCATTCCAGAGGTATACGCACTGGTGCGCGACTCAATCACACCACTCACCCGCGACCCTCTGTCCAACAGTTCCTGAGTCGCCCTGGCCTGTTCCGGCCGGGGCCGGTCCGTTCCGACGTCGGACTTCACGTCATCGTGATCCCGAATCTGTTAGATTGGGCACATGGTGAGATGGTTTTCACAACGGGCCTGGACCGTGTGGGGTGGGGTGGCCGGTCTTCTCGTGCTGCTGTGCCTCGTGTCGATGTTTTTCCTCAACCACGAGCCCGACCGGTTCAATCCGATTGCCCGCGCAACGCTTCATGCCCAGGAACACGGCCACCAGGTCGTGACGGGATACACCACCACGGCCACCCTGATCGAAGTCGTGGACGTACTGCTGAACAAGCGCGGCGGATACCTTTCGAACGACATCATGCCGCCGTGGGTGTTCCTGGATAACATACCAAACTGGGAATTCGGCGTGCTCACCCAGGTACGGGACCTGGCGCGGGCAATGAGGAACGACTTCAGCCGTTCGCAAACACAGTCCACCGAGGATGTCGACCTCGCGGAGGCCGACCCGCTCTTCAACTACGACAGCGAACGCTGGTTTCCCCCGGATACCGAAGGCCGCTACCGAAAGGCCAATGACGCGCTCGAGCGTTACCTGACGCGCCTGTCTTCGCCCAGCGCACCGGATGCCCAGTTCTTTGCCCGGGCCGACAACCTCACCGACTGGCTCGGCATCGTCGAAAAGCGGCTCGGTTCGTTGTCGCAGCGGCTCTCCGCGAGCGTCGGACAGGTTCGGCTCAACACCGACCTCTCCGGTGAGACCGAGGCCCGCCAGTCGACCAACTCGCCCAGCGTGCTGGAAGTGAAGACACCATGGACCCGCATCGACGACGTCTTTTACGAAACCCGAGGCACGGCCTGGGCCCTGATCCACTTCCTCCACGCGATGGAAGTCGACTTCGGTGATGTTCTGCGCAAAAAGAACGCGCAGGTCAGCTTCCGGCAGATCATTCGTGAACTCGAAGCCACGCAGGAACCCCTGCGAAGCCCGATGGTTCTGAACGGGAGCCAGTTCGGGCTCTTCGCCAACCACTCGCTGGTCATGGCCAACTACATCGCACGCGCCAATGCAGCCATCATCGACCTGCGCAAGCTGCTGCAGGAGGGTTAGCGAACCATGAAGTTATTCGCCTGGATTCTCCTCCTGGTATCGCTGGCCGGCTGCGCAACGGACACCATCGAGGACCGCCGGTTTGGCCAACAGGTAGTCTGCCACCATGGGCATCAGACCCTGACGGTGTCCAATGCCGACAGCTTCGTACACCTGGATCACGGGGACACACCGGGCCCCTGTCCCGCCGACCCCGGTGACGAACAGAACTGACCAGGGTGGCGGCTTGCCGGGCGCTCACCCCCGCCACCTTTCCTACATTTCGCGCCTGGACCAACGGGAACGGAACGACATAGATCTCGTGGTCATCCACTGCACCGAACTCCCGGACCTGGCGATGGCGCGCGAATTCGGTGAGAGAATCCACTACCCGGACAGCGCAACCGGAAACTCCGGCCATTTCTACATCGACCGCGATGGCCGTGCCGAGGAATGGGTGCCCATCGACCGGATCGCCCACCACGCCGACGTTCACAACGAACGCAGTGTCGGAATCGAACTGGTGAACCGTGGCCGCTATCCGGACTGGTACGACTCGCGCCGGCAGGAACTGACGGAGCCGTATCCGCAGAGCCAGATTCTGTCCCTCGTACGTCTGCTCACAGAACTTGAGGAGGCACTTCCGTCACTTACCTGGGTGACGGGCCACGAACACCTCGATCAGCGCCTGGTGGCGGCCAGCGACGACCCCACGCGGACCGTTCCCAGAAAGCGCGACCCTGGCCCGATGTTCCCATGGGAAGAGGTGCTCGATCAGGTCACGCTGCGTCTGTTCGATATCCGGCAGGACTGATTGCCGGTATGACGGCAAGGGTAAAGGCTTGTGTCGCAGATCGCGCATCATATCGTTCTTTGTAGAACATTTTTACCTTCCACCCATCTCTATGGCCGCTACGCGACCTTTGTAGATCATCACCACCCGCCACAGGCTGCGGTCGTTCTTTCGGTAGTACCAACGCTGCACAGGCAGACGCTGGCGCCTCCCGTCGTAGCGGATCTCCTCGCTTCCCCGCTCCCGGTACCGTGGTTCGCCACACAGGCTCAATACCTGTGCTGTGGTGTCCCCCGTGCGAATGAGCTTACGACCGCACCGGTAACTGTCGGCGCGCAGGCTCGACCATAGCATCAGCAGCAGCAGGCAGAGGGTAGTGAGGTACGTGATTCGATGAATACCACTCATGGAGCCAGTCTACGGCCCGGCCGGCCGCCATCAAAGCGGGCTTTTCCGGTCGCGATGTGGGAAATCGACCCTTCCGCTCAATTCGTTGTGAAGCGATATCCGACCCCGTAAATGGACTCGATCAACGTGACTCCCTGGCAGACCTGGTCGAGTTTCCTGCGCAGGTTCTTTATGTGCGTGTCCACCGCACGGTCCGTGACCACACGGTAGTCACTGTACATCGAATTCATGAGTTGTTCGCGTGAGAACACACGCCCCGGCTTGCCATTCAGCGTGCGCAAAAGGGAGAATTCGACGGGTGTCAGGTTGAGGGCGTGGCCGTTCAGGTGCGCGGTGTACTGCTCCGTATCCATCTCCAGCACACAGCTTGCGCCTCCCGCTTGCTTTTCCGTCTTTTTTGTTCTACGGAGAACTGCCTTGACACGCGCCACGACTTCCCGGGGTGAAAACGGCTTACAGATGTAATCGTCTGCGCCCAATTCCAGCCCGAGAAGACGGTCGATCTCCTCGACCCGCGCCGTCACCATGATGACCGGAACATCGCCCTCGGCCCGGAGCTGCTTGCACACCTCGATACCGTCGAGGCCGGGAAGCATGAGGTCCAGCAAAACGAGATCGGGGCGGCGGTTTCTGAATTCGGCCAGTGCCAGATCGCCCCGCGCCACGGTGAAGCTCTGGAATCCGCCCTGCGCCTTCAGGTAGTCGTTGAGCAGCGAGGCGATCTTCGGTTCGTCCTCGACGATCATTATCGTTCCTGTAGCGGCGCTTTCCATTTTTTCAGTTCGTCTTGTTCCAGCACCCGCCCGAAGAGAGCGGTTGCGCGGTCGGCATGCGGTTGCCCGAGCAGTGACTGGCAGCAGCTGAAGCTGGCCGGAACGACACGTATCCCGATGCTGGTCCAGGTGCATTTCATGGCTGCCTCCCGTGGCCTGATGCGCGGCTCGGGCCGATCCCGCGGACTTCCGGGGCGAATTCACTCAGCCGTAGCAGAACACGTCCAGCTTGTTGCCGTCCAGATCGCGAAAATAGGCCGCATAGAACCCGTCCCCACCCTCCGCCCGCAGGCCGGGCGCGCCTTCATCGGCGCCACCCAGTTCCAGCGCCTTCAGGTGCAGGCGGTCAACCAGTTCGCGCGACCCCACAGAGATGCCCGCCATCACGCCATTGCCAACGGTAGCCGGCTTACCGTCGTAGGGAGTCATGATACACAGCATTGGAGCGGTCATCGAAGCAGCCCAGCCTGAACCGCGTTCGCCAAACTCCATCAGGCGGCTGACGCCCATTTCGGCCAACAGCGCATCGTAGAACGAGCGCGCACGCGCGAGATTATTCGTACCCAGAACCACATATCCGATCATTACGCTCTCCCTCGGGGTTGATAGGACGACTTTACGTTACTATTCAGGAAGCGTCACGTGCATGGCGAGCCCGCCAAGGCGACTGTGGCGGGCTTCGATGCTTCCGCCGTGCGCCTCTGCGATGTTCCTGCAGATCGCCAGACCCAGGCCGCTGCCTCCGCCTGCTCTCGAACGACTGCCGTCGACGCGGTAGAAACGCTCAAAAAGTTGCGCCAGCTGCTCATCGTCGACACCGGGACCGGAGTCCTCCACCAACAGCTCTACTCCGCCCTCGGTGCGATCGATCGCAATGCGCACCGTCCCGCCCCGGTCCACGTAGCGGCTGCAGTTTTCCAGCAGGTTGTGGAGCAATTGGCGCAGGCGGCGCGGGTCGCCGATCGCAGGCTGGCCTTCCGGGGCGGGTGGCTCGAAATGAATCTCCCGCTCCTGGAACCTATGCGCGAAGGATTCGCCGACCTGGGCCACCAGCGCCGCCAGGTCGACGCGCTCACGATGCAGGTCGAGGGCCCCAGCGTCGGACAGCGCCAGCGTCTGCAGCTCGTCCACCAGGTCGGAGAGCTGCCCGATCTCCTCCTGCAGCGAGCCGATCGTCCGCTCGTCCGCCTGGCGCACACCATCGGCCAGCGCCTCGATTTCGCCCCGGATGATCGCGACCGGCGTGCGCAGTTCGTGCGCGATGTCGGCCATCCAGCGCTGCCGCGCGGACCGGCTTTTCTCCAGGGCCTCGGCCAGCTGGTTGACGTTTCCGGCGAGGCGGCCGATTTCGTCTGCCGTGGCGACCTTGGCGCGCCCATCGTAGCTGCCCCGCGACAGCTCTCCGACGGTCGATTCCAGTTCGCGAATGGGACGGCTGAAATGCCGGGCCAGCGCAATGCCCGGTATGGCCGCCAGTGCCAATGCGACCAGCAGCGACAGAAACAGGATTCGTAGCTGGCGGTTCAGAAAACGGCTGACGTCCGGCGGCATGGCCTGTTCGACCGGGCGAAAACCCACCCAGCCGACGACTTCGCCCTCGGCTTCCACGGGCTGGAGCCGTTTTTCATCGGGCGACGGGCCCGCGGCCCCTGCGACCGGCTGGTGGCTGGCATCCAGCAGGAACAACCGGTCGCGCAGCTGCAAACGGTCGAAGGACCGCAACCAGTTCAGGTGTTGTCCCGCGGGTGGGGTCCAGGGTTCTCCCGGCGTGCCCGCGTCCCGGAACCGCCGCCCGGGGCGGTGGTTGCCGCCCGGTACCGGCGCCACCTTGTCCCGGGTCTTGCGGAGCACCCGGAACCAGTTCTCCGGCTGCTCCCTGAGAAAGTCCCAACCCCCTTCCGACGCGTACAGGTCCGACAACTCCGGGGCAAGGTTCTGCAGCACGGCGCCCTCCTGGCGCTCGAGAAACTCCAGAAAGCCCTGGTTCAGGCTGTAGCGCGTGATCACGATCACCACCACCAGTGCAATCAGGACCGTGACGGCCTGTGCAAGCAGAATCTTGGAAAGCAGGCTTCTCATGTGGCCCATCGTGCACCGTGCCCGTAACGCCGTTCAAGAGTCCTGCGCAAACTTCATCTTTTCTCCACATTTCCTTCGAATTCGGGCTTCAGTATTCAGCATCGAGGAACAGGAAAAGGACATCGCTCCCCGCCCCTCGGGCAAGCCTGGCACCCAATGAAACATGCAAACAGGAGAAAACCATGAAACTCAAGACTTTCGCCACCACGAGCATTATCGTCTCCGGCCTGTTGCTGGCGGCGAGCACCTACGCATGGAACCCCGACCGGCGGGGCGATCCCGGCGAGCGCCACGGCCCCCCCACCGCCGAGCAGCAGCTGGCGCGCCTGGCCGATCAGCTGCAGCTGACCGACGAGCAATCGGCACAGCTTCTGCAGGTCCTGCAGGCCGCGGAAGCCGACCGTCAGGAACTGCGTGACCGGATCATGGCACAAATGGGCCCTGAACTTTGCGCGGTCCAGAGCAGTACCGAAGCCGACATCCTGGCGATCCTCACACCGGAGCAGTCCGAGGAGTTCGCACAGCTACAGGAGGAGCGTCAGGCTCGCTTTCAGAATCGGCGGGGTGGCGGTCCGTTCCCGGATTGCTCGTCCTACGACGACAACTAACCCGCCTCCAGCAAAAGGGTGCGACTCATATCGCCCCAACGGCCCCGGCACGAGCGATCACCACGGCTCGCGCCGGGGCCGGATGCCCTTCCACCGTCCGGTTCCCGTTTTCCGGATCCAGCGCGTTCTTCAGCGACTCGAACCGCATCCAGCCCGTCGACCGTTGCTCCGACGGCGTGGTGCGGTCGACACGCACCACGGCAGCGCCGACAAAGCCCGCCTGCTCCACCCAGTCCAGCAGGCGCCCCGTGCCCGGCACCACCCAGACATTCCGCATGCGGGCGTAGCGCCCCTCCGGGACCAGGACCTCATCGGCCCGGTCTTCCGGCAGCACCAGGGTTTCGAGCACCAGAGTGCCCCCGCCATGCATCAGTGCGCGCAGGCGGCGAAGGTGGTGCAGGGGATCCCGCCGGTGGTAGAGAACACCCATCGACGATACGCAGTCGAACCCGGCCGGACCAGACGGAAGGGCTTCCACGCCCAGGGGCAACACGTAGTTCGGAACCGGCCCGGAGAAATGTCGGCAAGCGAGCCACTGGATAACGAACAAGAGGGTCGGATCGATTCCGACCACCAGTTTCGCCCCCTGGCCCAGCATGCGCAGCCCGAAATAGCCGTTGCCGCTGCCGATATCCAGCACGCGGGCACCGTCCAGGTCCAGGTGCGGACCGATGCGCGCCCATTTCCAGTCGGAGCGCCATTCGGTATCGATATGCACCCCGCCCAGGCGCAGCGGGCCTTTTCTCCAGGGGTGAAGCTCCATCAGGAGCCTGGTCAACTCTTCGCGATCCGGGGCATCAGCACCGAGTCGTGGCTCGGGCTGGTCGAGATGGGCCGCGGCCCGAACCGCCGGTAATGCTTCCACCGCGGCGCTCCACCGCGGCAGGTCCCCGTGCAGTTGGTTGTTCATGCTGCTCGCAGCGCGCTCACAGGTCTCTCGAAGCCACTCACTTGCCGGCCAACGGGCGGCCAGTTCACGGATGGCAGCGATCACAGGATCAGGCCAGCGCCACGAGCGAGCTGAAATTCAACGCCTGGAACCACGGGACGACGCGGCTGAATCCGGCCCGCTCCAGGCGCGCCCGGTGCTCGTCCAGGCTGTCGGGCAGCATGACGCGCTCGAGCGCATCTCGCTTGCGTGCGATCTCCAGGTCCGAATAACCCTGGGCGCGTTTGAAATCGCGGTGCCAATCGATCTGCAAGCGATCTTCGTCCGCATCTTCGAAGCGGATCTTCTCCGACAGGATCAGGATGCCGCCCGGCTTCAGCCCCTGCCGGATCCGTTGCAGCAACGGAAATCGATGGGAAGGTTCGATGAACTGCAACGTGAAATTCAGCACCACCACCGAAGCGTCCTCAACGGCGGTTTCCCGGATGTCCGCCTGCAGCACCTCGATGGGCACGACCGGCGCCGCGCCGGCGTCTTCGTCTTCCAGCTTGCTGCGCAGACGCTCTACCATGGCCGCCGAACTGTCAACGGCCACGATCCTCACGTTGCGGGCATCGACCGCCTGTTGCATGGCCAGTGACACGGTGCCCAACGAGCAACCGAGGTCGTAGAGAACGCTGTCGTCCTGTGCGTAATGCCTGGCCAGCATGGCGGTCATAGGCACGATCAGGCCGTATCCGGGTACGGAGCGCCCGATCATGTCTGGAAACACGCGCACCACCCGTTCGTCGAAGACGAAGTCCCCGGGCATGCCGGATTCCGATTGGAACAGCCTGTCCTTGTCCTGCATGGATTTCCCGTCGGCCGACTGACAGTGTGCCGATTTTCTCACGGCATGACTTTTGGCGCATTCCGTTCCGGGTTCTGTTTGTTAAGGTTTTTCTGGGGGAGTTCGCCGGCCTGCACGAACAGGCGTCTTGCCACCCATAAGACAGCCGTCATTCCGAAGGGGAAAGACTTTTGCAGACACCTGACACGAAACCGCCGGATCGGCTCGCATGCAAGTGAGTTGGTTCGACCATGTCATGTTCTGGCACTGGTGGATACTCGCCGGGTTGCTCATGGTGCTGGAGCTGAAGTGGTCCGCCTTCGTGTTCCTGTGGATCGGCTTTGCTTCTGCCGCAGTCGGTTTCCTGCTGCTGGTCTTTCCCCACATTCCGTTGCACGTGCAGCTCATCCTGTTTGGCACGCTGTTGCTGGTGGCCATCGTGGCGTGGCGACGCTACCGGAACGCCCGCAGCGACACGCAGGACTGATGTTTTGAATTCGGCCCCACAGGTGTCCAAACCTTCAAGCCGGAGCAGCCACCGACTATACTAGCCCGATTCCATTCTCAGTGGCGCCGCCAGGTCATTTGCGAGAGTTCCCGGGCGGCAGGGCATCCGATGACTTTTCAGGAATTCATTCAAACACTTGAAGCCTACTGGGCGGACCAGGGTTGCGTATTGGTGCAGCCCCTGGACCTCGAGGTGGGCGCCGGCACTTTCCATCCCGCGACATTCCTGCGCTCCATTGGCCCGGAACCGTGGAATGCCGCGTACGTCCAGCCAAGCCGTCGCCCCACCGACGGGCGTTACGGTGAGAACCCGAACCGGTTGCAGCACTACTATCAATACCAGGTAGTGATGAAGCCATCGCCTGAAAATTTCCAGGAGCTCTATCTCGGCTCGCTGGAAGCCGTCGGTATCGATCCTGCGGTCCACGACATCCGCTTCGTCGAAGACAACTGGGAGTCGCCCACGCTCGGCGCCTGGGGACTGGGCTGGGAAGTCTGGCTGAACGGCATGGAAGTGACACAGTTCACTTATTTCCAGCAAGCCGGCGGTCTGGAATGCCGGCCCGTCATGGGTGAAATCACCTACGGCGCCGAAAGGCTGGCCATGTATCTGCAGAAAAAGAACAGTGTGTTCGACCTGGTCTGGACCCGATCCGGCGGCCGGACGGTCACCTATGGCGAGGTTTTTCACCAGAACGAGGTGGAGCAATCCCATTACAACTTCGAGCACGCCGATGTCGATGCCCTGTTCGGCTGGTTTGAAACCTGCGAGGGGATGGCCCGCAAGCTGGTGGATCTCGCATTGCCCTTGCCGGCGTACGAACAGGTGTTGAAAGCGTCCCACACGTTCAATTTGCTCGACGCCCGCAGGGCCATTTCCGTCACCGAGCGGCAACGCTACATTTTGCGGGTTCGCGATCTCGCCCGGCGGGTAGCCGAGGCCTATTATGCCAGCCGGGAAGCACTGGGTTTTCCGGGCCTCGCGCAAGGGGAGGTAGAGGCCGATGAGTGAGCAGACGAACCCGACCCTTCAAGCCGCCGACCTGCTGGTCGAAGTGGGGTGCGAAGAGCTGCCCCCGAAGTCGCTGGACGAACTGCGCGAAGCCTTCTTCGAGGGCGTCAGGGCGGGGTTGGAGAAGAGCAACATCGCGTTCGAACGAAGCGGCAGCCGCTCGTTCTCCACGCCCCGACGCCTGGCCGTGCTGTTCCGCAACGTGGCCGTGACGCAGCCGGACGAAGTACTCGAACGCCGCGGCCCCGCGGTCAGCGCCGCCTTCGACGCCAACGGCCAACCGACCCCGGCCGCGCAGGGTTTTGCGCGTTCCGTCGGGCGCGACGTGTCGGATCTCGAGCGGGTGGCGACCGAAAAGGGCGAGTGGCTTTACGCGAAGCTGCTGCAGCCCGGAAGACCGCTGGACGAACTGGTATATCCCGTGCTGGAGCAGGCCCTTCGACAATTGCCGGTTCCCAAGCCAATGCGCTGGGCGGACAACGATTTCAGTTTCGTGCGTCCGGTGCACTGGCTGGTGGTATTGCATGGCAACCGGGTCATCGACGGCGAGTTGCTGGGCCAGGCCGCCGGGCGGCGTTCGCGCGGTCACCGCATCCACTCGCCGGGACCCCACGAAATACCGGCAGCGGACGATTACGTCGGGATTCTCGAGAAGGCCTTCGTGATCGCCGAGCCCGAACGACGCCGTGAACGCATCCGCGAACAGTTGCACGCCTCCGACGCGGACGTGCTGGTTGACAACGCCCTGTTGGACGAGGTCAACAATCTGGTCGAATGGCCGACGGCAATTGCCTGCTCCTTCGACGAGGACTTTCTGGAGGTGCCGCACGAAGCCCTGATCGCCAGCATGCAGGACCACCAGAAATTCTTCCCGGTTGGCGATGCAGACAATACCGGCCGCGTGAGCAACCGTTTCGTGGCGATTGCGAACATCGAAAGCCAGGACGTTGAAGCGGTCCAGGAAGGATACGAACGGGTCATTCGGCCCCGCCTGGCGGATGCCCGGTTTTTCCTCGAGCAGGATCAGAAGCACCACCTGGAAGAGTGGCTAAACATGCTGGACCGTGTGGTATTCCAGCAGAAGATCGGAACCGTAGGAGACAAATCGCGGCGAGTTTCTGAAATATCGCAGAAATTAGCTGAAAGTCTCTCCCAGGATAAAACACATGCCCTACGGGCCGCGCTCCTGTGCAAATGCGATCTCATGAGCCAGATGGTCGGTGAATTTCCAGAATTGCAGGGAGTCATGGGGCGATACTACGCGAGGTCCTCGGGTGAGCCCGAAGCGGTGGCCACCGCCATCGGCGAACACTATGCGCCGCGCTTTTCCGGCGATGCGATACCCGAAAGCCCCCTCGGCCGCATCGTCAGCATCGCAGACCGGGCCGATACGCTGGCGGGAATATTCGCAGCCGGGCTTCGACCGACCGGAAACAAGGACCCGTTCGCCCTGAGACGGGCGGCGCTTGGATTGGTCAGGATCCTGCTGGAGGCGGATATCGAACTGTCCCTTAACCGTTTGCTGGCGCTGGCGGCCAATGAACTCTCGGGGCAGGTTACCGTGGATCCGGCGCTGATGGTCGACATTCGCGATTTCATCGTCGAACGGCTTCGACACTACTACCGCGAGCAGGGCTACGGGACCGAGCTGGTGCATGCCGCCCTCGAATCCGACTGGGACACCTTGCCCGACCTGGAGCGGAGATTGAAAGCGCTGGACGCGTTCATGGGGCAGGAGGCCGCCAACAGCCTGGCGGCGGCGAACAAGCGGATTGGTAACATCCTGCGCAAGGCAGAGGAAGCGGATTTGCCGAAGATCGATACAAATCTATTCAAATTACGCCAGGAAAGCGTACTTTTCGACGAAGTTATCCGTCAAGAAGGTATGTTGGACCCTTTGATGCAACAGGGTGATTACCAAGCCAGCCTGGCGAGCCTCGCCACCCTCAGGGAGCCGGTCGACGAGTTCTTCGATGAAGTCATGGTTATGGACGAGGATTCGGGCCTTCGCAGGAATCGGCTGGCGCTGCTTTCCCGGCTCAAGCAGCTGTTCGACCAGATCGCCGACCTTTCAATACTGGGATGAGGTGACACATGGCGGAAGTCCGCTTGTTGATGATCAGCAGAGATGACCTCCTCAAGGTAGCGACCGGGCAAGACGGAGATCACCTGTTCCGCGCTCTTGGCCGCTTGACCCGGAGCGGATATCAATTGCTGGCGACGGCGCCACAACCCGAGGAGTGGACCAAGAAGCACGGCGGCCCGGACGATGCGCTGCTCGGGCCGGAGAGTCTGCGCAAACGTCTGGCCGACGCGGGTGGTACGCTGGACGGTGTTTACTACGTGCCCCGGTCCCTGTTCACGCAGAAGCGCAATCGGGAAACGGCACTACGCGACATCATGAAGCGCTATGCGCTGAAGCCGGCCCAGTGCTTTATGTACAGCTCCAGCCGGAGTTTCGTGATTGCGGCCCAGTCGCTCGGGATCAGCGCCACCTATCTGGGAGAAGAGCGCGAACTTCTGGCCGAACTCAGGGCCCTGATTCGAAACCTGCCGGACCAGGCCGGCCGCGCCTGACCCTTATATCCTCGACCGGACCGCAGACAGGCCTCGCGCCCGCCACTTGCAGGTCGGGGCCACGACATTCGAACGGTCGGGCCGGATCAGATATCCAGGTTGGTGACGTCGAGCGCATTTCGCTCGATGAATTCGCGGCGCGGCTCCACCTCGTCGCCCATCAGCGTGGTGAAAATCTGATCCGCCGCGACGGCGTCTTCGATGGTGACCTGGAGCAAGCGGCGTGTTTCGGGATTCACCGTTGTATCCCACAACTGATCCGGATTCATTTCACCCAGACCCTTGAAGCGCTGGATTGTACGGCCCTTGCGGCTTTCCGCCATCAACCACTCATAGGCTTCGTGAAATGAACGGATCTCCTGGCGGCTATTGCCCCTGGCAATGTAGGCTCCCTCCTGAATCAGCCCGTGCAGCGTATCCGCCAGCCTGGCCATAAGGCGATACTCGGGGCCCTTGAAGAAGTCCTGGCCGATTTTTGTCACGTCCGTTACCCCGTGCGTGGTCTTGCGCAGGCTCAGGCCCCGCCGTCCGTCGATTTCTTCGACGCTGACGGAATAGTGCACGCTGGGCGGGCTCTTGGCCTCGAGACGCTGCTCCAGTTCAGTACACCAGGCGTCCGCCTCCTCTTTGCTCCAGTCTTCTGAAAAACGTTTTAAATCAATAAGTTCTCTTAACAATTGTGCGTCATATCGACGCTCCAGCCGCGCGCTGGCCAGCTGCGTTGCCGAATAGTCGCGCATCAACTGTTCCAGCGCTTCGCCATGCAGCGGCGGGGCGTCGGGATGGAACACCAGCGAAGCGCCATCCAGCGCCCGCGCCAGCAGGTATTCTGTGAGTTCGGCTTCATCCTTCAGGTAATGCTCCTGCTTGCCCTGCTTGACCTTGAACAACGGCGGCTGACCGATGTAGATGTGGCCGCGCTCGATCAATTCCGGCATCTGCCGGTAGAAGAAGGTGAGCAGAAGGGTTCGAATATGCGATCCGTCGACATCAGCGTCCGTCATGATGATGATGCGATGGTAGCGAAGCTTGTCCGGATCGAATTCGTCCCGACCGATGCCGCAGCCGAGTGCCGTGATCAGGGTTCCGACCTCAGCCGATGAAAGCATCTTGTCGAAACGGGCCTTCTCGACGTTCAGAATCTTGCCTTTCAACGGGAGTATGGCCTGGTACTTGCGGTTTCGGCCCTGTTTTGCCGAACCGCCGGCCGAGTCACCCTCCACCAGGAACAACTCGGAGAGCGCCGGGTCCTTTTCCTGGCAATCCGCCAGTTTTCCTGGCAATCCGGCGATGTCGAGGACCCCTTTGCGCCGCGTCATTTCCCTCGCCTTCCGCGCCGCCTCGCGCGCACGCGCCGCTTCGACGACTTTCGCCGTGATGGTCTTTGCCTCGACCGGCGTTTCCAGCAGAAAATCACGCAGGTGGCCGGCAACTACCGACTCCACGACGGGTTTGACTTCGGAGGAAACCAACTTGTCCTTGGTCTGCGAGGAGAACTTGGGGTCCGGCACCTTCACCGAAAGAACCGCTATCAGGCCTTCGCGAGCGTCATCGCCGGTGGTGGGCACCTTATCCTTTTTCGCGATGCCCGCTTCTTCGATGTACTGGTTGATGGTGCGCGTCAAGGCGGCCCGGAAGCCTGCGAGGTGCGCGCC
>JASFKQ010000014.1:0-33855 GCA_050118555.1 Lysobacterales bacterium
AGCATGGAAATTAGCCTCGGTTGTCATTCTGCCGATGTTACGATCGTCGATGACAATTTTGCACCAGTCGTAACATTCCAAGGCGTTGCGGTACTCGGAAACACGGGACTTTGCGAAGCAGGCTACTTCGATTCAGCCTTTGTAGCGAACCCTGGACAGGACTTCAGGAGAGACCGCTAGGGGCCGAAATTAGGTTTTGCAAATTCCAACGAGAGACTTTGGCCCCTGCCATCGCAGGGGCCTGTTGTCGTTCAATAACGGCCAAGAAAGGATGCTCTCTTGAGCGTCTGGTGCTGGATTTCATCTCGAAGTTTCTGACAAAGGGTGGCGCCATAGATGACCACAGTCCCGTCTTCCCCCTGAAAGTTTCTTGGTATTACAAGGCACGAATTCTGTGTCACTCCTCACGCACTACATCTTGCTAAAGACTAATAGATTTTGTTGACATCTATGTCAGCTTTTTGCACTGTGGCGAGCGCTATCACGATTCAAGTGAAATATCCGGACACCAAGACATAGAAGCCCTTGTAGCTTTTCATGTGATGGTGTCAGACAGGACATGATTTCAATTTCGGGGCTGGCCATGCTCGAATAAGTCGATATGCCACCGAAGCAGAGCTGGAGCCTCCAGTGCTAGTGAGTCTCCATCTTTTAACTTAACTGCGGATCTCAAATTTCGGAGCTACGGATGACCGATTTCTCAGACAATCTCCACCAGGAGGCAGTGCTCCTAACACGCTCGGTGGAAAATCTCTTCAGGAAACTCATGCGCTTGCTGATTGGCAGAATTTCATTAGTAAAGCTTCAAGAGATGATCAGATTTATATTCGTGGACGAGGCAGAGAAAAAGCTCAAACGAGAGAACCCAAGAAAAAACATCTCGCTGACTCAGCTCGCCATTCTTTCTGGTCTGGATACTCGAACACTCATCAAGATTCGAAATAGTGACAATTATGGTCATCCTTTTCACGAAGCCAGTGGCTTCCTCAAACAATACACTCCGGCGGCCACGATTCTGGACGTGTGGAGTAGTACAAAACCATACATAGACGAGGAGTCAGGTAATCCAAAACCACTTAAAATTTCAGGTGACAAACCTAGTTTTGAATCACTCTTCGAAGAATCCGTAAGCAGCAGAGGGGTAACCTACAAGTCTCTGCTAAATCGGCTTGCTGAGAGCGGGAGCGTCTCAATTGATAAGAAATCCAACGAAGTTTTTCTTGCAGCAAAATCCTATCTACCCTCCAAATCTGAAGACAGACTAGGCGCGATAGAAATGGGCTTTTCTGCTGTTGCTAATTTGGTAGATACGGTGACAAAGAATATCGCGGCTTTGGAAGAGGGCGGCGAACGAATATACCAACGCGGAGTGTGGACTTATCGACTCAATCATGCACATGAACCGTTACTCAAGGCGGAGCTACACAGTTTGCTAGAGCACACTGAAGAAAAAGCCCGAAAGATCATTGAACAAAACGAATCAAAGAAAGCCAAACCCAACCAACTAACCGCTGGGGTCAGCTTCTTTTACTTCGAAGAATAGAGGTCGCCTAGCCCGGAGGCCACTGCATCTGGCGACCGCCGATCAGGTGAAGATGGATGTGGTATACGGCCTGTCCCCCTGCCTGGTTGCAGTTCATGACCACACGGTAGCCATCTTCAGCGATTCCCTCCTGCTCGGCGAGTGCTTTCGCCGCGAGCATCAACTTCCCTACCATCTCGGCGTGCCCCGCATCGAGATCGTTCATTGTGGGAATGTGCTCCTTTGGAATAATCAGAATATGGACCGGGGCTTGGGGATTGATGTCTCTGAACGCCAGGAGTTCGTCGGTTTCATAAACGATATCCGCGGGAATTTCGCGGTTGATGATTTTAAGAAAAAGATCGTCAGGCATAGTGGGTTCACCTCGGAGATCGGTCGACGAATAAACTCGCTTCCCATTCTATCGCAAGAATCGGGTGGTCAAGTGAACGGCCGGGCTTAGAATGATTGCATGACCACACAGCATCACTATCAGACTATCTCGGCCGCCATCGAGTGGCTGGTGGAACACCAGGAAGAGCAACCGGACCTGGGCCGTCTCGCCTGCTTCGTCGGTTGCAGTCCCGCCCACCTGCAGCGAACGTTCCAGGCCTGGGCGGGCGTCAGCCCGAAACAGTTCCTGAAGCACCTGACACGGAAGGCGGCCCTGGAGCGGCTCGCAGCGGGCGCCTCGGTGCTGGATGCGGCCATTGACACAGGGCTTTCCGGTCCGGGCAGGTTGCATGACCTGATGGTGACCACGGAAGCACTCACCCCTGGTGAGATTCGGCGGCGCGGAGCCGGAGTGAATCTGGAGTGCGGCTCAGGGCAAACACCGTTCGGTGCGGCCGTTGTTTCATGGAACGATCGCGGCATCAGTTTTCTCGGATTTTCGGAAGAGTCAGGCACGGATTCCGTGCTGGCCGCACTTCGGGAACAATGGGCCGGCGCGGTTTTTCGGGAAAATGATCAGCAGGCACAGCGGTGGCTGGACAGGATATTCAACCTGGATGAACGGCAACCGCTTCCCGTGTGGCTACGCGGCAGTCCCTTCCAATTGAAAGTCTGGGAAGCTTTACTGGCCGTGCCCGAAGGCACAAACGTTACATACGGGCGACTGGCATCCGCCATCGGACAGCCTGGCGCCTCCCGCGCGGTAGGCACGGCCCTCGGCAACAACCCGGTGGCCTGGATCATTCCCTGCCATCGGGTCATACGCCAAGCCGGTCAAATCGGAAACTATCGCTGGGGCGGAATCACCAAGAGGGCGATGATCGCTTCGGAAGCGGCGCGTTCCGGCGTCCGCACCTTGCATGCTGCGTGCTGAATGGGGGCGCCAGACTCAGGCGGATGCGCTATCCCGCTCGAAATCCACGAAACAACCTGACGGTTCCGCCCTGCCCTCCAGGTAATTCATGATCCGGTCCGCTGCCGCCGCGGGCGGCGGTTGGTCGGAGAATTTCTCAGCCACGTATGCGCGGGATCGGAGGGGTGACTGGAACGGGCCAGGATTGATTCCAAGGACCTGAACGCTTGTTTTCTTGAGTTCCACGGAAAGCTGCCCCACGAGGCTTCGCAGTGCATGCTTGCTTACGCCATAAGGCCCCCAGAAGGCGCTTCCGACACGTTCCAGGTTGTCCAACAGAAAATAGAGGCGCCCGCGCTCGGACTTCCGAAGCAGATCCAGGCAGGTAACACTCAGCAGCCATGCAGCGTTCAGGTTGACCTGCAGGGACAACAGCCACTCCGGAGGTGCGATGTGGTCGGAAGGCATCAGCGCCTCGAACCGGGCAGCACAATGCACCAGCGCGTCCAGTCCCCCAAACTCGCTTGCGACGGCTGCCACCATGGTCTCGAACTGCTCGGTGCCCGCAGTCGCCAGGTCGAGCGGGTGCAGGATTGGCTCGAGTGCTCCCTGTTCGACGATTTCGTCATAGACTCGTTCCAGCGCGCGCTGATTGACATCCACCAGAACGACGTTCCATTGGTTGGCCGCGCACGCCCGCGCGAGCGTGGATCCGAGGGAACCGGCCGCACCGGTCAGGATGATGGTCTTGTTAGCACGCATATTCCACCTGTCGGGTCTGGCGTTCTTCGAAGGTCATTGAATTCCTGGCAACATTTGGGGTCATTCGGCCAGTTTTGAAAAGCATCGTATTTTTCGCGTCAAGCGCTATCCCCGCCCTGGCTGGTCCAGGCGCCCCTTGGCCCGGACGCCGCGGAAGTTTACCGTTTTTGGGGGTACAATCCCAAACACCATTTCCTTCGCGCCAAAAAGAAGCGACATGCCCATATTCGAGTACGAGGCCAGCGGTTCAAGCCATTGCGACTACTGTTTGGAGGGGTTCGAGAAACTGCAAAAGGGCAGTGATCCCGAAATCACGCAGTGTCCGCACTGCGGCGCGCCCGTGCGCCGCAGGCTGTCGGCGCCGAACATCGGGGGCAGCGGCCCTTCGCTGGCCCCCTCGAACCTCGAGCAACACGGATTCACCCAGTACCGCAAGTCGGGGAAAGGTGTTTATGAGAAAACCGCCGGCAAGGGTCCCGACGTGATCAGCGACGATTGAAACGGCGGGCGGCGCGCCAGGCCGCGAATGCATCTCCCATTCCCAACCTGTCGAGTCCGGATCGGAATGCCGCCGGTTCAAGCGACTTGAGCGTCCTCAGTTTGTGAGCGCTGACGGCCTCCGCTACCCACATGTGACGCGCGGAAGCGATAGGGGTCGAACGCGCCGCGTGGGCCGCCTCGCCTGACCATTCTTCCGCTGCCTCCAGGACCTCCGCGACCAGTCGCCGCGCCGCCGGTGAAGCGGTCTTTCCGGTAATCTCGCGGCGGCTCACGCCGTGCCTGGCCAACAGGTTGAGCGGCAACCACCAGAACCCGTCTTCCACCGCGCCGGAGCCTTCGCGAAACATCTGCACCAAGAGGCGGGAGACCGGAACTGTCTCGAACGCTTCGTCGCCGTCCGTTTCGGGGGCGGTGATCGACGCCTCGAGCGTTGCCATCGGCCTGGCGCAGGCCTCGCAAAGCTGCCTCAACTGGTCGAGATCGGCGGGAGGCTTCCGCTCCAGGCGAATGGCGGCGCCGGCCAGGAGCGAAGCAATATCATCCTTGCGCACCGATGACATGGCGCCCGTTCGACGCAGTTCCCGCAGGATCGGGTGATGGCTCGCGGCCGGCTCTCTGACCACGCACTCCTCGCGCCACCAATGCAGTTTGCTGAACGCAACCTGCTCTTCCTGGATATCGGAACAGATCTGGTCGAGCGCCGAGAACAGGGCGTAGAGAGGAAGCAGGCGTTCCGCGGCCCCGGTTGACGCAAAAAGGCGCGTAACCGGAAACTGGCGATTGGTCCGGGCAACCTGCTCGCGGCAGAACAGAGTCGGATTTGCCGCATTTTCCGCCTGCGCGGTCATCCGCGGGCAACCTGCCCGGCTTCGGTTCCCGGCGCCGCGTGAAGCCCGTCCGCGACGGCGACGTGCGGTCCGTACCGGCTCTCCACAGGGCTCATCGAACCAACTGGGTCAGGTCGGCCGGGTGATGGACGGGAAAACTGCCGCGCACGAACTCTTCATCGAACTCGTACGAACCGTAGCCGTAATACACGGCGGCGGTCTGCGTGCCGGCCGCCCTGCCCGCTTCAATATCGCGAATGTCGTCACCGACAAAAATCGCCGTTGCTTCCGAAACCTCCAGCATGCCGCATGCGAGACGTACAGGGGCGGGATGCGGCTTGCTTTCCCTCAGGGTATCGCCGCAAACCACGCAGGCGACCCGCTCGTCCAGATCGGCCGCCTCGAGAATGGGCATCGTCAGGGACTCGATCTTGTTGGTCACGATACCCCACGGAACACCGGCATCATCCAGGTAGTCGAGCAACTCGAGCACGCCATGGAACAGACTGGATTGCCGAAAACTGTTCACGGCGTAGTGCTCCAGAAAACGTCGACGCCAGGTCTCGAGCGTCTCCGGGTCAGTCTGCGGCATTCCCGCCTTGAGCAAGCCGACTGCACCTTTGGAGGCGAAGCGGCTCATTTCCCTGAGCTCGAGTGGTGGCAGGCTCTCCGATTCACGCACCCAGTTCAGCGATCCGACGAGGTCCGGCGCGGAATCCAGCAGCGTGCCGTCCAGATCGAACAGCATGGCCTTGACCGGGTTCATTCTTCGGGCTTCACCGCATGCACCAGGTAATTGACCTGGACATTCCCCCCCAGCATCACGCTGCGCGTAACGGGGTTGTAGTGCAGTCCTGTGATGTCCTGGACGGCCAGGCCTTCGGCCCGCAGCCAGGCACTGAGCTCGGAGGGTCTTATAAAGCGGTCATAGCGATGGGTGCCCCGCGGCAGTAGCCGGGCAATGTGCTCCGCGCCGACGATGCCCAGCGCAAAGGCCAGGGGCGTTCGGTTCAGCGTGGAGAAGAACGCGTTTCCGCCCGGTTTGAGCAAGGCGCTCACGGCCGCCGCGATGGACATCGGCTCTGGCACATGCTCGAGCATTTCCATGCAGGTGACGATGTCGAATCGTCCCGGCGACTCCCCGGCCAGTTCTTCGACCGTCACCTCGCGGTATTCGACCTCGAGCCCGGATTCATGCAGATGCAGCTTGGCGGTCGCCAGGACCCGGGAAGCCACGTCGATCCCGGTCACCCGGCCGCCCTTGCGCGCCAACGATTCCGCCAGAATGCCACCACCACAGCCTACGTCCAGCACGTCGGCGCCGTCGATGGCGGCCCGGTCGGCGATGAACTTCAGGCGGGCCGGGTTGAGTTCGTGCAGCGGGCGAAACGGACCTTCAGGATCCCACCACCCCGAGGCGATGGAGTCGAATTTGTCCTTTTCGGTGTCGTCGATGTTGCGTTCGGGCTGAAGCGTCACGAGGCTGCCTCCTTGGCGCCATCCGGCCTTGCCGTGTTGAGCCGCGCCAGCCTGTCTTGCCAGGTGCGCGCAGCTGAAGTCGTCTCTTCCAGATCAATGGTCGTCAGCCGGCCGGAATTCAAGACCCTGCGTCCCGCGACCCAGACATCGGAAAACTGCCGGCGGGAGGCTGCATAGACGAGTTGGGATACGACGTGGTGAAGCGGCTGCGTCTCGGGTTCGCTGAGATCGAGGGCACAGAGGTCTGCCTGTTTCCCTGGCTCGATCGTGCCGACCCGGGCGTCCAGTCCGAGCGCGCGGGCGCCGTTTATGGTGAGCATGTCGAGCACTTCGAAACTGTTAACCACTTTGGCGTCTCCGGTAACGCCTTTGGCCAGCAGGGCGGCTGTCTGCGCTTCTGACAGCATGTCGAGGTCATTGTTGCTGGCCGCGCCGTCGGTACCCAGAGCAACATTGATTCCGGCGGACAAAAGCGAAGCCAACGGACAGATTCCACTGGCCAGTTTCAGGTTGGACTGCGGACAGTGGATCACGTGCGCGCCGGACTCGGCGAACTTGTCGATGTCGGAGGCCGACAGTTGTGTCATGTGCACGGCGTGAAGACGCGGGTTCAGCAAACCCTGCCGTTCGAGCCGGCTGATGGGATGCAACCCGTGTTGCTGAAACGATTGCTTGATTTCCCACTCCGTCTCCAGCAGGTGCATGTGCACCGGTACGGAAAGGCTTTCTGAGAGTTCCGAGATCCGCCCCAGAGTCTGATCCGACACGGTGTAGGGCGCGTGCGGCGAAAAAGTGAAACTGACCAGGGGGTCCTCGGCATGCTGCTCGTGCAGCGCCAGGCCCTTTTCGATGTAGTCATCGACATCCCGGGCCCAGGCGCTCTCGATCTCTATGACCGTGATCCCGACGCTTACCCTCATGCCCGCCGCGCGGCAGGCAGCAATGGTGGCGTCGGGAAAAAAGTACATGTCGTTGAAACAGGTCGTGCCGGAACGGAACATCTCGGCGATCGCCAGGCGCGTTCCGTCCCGGACGAATTCCGGCCCGACGAACTGCTTTTCGGCCGGCCAGATATGCTCCCGCAACCAGACGTTGAGTTCCATGTCGTCGGCGAACCCGCGCAGCAGCGTCATCGGCGCATGCGTGTGGGCGTTGACCAGCCCGGGAAGCAGCACGTGATCGGACAGTTCCACCGGCGTGACCCCCGGCCAGGCGCGGACGGCTTCCTCGCGCGGCGCCAGTCCCAGTATGACGTCGTCACGGAGCGCGACCGAGTGGTTCTCCAGCACCTGCCCGAAGGGTCTGACCGGCACCAGGTACCGGGCATGTATCAGTATGGTCTCCCCCGTTGGCGCCGCGCGCCCGGTTTCGCGCGTGCCGATCATGCCGGGATCAGTCCTTCACCCTCGACACGTACTCGCCGGACCGGGTATCCACGCGAATGACCTCGCCGTTATTGACGAACAAGGGCACCCGGACGACCGCCCCGGTTTCGAGCGTGGCCGGCTTGCCGCCGCCTCCGGAGGTGTCCCCGCGCAGCCCGGGGTCCGTTTCCACGATCTTCAGCTCCGTGAAATTGGGTGGCGTCACGCTGAGCGGTTCCCCGTTGTAAAGCATCATCTGGCACGTGTCTTCCTCCTTCAGCCAGAGCGCTGTATCGCCCATCGCCTCCTTGCTGCATGCATACTGTTCGAATGTCTCCGGGTGCATGAAGTGCCACATGTCACCGTCGTTGTAGAGGTATTGCACTTCCATTTCGAATACGTCCGCCGCCTCGACCGTCTCGCCCGACCGGAAGGTCCGTTCGATGACCCTACCGGTCTTCAGGTTTCTGACTTTCACGCGGTTGAATGCCTGTCCCTTGCCAGGTTTGACGAACTCGTTTTCGACGATGTTGTAAGGGTCTCCATCCAACAGGATTTTCAAGCCCCCTTTGAATTCATTGGTGCTGTACGTCGCCATCAAGGCCTCCGAGAAAGAATAATGAACTGGTTGCCGCCCGCTGCTGGCGTCACGGGGCGTCACGGAATCCAAAGGAAATGATAGCGCGAACCGCATGCAGACACCACGCAAAGCGGGCCGCGCTGTCATTCCTGTCGGATATGGGCCATAATCATGAGGGCAAGGACGCCACGCTTATCTTTGAATTAATCTGCAGTAATTGCGGTAATTTATTGATTAGCAGCGGATAAATGTGGTAAAAACTGGGGACCAGTAAGGGGCATGGAGGCCAATTACGGATGCATAGCGTCAGTCTGTTAGTCACGGATCGATCGCCCGAATGTGCTGAGCACATCAATTCCCTGCTTCGCAATTCCGGAATCAAAATTCATGTATTTCACGCCGCTACCAGCGTGGAGATCAAGCGTGCCCTGGATGCTGATCTTCCGGTCCTGATCCTCTATGCCGACCCCGACGAAACGGACGCGCCACTCGAAGAGGTGAGTGAGCTGGCCGCCGCCTTCAGTGTGCCGGTCGCGCTGTTCACCGACCTGAAGGATCCGGAGAAGATGGTGCGGTATCTCTCCAAGACCGCTTGCGTCGTGATCAACTCCGAAGACGAAAGCCTTCTGACCCGTGCCGTCGAACGACTCGTCAAGAGCGGTGAGAGCGAGCGCGATTACGAACTTCGGCAGAGCTACCTCGAAGAATTGGAGCACCGCTACAACCTTTTGCTGGACAGTTCGCGCGACGCGATTGCCTACGTGCACGAGGGGCTGCATGTGTACGCCAATCGCGCCTATCTCGAAGCCCTGCACGTCAAGTCAGCCGATGATGTCGCGGGGCTCTCGCTGCTGGAAATCCTGGAGGCGCCGAACCAGGACCTGAAAGCCCTGTTCAGGGGCTTTTCCAAGGGGTCTTTCCCCGCCGACGCCTTGCCCGTGAGCGTCCGCCGGCCGGACGGCACAGAGTTCGAAGCCTCCCTGGTGTTCTCCCCTGCCCGATTCGACGGAGAAGAATGTATCCAGATGATGATGCAACGCAAGGACGCCGCCAACGAACTGGCGGCCGAACTCGAACGCGTGCGCATGCTGGACCCCGTCACCCAACTGCACAACCGGCGCGCTTTCCTCGAAGAGGTCGAGGTGTGTATCACGGCCGCCGGGGGCAACGGAACGGCTGCCATACTGTACATCGAGCCTGACGGGTTCGACCGGCTGCAGGAAGAACTCAGCGCGGATGCGCTCGACGCGTTTATCACGGATCTCGCCTCGGTGGTTCGCACCTGCCTGCAGGAAGGTGACCTTCCCGCACGAATCAGCGACCGCGGTCTGGCAGTGTTGGCACAGCGCGCGACGACGTCCGAACTCGAACAACTCGCCGAGAAGATTATCGGCACCTACCGCTCGCACATCGTAGAGATCGACGACCGGGCCATGTCCGCTTCGTGCAGCATCGGGCTCAGCAATTTCAACCGAATGGGGGTCAACTCGGGAGAGATCATCTCCCATGCCCGCAAGGCGCAAGCCGAAGCAGCGGAGGCCGGAGATCAACTGGTCGTCTACCGGCCGAAGCTGACCGCTGTGAGCTCCGTGGATGGCGACCAGATATGGATCGACCGGATTCGGCACGCCCTGTCCGATCGCGGATTCTATTCCGTGCAGCAGTCCATAGTGGATCTCGACGGCGAAGGCGAACAACTCCACGAAAACCTGACCTACTTGAGCAGCGACAGCAACGACTACCCGCCGTCGGAATACCTGGAGACTGCCGAGGAGAACGATCTCGCGGGCGCCATCGACCGGGCGGTTATTCCCGGTATCCTGAAAACCATGGTGGAAAGCGACGGCCGACATCTGGTCAGCCTCAGCAGCAACTCCTTGCTCGACTACGCGTTTCCCGGCTGGCTGAGCGAGCAGATGAAATCGTGCTGCGTGGAAGGCCGGCAGCTGGTGCTGCAGATTTCGGCGCAGGCCGCCCAGAGCAACCTGCGCCCGGCGCAGCGCCTGATGAAGGAACTGAAGCCGCTTGGCTGCGAGCTCACGGTTTCACACGTCGATGACGAACGCAAAGCCAGGCAACTGCTGCCGCACCTGGATGCTTCCTTCATCAAGCTACACCCGGCACTGACGCGCGACCTGACTTCGAACACGAAAAGCCAGGAACTCATCGCCAAGATCGTGGAAGCCGCCGAAGCCAACAAGGTAGCCGTTATCGCCGAAGAGGTTGCGGACACCTCCAGCCTCGCCGTGCTCTGGCAGTGCGGCGTCAAATTGATCTCGGGCGCGTTTCTGAAGGAGTCCACGCAGGTTCTGGCGCAGTAACGATTTCGGCGGTACCCTCCCCGCCATGGATCGGAACCCGGCGGGAACACGCATTATCGGGCGCTTTGCACCCTCGCCCACGGGTGACCTTCACTTCGGATCCCTGGTTGCGGCCGTTGCCAGCTGTTTCCAGGCCCGTTCGCGAGGAGGCGGCTGGCTGGTCCGCATGGAGGACATCGACCCTCCGCGCGAAATTCCCGGCAGTGCAGACCGGATCCTGGAAGACCTGGGCCGGTTCGGCCTTCGTCACGACGGCCAGGTCCTTTATCAGAGCACACGAACCCACGCCTATATCGACGCCCGAGACCGCTTGTTGGCGGAGGGAAAGGCCTTCTGGTGCGGTTGCAGCCGGGCCGACCTCCCGCGCTCCGGAATCTATCCTGGCACCTGCCGCGACGGGCTGCCGCCTGGAAAGGAGCCCCGTGCCGTGCGGCTGCGCGTTGACGACACCGCGGTCGGCTTCACCGACCTGATCCAGGGACCCATCCGTGAATCACTGAGCGAAACCTGCGGTGATTTCGTCATCTGGCGCGCCGATGACCTGCCGGCCTATCAGCTGGCTGTCGTCGTCGATGACGCCTACCAGGCGGTCTCGGAAGTGGTGCGTGGCGCAGACCTGCTCGATTCAACCTGCCGCCAGATCCATCTGCAGCAATCCCTGGCGCTGCCTACGCCGGTTTACGCCCATCACCCCGTTGCAGTCGACGCTAAGGGCCGCAAGCTCAGCAAGCGGCTTGGGTCCGATCCGTTGGCGACGCGGAAGCCGGCTGTGGCGTTGACCGTGGCCCTGGGCTTCCTCGGCCAGCCCTGCCCCGCCGGGCTGGGTCTGCAAGACCTGCTGCACTGGGCACTCGACAACTGGCGCCTCGACCGGGTGCCACGCCGGGCGCAATCGGGACTCCCCTTACTGCCGTGAGGACGCGCCCTGCCGACGCGCCGGGCGATCACGTTATAATGCGGGACCGAACCAACGGGTGGCTCAATGAATTCCAACTATCTCGACTTCGAACAGCCCATCGCCGAACTGCAGGCCAAGATCGACGAACTGAAGAACGTCGGCACGGACAACGCCATCAACCTGGACGAAGAGATCCAGCGGTTGCAGGCGAAGATGCGGCAGAAGATCAAGAGCATTTTCAAGGATCTAACGCCGTGGCAGGTATCCCAACTGAGCCGCCACCCCCTGCGTCCGTACACGCTCGACTACGTGGATCTCATCTTTGACGAATTCCACGAACTGCACGGCGACCGGGCTTACGCGGACGACCATGCCATCGTCGGGGGCCTCGCCCGTTTTCGGGATCGCGCGATCGTCTTCATCGGGCAGCAGAAAGGACGCGATACGAAAGCCAAGGTCTTCCGCAACTTCGGCATGCCGCGTCCGGAAGGCTATCGGAAAGCGCTGCGTCTCATGAACATGGCGGCCCGATTCCGCCTGCCCCTGGTGACCTTCATCGATACGCCGGGCGCCTACCCCGGGGTCGGAGCAGAAGAACGCGGGCAGTCTGAAGCCATTGCGCGCAATCTCGCGGTCATGTCCAGATTGCCGGTGCCCATCGTGTGCACGGTCATAGGCGAAGGCGGCTCGGGCGGAGCCCTGGCCATCGGCGTGGGCGACCGCGTGAATATGCTCGAATACAGCACCTACTCGGTGATCTCACCCGAAGGGTGTGCATCGATCCTTTGGAAGGACGCAGGCAATGCGGAAGAAGCCGCGACGGCCCTGGGCATCACGTCGGACCGTCTCAAGCAGCTAGGCCTCGTCGACGAGGTGATCCCGGAACCGCTGGGGGGCGCCCACAAGGAACCGGGAGAAGTCGGGGAACGGATCGCGGACTGCGTTGACAACCAACTGCAGGAACTGGAGCAGCTACCGGTCGACACCTTGCTCGAAACGAGGTACGAGCGCCTCCTCTCCTACGGCGAATTCCAGGCCTGACCGAACCGACCGGGGTGGGATCTGCCGGCGAAACATTTACCAGCGAGTGGCTTCTGGCGAGCCTGGCCCGCCTGCCTTCACCCACCCGCTACTGGGTGGGCTTCAGCGGCGGAGCGGATTCCACCGCCCTGTTGCAGGCGCTGCACGAGTGCCGCGACAGACTGGTGGCTCCCATATACGCCCTCCACTTTCACCACGGCCTGCAGCGCGAGGCGGACGCCTGGCGGGAACACTGCCGCCGGTTCTGCCGCGAGCGGGACATTCCCTATCATGCAGAGCAGCTGGAGATCACTACAGAGGGCAGAACCAGCGCGGAAGAGGAGGCGCGGAACTGCCGCTACCGGGCGGTGGCCAGTATTCTGGGCGAAAACGAAATGTACCTCACTGCCCACCATGCGGAGGACCAGTCGGAGACGCTTTTCCTGAACCTGATGCGCGGCAGCGGCATCGAAGGCTTGGCGGGCATCCCGGTGTTGCGCAACCTCGAGCTCGGTTGGGTCGCCAGGCCTCTGTTGGATCTGCAGCGGCGCCAGTTGACCGGCTTCCTGGAGTCCCGTGGTATAGGCTGGCTGACGGACCCATCCAACGAAGATCTCTCGTTCGATCGCAACTACGTCCGCCAGGAACTGTTTCCTCTCCTCGAACGGCGCTGGCCCGGCCTGGTGCGACGCCTTTCGCGCACGGCTCGAAATGCCCGGATCACTGCCGCCGCAATGGCGATGTTTATCGAACACCAGTCCGGAGAACTGATCCGGGACGGCATGAAGATGCCCCTGCTCCAGCTACTGGAGCTGGATACGGAAATGCAGACGCTGATTCTCCGTCAATGGCTCCGTCGGCACGAGGTTCCCGCTTTGCCGGAAGCCCGACTGCGAGAATTCCTGTCGCAGCTGGCGGCCGCTGACCCGCAAAGCAGTGCTGAAGTCCAGTGGGAGGACTGGATGATCAAGCTGTACCGGCACGAACTCTGGCTGCATCGACGCAAGCCGTTCATGGCATGCCCCGAACGCAAGTGGACCACCGGCATGACAATTGATCTCGGACCGGACTCAGGCCGGCTGGTACTTCGGGGCGAGCCGGCATCGCTGCCGGGCGGCTGGGTCGCTCGGGCCCGCAAGTCGGGAGACCGGATTCGCAGCGTGCCACATGGCCCAAGCCGGAAGATCAAGCACTTCTTTCAGGCCGCCTCGATACCACCCTGGTTGCGCGCCGGAATACCGGTGCTCGAGTGGGACGGTGAACCCGTCGCGCTCGGCGATTGGGTGGTGAGTCACCGCTTGCGTCAATGGCTTGCGGAGAAGGGCCTGGAATACCGCTGGGAGCCCTCCGACCCGGTGCTGGTGCGGCTTCGAACGGACTGCAGGCTGGACAGTTGACCGGTTAATGCGGCTGGGTTAGTGTCCTTCGTCCCACTGAGGCCGAACGTGATGAAGCAAGATACCGAAGAATTACCCGACTTTGAGAAGGCACTCGAGGAACTCGAGGCGCTGGTCGAACAGCTGGAGTCGGGAGAGCTCAACCTGGATCAGTCGCTCAAGCAGTTCAAGCGCGGCGTCGAACTGACCCGCCACTGCCAGAATGTGCTGGATCAGGCGCAACAGACCGTGGAGCAACTGCTGAATGTCGAGGACGAATCCTCGGCCGCCCCGCTTGAAGACAGTGACTGACAACGCTGCGCTGATCGCCCGGTGGCAGACCCGGTTCGAAAATGTGCTGGAGGCACTGCTGCCGCCGCAAAATTCGGAACCCGAACTGCTACACCGGGCGATGCGGTATTCCGCGCTGGCGGGGGGCAAACGCTTCAGACCCGTGCTCGTCTATGCGACGGGGCAAACCCTTGGGTTGCCTGAATCGAGCCTCGATCCGGTCGCCGCAGCCATCGAGATCATCCACTCCTATTCGCTGATCCACGACGACCTGCCGGCCATGGATGACGATGACCTGAGGCGCGGTCGGCCGACCTGCCACCAGGCTTTTGACGAGGCGACAGCCATTCTGGCGGGCGATGCCCTCCAGGCGCTGGCGTTCGAGATTCTCTCGAGTGCCCTGTCACCCTCCTCGCCAAGCAGCCTGCTGGTAGTCAACGAACTGGCCAGAGCCTGCGGTTCGACCGGGATGGCGGGCGGCCAGGCGCTTGACCTCGGCGCCGTGGGCCGTCGCATCGACGAAGCGGAACTGAAGACAATGCACCGTCTCAAAACAGGGGCCCTGATACGTGCGTCGGTTCGCATGCCCTGTTTACTGGCAGACGTCGACGGAGAAACCCTGGACCATCTCGATGCCTATGCTTCCAGCATGGGGCTCGCGTTCCAGGTCCATGACGACATACTCGACGTGACCGGGGACAGCGAGTTGACGGGCAAGAGCACGCAGGCCGACGCGGCCCTGGACAAACCAACGTTTCCTTCCACGCTGGGATTGCAGGCGTCCCGGGAAGAAGCACGCAGATTGAGGGACGACGCAGTCGGTCGGCTGGCGCGGGTGCGCCTGGACACCACGGTGCTGGCGTGGCTCGCAGACTACGTGATCAGCAGGGACAGATAGCGCCCGTGCGGCTGCCCGGTTAAAATACCCGGATGAACAATTCGCTGTATCCCCTGCTCAGCAGCGTCGATTCCCCGGCAGACCTACGCAAACTCGAAGAAGAGTCGCTGCCAGAGCTGGCCGACGAGTTGCGCCGATACCTGATCGCCTCGGTCGCGGAGTGCGGCGGACACTTTGGCGCGGGCCTCGGTTGCGTGGAGCTGACGGTCGCGCTGCACTACCTTTACGATACCCCCCAGGACCGCATCGTCTGGGATGTCGGGCACCAGGCCTATCCGCACAAGATTCTCTGCCAGAGAGCCGGCAGGATCACGACCATCAAGCGGAAACAGGGCCTGGCGCCGTTCCCGAAGCGCGACGAGAGTGAATACGACACGTTCGGAACAGGCCATTCGTCCACTTCCATCAGCGCGGCGCTCGGCATGGCGCTCGCCTCCTCTTTCAAAGGCGAGAACCGCAGGTGCGTTGCGGTCATAGGCGACGGAGGAATGACGGCCGGCATGGCCTACGAGGCACTCAATCACGCCGGCGATCTCGACCCCAATCTGCTGGTGATCCTGAACGAAAACCAGATGTCGATTTCGCCTAACGTCGGGGCGCTGACCAAGATGCTCGGGCGCCTGATGAGCGGCCCCACCGTGACGCACATTCGCGAGCGCGGCAAGAGCCTGATGCAGCGGGACTCCCGCACCTGGCGTTTCATGAGCCGCTGGGAAGAACACATCAAGGGCATGGTCATGCCCAGCACCCTATTCGAGGAGTTGGGCTTCAACTACCTCGGACCCATCGACGGCCATGACCTGCCCACGCTGATCCGCACCATACGCACCGTGCGCGAAATCGAGGGCCCCAACCTGCTTCACATCATCACGGAGAAAGGCAAGGGGTACGAACCGGCGGAGAAGGATCCCGTCAAGTACCATGCCGTCGGCCCCTTCGACCCCGAAAAGGGCGTGGTCCCCGCCACACCTGCGAGCGCCTCCAGGCCTACCTATACGGAAATCTTCGGCCACTGGCTGTGCGATATGGCCGAGCGGGACGACTCGCTGCTCGCGATTACGCCGGCGATGCGTGAAGGTTCCGGCATGGTCGAGTTCCACCAACGATTCCCCGACCGGTTCTTCGACGTCGGCATCGCGGAACAACACAGCGTAACCCTGGGGGCCGGCATGGCCTGCGAAGGAACACACCCTGTTGTGGCGATTTACAGCACCTTCCTGCAGCGGGCCTACGACCAGGTCATCCACGACGTGGCCCTGCAAAACCTGCCGGTGCTGTTTGCGATCGACCGCGCCGGGCTGGTCGGCCCCGACGGGCCCACCCACGCCGGAAGCTTTGACCTGAGCTTTCTGCGCTGCATTCCGAACATGGTGATCATGGCGCCATCGGACGAAAACGAGTGCCGGCAGATGCTGTACACGGGTTTTCGCTACGAAGGCCCGGCCGCCGTACGTTACCCGAGGGGCCGAGGCCCCGGCGTACGCTGCGAAGCCGAGATGACCAGACTTCCGATTGGCAGGTCGCGTACCCTGCGCAGCGGCAACGAGATTGCCATCCTGGCATTCGGCAGCATGGTGGAACCGAGCCGGTCGGTGGCTGAGCGATTGGGCGCTACGCTGATCGATATGCGCTTCGTCAAACCCCTGGATACAGAGGCGATCCTCGATGCGGCCAAACGCCACGATTGCCTAGTCACGGTCGAGGAAAACGCCATCGCCGGCGGCGCCGGCAGCGGCGTCAACGAAGTGCTCGCCGCAGACGGAATGCGCTGCGCCGTGCTCAACATCGGCCTCGAGGACACCTTCCTGCAGCATGCGACGCGCGAGGAATGTCTGCACCTGGCGGGCCTGGACAGTGCCGGCATCCTGGCCAGGATCACACGCTTCCACAGTGGCACGAAAGAGCCGACCGTGCACGAGGGTGCGATTCGCCAGACCTCCGCCTAGCCCGAACAGCGCTAGTCGTCGCGTCTTATCAGGCGAAATGTGAGATTGATGCGCAGGGCGCTTGTACGCGCGGTCTTGGGGAGCGCGTGCTGGTACAACCGCTGGCTCGGCCCCTTCATGAACAGCACGCTGCCGTGCTCCAGGATCAGCGGCATGGATGGTCCGGGCCGCCGGCCGCGCCCGGGTCGCCTTCTGATCAACAGGCGACGTTCCGCCCCGAGACTTACGGAGGCGATAAACGGCGCCGGTCCGAGTTCGGGCTCGTCGTCGCTGTGCCATCCCATGCTGTCGCTACCATCCCGATAGGCGTTGACCAGCACGGCGTTGAAGCGGCGGCCGCTGGCCCGCTCCAGCCGAGATCGCAATTCCGAAATCCGGGACAACCACGGTAAGGGATCGAGGGTAATGCCGCTGTAGCTGTAGCTCGTGCCGGGATCCCCGTACCAGGCGGTCAGCCGCGGCTGCAGCACCCGCCGGTTGAACAGCGTGATTTCCTGTTGGCTCCAGCTAACCTCGCGCCAGAGAGAATCCAACAGCACATCGGCTTCCGTCCGCGGCAGAAACTCCCGCCGGTATTCGAAACATTCAGGATCAAGCATCGCCAATACACCCGGCGGGCGTGTCAGGCGCGTTGCAGACGCGCAATCTGCCGATCATGCCAGCCGCTAAGCAGCACCAGCGACAGCACCGCGCCGGACAGGGCCCAGAACATGTCGGACTGCGTGTCCCAGACATA
This sequence comes from Lysobacterales bacterium, assembly GCA_050118555.1. Lineage (GTDB taxonomy): Bacteria > Pseudomonadota > Gammaproteobacteria > Xanthomonadales > SZUA-36 > CALKKN01. Next base: position 17,828 of record JASFKQ010000014.1, read on the forward strand.
TCCCTGGGTGCCCAGGAACGCGTCCGCCGCCTCCCCGCTGAGCAAAGCCACCCACCACTCGATCAACTCGTAAAGCGCGCTGATCGCCAGGCACAGGCTGATCACGAAAAGCGCCAGCCAGCCCTTACGAGCGAGCACGCGGTTCCGAATCAGTACCTCCCGAATGACGAGGGCCGGGATGAACCCCTGGGCGAGATGGCCAATCTTGTCGTAGTTGTTGCGCGTACCGCCGGTCCACCCCATCACCCAATCGCCCATCGGCACTTCGGCGTAGGTGTAGTGACCGCCGATCATCAGGATGACCGAATGCAACAGAATGAGCCAATAGGCCAGCGGCGTCAGAGGGAAAAGCTTGCGCGTGGCCCCCAGCACGGCCAGGGCAATCAGCGCCGGCGCTACTTCCAGCCACCACGTGGGATAGTCATGGGGATTCCATGCCGACCAGGCCAGCACAAGAACGAACACAGCAAGCCAAACGCGTTGCGCCATCGGGCGGCACCCCCCAGCATTGCGAAAACGGATCCCCGCTCCCTGCGACGGGGACGGTGGCTCAGCTTTTCACAGGCAGGCACCGGCCGTCAATCAGACCGGCACGGGATTCTCCCGAATCAGGCAGCCTCGTAGACGCGCACTGCGAGTACGTCGCAACTGGAGCCGTGCAGCACCGAATTGGCGGTGGCGCCCAGTAGCAGTTGCACGCCTTTCTGACCGTGCGTGCCCAGCACGATCAGATCCATGTCGTTTTCTTCGGCAAAGCGCCGAATTTCGCGGGCGGGCGTGCCGTTGAGGAAATGGCGCGCCGACTCCGGCACATTAAATTTTTCCGCTATGCCGTCCAGCTTGCCCTTCAACTCCGAGCGGAGGTTTTCTTCGACTTCGTCCATACCCACGAATACGGGTCCGTACGGCACGACGCCCATATAGACCGAGTCCATGGGTTCCTGGACGTAGATCATGTGTATCTCGCTATCCGGAGCGGCCACGGCGGCTGCACGTTTCATGATGGAGGTGGATTCACTGCTCAGATCGATGGCGACAGCAATTTTCTTGTATCCGGACATTTCGTTCTCCACGGGTGGCCCTCGCCGGTGTTTCGCGGCGATGATTCGTGCACTTTTCATTTTAGTCCAAGGGACGCAGGATACGATGACCCGCGTCAATGGTGTCGGAAATGTGCACACGCTATGCTTAAGATGATGGCCTCAAAAATGACCAATTCAAGCATTCCGCGCCGGATGAAGGCTATGCGCATGCACCGGCTCGGGCCCGTGGACGGAGACCATCCACCGCTACGCTTCGATGAGATCGAAACGCCGGTGCCCGACCCGGGCGAGGTTCTGGTGCGCGTGCACGCGTGTGGTGTCTGCCACACGGAACTGGACGAGATCGAGGGCCGAACGCCGCCACCGTCGCTTCCCATGACGCCCGGACACCAGGTCGTCGGCACGGTCGTGCTCGAAGGCGAAGACTGCCGGCTGGACCTGTCCGGCAAGCGCGTGGGCATCGCCTGGATCCATTCCGCCTGCGGCGAATGCCACTGGTGCCAGAGCGGTCTGGAAAACCTGTGCCCCGATTTTCGCGCAACGGGCCGCGATGCGCCGGGCGGGTACGCGGAATACATGGTCGTCCCGGAAGCGTTCGCGTATGAGATTCCGGCGAGCATCGACGATCTTCAGGCCACGCCGCTGCTGTGCGCCGGAGCCGTCGGCTGCCGGGCGTTGCGCCTGTGCCGGCTGGAAGATGGCGAGGCCCTGGGCCTGACGGGATTCGGCGCGTCGGGCCACCTCGTACTGCAGATGGCCCAACACCTGTATCCGGCGTCGCCCATATACGTGTTCGCCAGAAGCGACCGCGAGCGGGGCTTCGCCCTGGAACTCGGTGCGGTATGGGCCGGCGATACGACCGACACGCCCGACCGCGGTCTCGACGCCATCATCGATACCACGCCGGCCTGGCTCCCCGTGCTGTCCGCGATGGAGCGGCTCGTCCCCGGCGGACGACTGGTGATCAACGCAATCCGCAAGGAAGCAGGCGACCAGGATGTGCTGAAGAGCCTCGACTACGACCGACACCTGTGGCGGGAAAAGACGCTGACGACCGTCGCCAACGTCACCCGGCAGGATGTCGTGGACTGCCTGCGCCTGGGCGCGGAAATTCCACTCGAGCCTCGCGTCCAGCCGTTTCCGCTGGAGCGGGCGAACGATGCGCTGCTGGAGATCAAGTCAGGGGGAATCCGCGGCGCCAAGGTGCTGCAGATCGCCTGACCGGCAAGCAGTGCGGCGCGAGCCCCTGCCGATCCGGAAAGGCGGATTGCTCAGGGGCGAACGGCGCCAGCGGTGAACTTTCCGGACTGTGCATCACATTGGCGCATGTTATCGAATCTTGGCACCATGCAGCCATGAGTCTTCCACTGCTGATCCAGTTCACGCTCTGCCCGGTGGTGTTATTCGCGCTGCTTCGAGTCAGTGCACCATACGGCAGGCACGGCCGGGGCGGCTGGGGGCCGCTGCTGCCCAGCCGCGCCGCCTGGGCGCTGATGGAACTGCCCGCCCTCCTGGTAATCGGCGTGCTGGTGCTTACCAGCCCGGCAGCGAAAGCGCCGGGGGCGTGGGTACCGCTGTTGTTCTGGTTTGGGCACTACGCTTACCGCACCTTCGTTTTTCCCGCCCTGATGCGGCCCTCAGGGAGCCCCTTCCCTATCGTGCTGGTGCTTTTCGCCATCGCCTTCAATGTCCTGAACGGCTACAACAATGCACAAGCGCTCGTCGATGCCGGTGGCCGAGCGTCGCCCCTGCTCTCTCTCCACTTCGTCGCCGGCGCGACGATTTTCCTCGCGGGATTTTCCCTCCACGTGAGCTCAGACCTGACGATCCGGAACCTGAGACGGCAAAACCCGGTCGGATACGGCATTCCGCAGGGCGGGCTGTTCCGCTGGGTCGGCTCGCCGAACTACCTGGGCGAGATCATCCAGTGGTCCGGCTGGGCCGTGATGACCTGGTCGCTGGCAGGTCTCGCCTTCGCCCTGTTCACCTTCTGTAACCTCGCACCACGGGCCGTGGCGAACCACCGCTGGTATCGCAATCACTTCAGCGGGTATCCGCCGGACAGGAAAATCCTCGTTCCCGGCCTATTCTGAAACGGCGGGCCGCCAGTCGCCGAAGCCCTGGGGCGGGCGCGCCCGACCGGTCGCCTGTTCATAGCCATACGCCGCCTCGATCAACTCCGGCTCGGACCAGGCGGTGGAAAAAAACGAGAGCCCGACCGGTAAACCGTGTACGAACCCCATCGGCACCGTGATGTGCGGGTAGCCTGCGCGGGCCGGCATTGAACTGCTTCCGCCAAGAAAACGGTCGCCATCGATCAGGTCGATCGACCAGGCGGGCGCATCCGTCGGCGCCACCAACAGATCCAGCTTGTGTTCTTCGAGCAGACTGTCAATGGCCCCACGGCTAAAGGCCTGCACGCTCTCCAGGGTTTGTCGATAGTGGTCGGATTCGAGCGTGTCCGCGGCCTGGGCCTTGACGAAGATCTCCTGTCGGAACCACCTCATTTCCTGATCGGCATGCCGGCGGTTGAATTCGATGAGGGACTGCAGTGTCATATCGCCGGCCGGTTTCGGAACCCCGGCAAGATACGTATTCAGGTCATGCTTGAACTCCATCAGCAGGAGGTCGTATGCCGCGTCTTCGAAACCTTCCGGCTCTTCGGGAAACGCCAGGTTGTCGACCACTTCGGCGCCGGCTGCAGCGAGATCGTCGACTGCACGATCGAGATTCTCATCGACGCCTTCGTGAAAGCCTGCCAGTGAACGCACGACGCCCACGCGCTTGCCGCGCAACCCGTCCGCTTTGAGCGACCGGGAATAGTCACGCTCGAAGACGCCCGCGGGCACCCGACCGGTAGGATCCTCCGGGTCGGGGCCGGCCATCGCATTGAGCAGCCAGGCGGCATCCCTGACGTTCGTTGCCAGCGGTCCGGGGGTGTCCTGGCTGTGCGAGATCGGAACGACACCGCGGCGACTGACCAGCCCCACGGTTGGCTTGATACCGACAATGCCGTTCACTGAGGCCGGACACACGACGGAGCCGTTGGTTTCCGTGCCGACCGCCAGGGGCACCATGCCGGCGGCGACCGCAACGGCTGAGCCCGAACTCGATCCGCAGGGGGAGCGTAGCGTGTCGTAAGGATTTCGGGCCTGACCGCCAACCGCGCTCCAACCACTCGAGGAGCGCTCCGAGCGAAAGTTGGCCCACTCGCTGAGGTTGGCCTTGCCGAGGATCACCAGTCCGTTCTCACGCAGACGCTCGGCGACCGCCGAGTCACGTCCCGTGCGGTTGTCCGCCAGGGCGAGCGAACCGGCGGTAGTGGGTTGCTCGCGGGTTTCGATGTTGTCCTTGATCAACACGGGGACGCCGTGTAGCGGGCCGCGGACCTGCCCGGCGGCGCGCTCCCTGTCAAGGCGCGCGGCTTCTTCCCCGGCGCTCGGATTAACCGCGACGACCGCCGCCAGCCGGCCGTTCCACGCATCGACTCTTTCGAGGGCTTGCCGGGTCGCCTGGACGGCGGGTCCAACGTCGGTTCCGCTGGCCGGGGCGGCGACCAGGACCAGGAGCGCGCACAGTAATGCGTGGGACCATCCGCTCAAGTCTGAAAGCTGGCCGAATCGCCGACCGGACCGAACCGGTGGCTGCCGGGTTGGCCAAACCGCCGGGGAACCGACGGGCCGGGCGCAACCGCCCCTCATTCCTGCATCTCCCCGGCAGCTTCGAACGAGGACGACGTGAACGCTTGCGGCAGCAGTTCATCAACGCCCCAACGCAGTACCTCTTCACCGTCGCAACAGGAAACGACGCCGGCTGCGCTGGACATCAATTCGTGCATGACCTGCCTGCAGGCGCCACAAGGGGCGAAGGCGCGGTTACCCGGCGTGTAAATCAGCATCAGTGGGCCGGTCTGCGGTTCGACACCGGCCGCGACGGCGGCGGCCAGCGCGGTCCTCTCGGCGCACTGGGTGAGTCCAAGGGATGCGTTCTCCACATTGCAACCTGCGTGAACGGAGCCGTCAGGCGCCAGCAACGCCGCCCCTACCGGAAAATGGCTGTAAGGCGAATAGGACCGTTTCGCGGCCTCCCGAGCAGCGGATTTCAGATTCATTAACGTATCTCCATCAATTTGCATTGGTGTTCTCTCCACTCACGACTTCGAGGACGGGCGGCAGGGTCTCTACAGGCTCCGGTCCCAGCGTCACCGCGGCGCGGACCATTCGCGCGGCGCGCTCCCAGTCCAACTTGTCACGCGCATGAATGACGGCAAGGGGCTCGCCAGTCTCCGCAGCCCCCCCGACCTGGCAACCCATTTCAGCGATCGACGACAGGCCGACTGCCGGGTCCACGGCATCCTCTGCACGGCGTCGCCCGCCGCCAAGCACTACCACCGCCGATCCGATTGACTTCGTATCGATCGTCGTCACGAAGCCTTCTCGTTCCCCGAAAACCGGGCGGACCACCGGTGCTCCGGGCAGAATCGATTCCGCGTTGTCCAACAGGCCGGCAGGACCCCCCTGCGCCCGGACCATGCACTCGAACCGTTCCGCGGCCTGTCCCGATTCCAGCGCTTTGGTGGCCATGGCCCGAGCGCGGTCGGGACCCGGGCTCAGGCGGGCCAGCGTCAGCATCTCCGCCGCCAGAGATAGTACGACCTCGAACACTCGTTCATTGCGGGATTCTCCGCGCAGGAATCGGATTGCCTCCAGGACTTCCAGCGCGTTGCCCGCCGACCAGGCCAGGGGCTGATTCATATCCGTAAGCAGCGCACGGCACGGCAGCCCGGCGCTTTGCGACACTCCGCTGATCTGCTGCGCCAACCCGCGTGCGCGCACCGCGTCCTCCATGAAAGCCCCGGAACCGAATTTGATATCCATGACGAGCGCGTCGAGGCCCTCGGCCAGCTTCTTGGAAAGTATCGACGCGACGATCAGCGGCACGGAACCCACGGTTGCCGTCACGTCGCGCACGGCATAAATCCTCAGATCGGCCGGGGCGAGGTTGGCGGTCTGCCCCACGATAGCGACACCGTTTTCCTTCACCATGCGCTGGAACCGGGGAACGTCGGGGCGCGTGTCGAAACCGGGAATACTCTCGAGCTTGTCCAGCGTGCCGCCGGTATGGCCCAGCCCCCGACCGGAAATCATGGGGACGTAACCGCCACACGCGGCGACAAGTGGACCAAGCACCATGCTGACCAGGTCCCCCACACCGCCGGTGGAATGCTTGTCCACCACCGGTCCGGGCAAGTCGTCCCAGGACAGCGTCTGGCCGCTGTCCCGCATCGCAAGGGTCATCGATATCTGTTCGCGAAGGGTCATGCCCCGGAACCAGACCGCCATCGCGAGGGCGGCGATCTGCGAATCGGAGACACTGTGGTCCAACACCCCATTGACGAAGGCCCCGATCTCCTCGTCCGTCAGCGAGGCGCCGTCACGCTTTTTTTGTATGGTTTCCTTGGCGAGAAACATCAGGGCTCCACGGCGGTTGCCACCGGGATGATTCTGATGCAGTCTGTCCGCCTTGCAGACCCGTTCCGAACAATGGATGACAATGAATTTGCCCTCGACAAAATTTCTCCGCCGAGCCGTATTATATGTTGCCGGCACGGCTAGCGTCGCAGCATGGGCCGACGTGCCCATGGAATCGATTGACAACCTGGGCGACAAACTGCACGACCAGGTCATCGAATGGCGCCGGGATTTCCATGAGCATCCGGAACTGTCGAACCGTGAGTTCCGGACCGCCGACATCGTTGCGCAGCACCTGGAATCGCTGGGTATGCGCGTCCAGACCGGCATCGCACATACGGGCGTGGTGGGCATCCTGGAAGGCGGCAAGCCGGGGCCGGTGGTGCTGCTTCGCGCGGACATGGATGCCTTGCCGGTCCCGGAACGTGGTGATCTGCCCTTCCGGTCTGTCGCCAGGGCTGAGTACAACGGAAAAGAGGTCCCGGTCATGCACGCCTGCGGGCACGACACCCACGTCGCGATACTCATGGGCGCCGCCAGCACGTTGTCCGCTTTGCGTGACGAGTTGCCCGGCACCGTGAAATTCGTGTTCCAGCCAGCCGAAGAGGGAGCCCCAAGAGGCGAGCGCGGTGGCGCGGAACTGATGGTGGAAGAAGGAGTGCTGCAGGATCCGCCGGTCGACGCGGCCTTCGCGTTGCACATCAGCGCCTCACAGGAGGCCGGCAAAATCGGCTACCGCGCCGGCCCGCGCTACGCGAGCGTGGACGACTTCCGTATCCTGGTGCACGGCAAGCAGGCGCACGGCGCCTCGCCCTGGATGGGAGTGGACAGCGTGGTGGTGTCGGCGCAGATCATCAATGCCCTGCAGACCATCGTGAGCCGGAACCTGAACATCACGGATCAGCCCGCGATCGTCAGCATCGGCAGCATCCACGGTGGCGTCCGCTCGAACATCATTCCCGAGGAAGTCGAGATGATCGGCACCATCCGGGCGCTCGACGAGGACATGCGCTCCGAAGTTCATCGGCGCGTGCAAGAGATCGCGGACGGTGTGGCGAAGTCGATGGGCGCCTCGGTGGAAGTGTTCATTCCATGGTCGAATTCGTACCCGGTAACCTACAACAATCCCGCGCTCGCTGAAGAGATGCTCCCGGTCCTCGAGGAAGTGGCGGGCAAGGACGGCGTGGAACACGTGAAGCCCATTACCGCTGCTGAGGACTTCTCCTATTTCGCCAGGGAAGTACCCGGCTTCTACATTTCGCTGGGCGGAATGCCGCCGGGCAAAGACCCCAGGCAGGTGGCCGCGCACCACACGCCGGATTTCTACGTGGACGAGAGCGGCTTCGATGTGGGCGTAAAGGCCATGGCGGCCATGGCCTGGCAATACCTTTCCGATCACGCCGATAACCTCGAGGAATAATGGAGATAAAACCACCAATGCGACACCTTCGATTCCCCACGTTCAAAGCCCGTGCTCGCCGGGCGGCCACCGCCGCCTCAATCTGCCTGGCTGCCCTGGCCTGCGTCGCGCCGGCAAGCGCGGACGAGGCCGGCAGCATCCCGTTCTCACAGCTGAACCCAGAACAGCAGGAGGCCGAGGATATCCTGCGCGAGCTGGTGGAGTTCGAGTCGACCGTGAACAAGCCGGAAGAGACGCACCGTGCGCTGCAGGCGGTAGCCGCGCGCCTGGAAAGTGCCGGATTTCCGTCCGAGGACGTACAGATCATTCATCCTTACCCCGAGTCCTGGGGACTCGTGGCCCGCTATCGTGGCCTGGGCTCGCCAGCGCACGGACCAGTGTTGGCGATGGCACACATCGATGTGGTCACCGCTGACCCCGACGCCTGGGCCTTTCCGCCGTTTACTTTCGGCAAGAAGGACGGTTACTACTTTGGCCGGGGCACCCAGGACAACAAGTCCGGTGTGGCGCATATCCTCGCCAACTTCGTCCGTTTGAAGCGGGAGGGCTTCGTACCGAACCGTGACCTGATCTTCCTGGTGACCGGAGACGAGGAAACGCAACAGAAGGTCATTGCCTGGGTCGCGTCGGAAGGCAAGGCGCTGATCGATGCTGATTTCGCGCTCAACTCGGATGGCGGCGGCGGAGAACTGGACGACAACGGAAATCCTCGGGCGTACTGGGTGCAGACCAGCGAAAAGCGGTATCACACCTTTCGCTTGTCCACGACCAATCCCGGCGGCCACAGCTCCCTGCCGCGGCCGGACAATGCGATCTATGAACTGTCCCGTGCACTGACCCGGATCGCCGACTACTCGTTCCCGCTGGAACTGGGCGAGGGTAACCGCATGATGCTCAAGCGCAGCGCAAAACTCGCCTCGGGTCAGCGGGCGGCCGACATGCTGGCGGTGGCGCAGTCGGAAGATCCCGAGGCTGCCAGAAGACTGTCCGCAGATCCCTTTTACAACGCGATTCTCCACACCACATGCGTGGCTACCGGAATCAAGGGCGGACATGCTGAGAACGCCCTGCCCCGCAATGCCAGCGCGACTGTCAACTGCCGCATCATCCCCGGCATTTCCCCGGCAACCGTGCAGGCGGCTCTGGAGCGGGCGATCGACGACCCGGGTGTCGCCATCCAGACCGTTTACGAATCCGTAGCCAGTCCGCCGTCGCCCCTGCCCCCGACGCTGCTCGAAACCTTCGAGTCGCTGGTCGACGAAAGCTGGCCCGGCGTACCGGTCATCCCGGAGATGTCGACGGGCGGAACGGACGGTCTGTTCCTTCGCAATGCAGGTATTCCCGTTTACGGCGTGGCTGGCTGGTTCATCAAGCCGGACGCGGTTCGCGCCCACGGCCTGGACGAAAAAATTGCTATCCGGCAATTCCACGAAGGAACCGAGTTCTGGTACCGGATGCTGAAGCGATTGAGCGAGTAGGCCATCTCCCGCTGCCCGCGGCGCCGTGCCACGGGCAAACGCCGGCCGGTTCCGCTACTGCTTGAGTACCGAACCGCGCTCGGCCAGTTCCCGGCAGCGTTCAGGGCCGACTTCCGCCCTGTCGCCGGACGGTTCGAAACAGGCGCAACGGCCCGTATCCGGGGAATATGCGCAGGCGAGGGAATCCTCCCATAACTCCTGTTCCGATTTCGGCGTACCGTCGGCGTGAAACGCTTCCGGGTTCTCGCGGACTTGCGACCGGTGCCGGATTTGTTCGGCGATGGCGCCGATATCGTCCCGGAACGCGAAGTAAGCCCCGCCCAGCAGCAACACCAGGAGCACGAACTGAACCGCGATGCGACCTGGCACGCGAGAGGCTCCAGCCGGATTGAGGCGGGCCTCCGTTATGCGCTTGAGCGCTGCATCAGCCTGTTCGCCGCTCAGCAGGGGCGCGGACCTCATGCGAACGCACGCGAGCAGCCTTTCGGCCGGCACCACGTCGGGTGGCATCTTGCCCTTGAACCCCGACTGGCCCACGAAAGCGACGATGGCGTGAAAGCGGGAGCGCGGGTAATCGAGAAGTCGCTGCAGGGCCTCCACTTTCAGGCGTGCCTGGTGGACCGGGTTATCAAATCGGACCACACGACCGAGGCGACGTTGCGCCCAGCGCTCCTGCGCCGACGTTCCGGAGACCGTTCCGCGCGCGTACCGGCTTTCGATCACGAATATTCCGAGCCGTGAAACCACCACGTGGTCGACGTGAATCGTCCCACCCCCAACCGGCAGTGTCAGGTCGTTCAGTACGGTGTAGAGGTTCTTCTGCAGCCCCGCCGCCAGGATGCGGCGGACACGGCTCTGGGCGATATCACCCTTCCCCCGCGGCGACGCCAGAAAAAACAGGAGCAGGAGCAGTGGAACGATCCACAGGAGGTGAACCAGAACAGAGGGCCAATCATCCATGACCCGGTTAATCTGTCACAAAGCCCCGCGCGCTTCAAACTCCCTGCTTACGCAAGCGCCGGGCGGACAGTGGCATTACCACCAGAATAATGAAAGCGGAGCGAGCCACAACAACGCCGCAGCTGAACCAGGCCACTGAGACGGACTCAGGCCGTTGAGTGCAAGGCACGCGTGCGCCGAGCACTGGAGTTACCACCAGGGTAATGAAGCGCGAAGCAATCCGCAGCAACGCAGCAATCGACGTCCTGAGGCCGTCTCAGCTTGAGACGTCGTCAGGGCGCCCAGTACAAGGCGCGCGGCTCGCGAGCACTGGAGTTACCACCAGGGTAATGAAGCGCGGAGCGAGCTGCAGCAACGCCGTAATCGGCGTCCTGACGGCGTCTCAACCGCATTTGGAGTAGCCGCAGGACAGACACGTCGCACAATTGTCCATAACCACAACAGCCTTCGTGTTGCACTTATTGCAAAGCGTCGCGGAGGCCGGGTACTCGGAATCTGCCTGCGCCTCAGCGGTGTTTTTTTGCGCCGAAGCTTCCGCTTCCGCCCGCTTCTGGTCCAGCAGCAATTGCTGCTGCTCAGACAGTTCCTCTTTTTCCATCAGGCCGATCTTCTGCAAATGATGCTCGATGACCGCGCCGATCTCGGCAATGATCGAGGGCATGAACTTGCCGCCGGGTTTGAAATAGCCACCGCGCGGATCGAACACCGCCTGCAGTTCTTCGGCCAGGAAAGTGACGTCGCCGCCCTTGCGGAAAACAGCGGACATCAGTCGCGTCAGGGCCACGATCCACTGGAAGTGGTCCATGTTCTTCGAGTTGATGAATATCTCGAAGGGCCGCCGCTGTTCGTGTTCAGTTCCCAGATTGAGGATGATATCGTTGATCGTCACGTACATGGCATGATCGTCCAGCGGGGTCTTGATCTTGTACGTCGAACCCTCCAGAGCCTCCATGCCTTCCGGGCGGGCCACCCGCTCGGTCATGCGAATGATCTTTGCGGATTGGCGATCTTCCGCCTCGAGGCGCGCTTTTTCCCTGGCGGCTGCCTCCTCTTCTTCCTTCACGACCTCGTAACCAACGATTTTGCTTTCGATCCTGATACCCATCTGTTCCTGCCTTCGTGTTCGTCTGTCCGGAGCTTTGTCCGAAGCTGCGCCGATCCTTCCCTGTGATCGGCGACCCCGACGGTGCTCCCCAAAACCCATGCGCCGTGTCTACCGGCGCTCAAATGTCCGTTCGGCGTCTTTGCCGTTCATGTTCCAAAAAAGAGGCGTACGTCCGTGTACCAACTCGCATCCTGACTTGACGGTACCCAATTCGTCCCTCGCCGCCACTTTATCCCTGATCTTCTTTTTATCGACTTCCGTGTACCTTGGTAGTTGCATCCCTGTCCCAAATGCATTGCCACCTCTTTCGGGTGTCGTCGTCCCGGATTCGTCTCCTCTCCGGCCCTTGTGTCTTCCACTCAGGGCGCCTGCCCGGCCATTGGCCGGAACCCGGGTTACCCGCAGGCTCAGAACTTGCCGTAATACCCTTCCTTGAGGGCGTCGAACAGGTTCGCCGCGGTATGCTTTTCACCGTCGTACTCGATCTCCTCGTTGCCAGCCACTTCAACGACCTGGCCGTCGTCCAGCACGAACCGGTATTTGGTCTTTTCGAGATCCTTGTCCTTGACCAGCACGCCCTGGAACGCCTCGGGGTTGAAGCGGAACGTCGTGCAACCCTTCAAGCCGTTCTCATAAGCGTAGGTGTAGATGTCCTTGAACCGGTCATACGGGAAATCCGTGGGCACATTGGCCGTCTTCGAGATCGAAGAATCGATCCACTTCTGCGCCGCCGCCTGGATATCCACATGTTCGATGGGCGAGATGTCCTCTGCCGTGATGAAGTATTCCGGCAACCGGGACTGCTCATCTTGCGCATAGGGCATCGCGTTTGGATTGACCAGAGTGCGGTACGCAAGCAACTCGTAGCTGAATACCTCCACTTTTTCCTTGGACTTCCGTCCTTCGCGAATGACGTTACGGCTGTAGTGGTGAGCGAAACTGGGCTCGATACCGTTGGACGCGTTGTTGGCCAGCGACAGCGAGATGGTGCCGGTCGGGGCGATTGACGTATGGTGCGTAAACCGCGCGCCCTCCTTGCTCAACGCCTCGACGAGTTCCGGGGCGTACTCCGCCACCTGCTGCATATAGCGGCTATACCTGGCGTGGAGCACCTTGCCGCTGACGGTGTCGCCAACGGCGTAGCCGTCCGCTTGCATCTCCGGCCTGCGCCGAAGCATGTCGCCGGTCACCGTGAACTCCTCGTCCATGATCGGCGCCGGCCCTTTTTCGCGCGCCAGTTCCAGCGCTTCCTGCCAGCCCGCCAGGGCCATTTCACGGGCCACCTGCTCCGTGAACTCCAGCGACTCGGGTGAGCCGTACTTCATTCGCTGCATTGCGAGGGTCGAACCGAGGCCGAGGAACCCCATGCCATGGCGACGCTTACGCTCGATCTCGTTTCGTTGCTTTTCAAGCGGCAGGCCGTTGATCTCGACGACGTTATCCAGCATGCGGGTAAAGACTCGCACGACCTTGCGGTACTCTTCCCAGTTGAAGCGCGCGTTCTCGGTAAAGGGATTTTCCACAAAACGCGTGAGATTTACAGAGCCGAGCAGACAGGCACCATACGGCGGCAGCGGCTGCTCGCCGCATGGGTTGGTTGCGCGGATGTTCTCGCAGAACCAGTTGTTGTTCATCTCGTTGATCCGGTCGATCATGATGAACCCGGGCTCCGCGAAGTCGTAGGTCGACGACATGATCATGTCCCACATCCGGCGGGCCGGCACGGTCTTGTAGACGCGGCACGCGACCAGGCCGTCCTCGCGGGACACGTATCCGTCGCTCTCCGGCCATTCGCGCCAGATCACCTGCTCCGGGTCATCGAAATCCACCGCGTCGGCTTCGTGCGCGTTGATCGGAAAAGCCAGTGGCCACGGTTCGCGGTTTTCCACTGCCTGCATGAACTCGTCGGTCACCAGCAGCGAGCAGTTGAACTGCCGCAGGCGGCCGTCCTCGCGCTTGGCCCGAATGAAATCCATGGCGTCCGGGTGCCCGACGTCGAAGGTCGCCATCTGGGCGCCGCGGCGGCCGCCGGCGGAGGACACCGTGAAACACATCTTGTCGTAGATGTCCATGAAGCTCAGCGGGCCAGAGGTGTAGGCCCCCGCGCCGGAGACGTAGGCGCCCCTGGGGCGCAGGGTCGAAAACTCGTAGCCGATCCCACAGCCCGCCTTGAGCGTCAGGCCGGCCTCGTGGACCTTGTCCAGAATGCCGTCCATCGAGTCCCGTATGGTGCCGGAAACCGTACAGTTGATCGTGGAAGTGGCCGGCTTGTGTTCCTGGGCACCGGCATTGGAGGTAATGCGGCCGGCGGGAATGGCGCCCCGGCGCAGCGCCCAGACAAATTCCTGGTACCACTGCTCGCGCTTCTCCTCGGTTTCCTCCACCAGGGAAAGCGCTCTCGCGACGCGCTTGTACGTGTCATCCATGGTTTCATCGATGACTTCGCCGGTCTTGGACTTCAGCCGGTATTTCTTGTCCCAGATATCCAGGGACGCATCCTGGAACTGAATTTCTTTAGAATCAGTTGTGATGGGCTCAACGTGCACGCTGCTCATTAATAGATCCGTGTAATTATTTGAGTTTGTTTAAGTATGAGCCACAACTTATTGTGCGTTATTTTTTTTCTAGACACAAGATATTGTGTCAGCGGGGGTAAAAGATACGCCCCGCTCCCTGGCCTGTCAAATGACTGGAGGCTCTCGGCGAGATGGAAGAAAAATTGTCTTTTGGTTTACATTTCAACAGCTTGAAGGAAAAACACCGGCTGCGGAACCTTCGGCACGGGGCCGAGGCGCCCCTGAAACCCGCGCCCGGCTTGGAATTCGTTTCGTCGCAAATGTGCAAACAGGCTCAGGCACCATGCTTCACGTGATCCTCTTTGAACCGGAGATTCCGCCGAATACAGGGAACGTCATTCGGCTGTGCGCCAATACGGGTTCCTGCCTGCACCTGATCGAGCCACTGGGTTTCCAGTTGTCGGAAGCGAAGCTGAGGCGCGCCGGCCTGGACTATCGTGAATGGGCCGACGTGCGCACCTGGCCGGACTGGTCGGCCTACGTCGAACAAAATCCCACGACCCGCCTTTGGGCTTTCTCGACGCGCGGCGAAAAACGGTACAACGAGGTCAGCTACCGGGACGGGGACGGACTGCTGTTCGGACCCGAGTCCCGCGGATTGCCTGGCGAGCTGCGGGAGACCCTGAACCGGGATCAGGTGCTGCGCCTGCCGATGGTTGAAAACAGCCGCAGCCTCAACCTGTCGAATGCCGTTGCAGTGAGCGTGTACGAAGCCTTGCGTCAAACCGGCTTTGCCGGCCTTTGCTGAGCCTCAGGCCGTTTCGCGCTTCTGCTCTCGGGACAGAAGCTCCCGCAGGCACGCGTAGGGATCACGGCCTTCGTGGATAATGCCGTAGACCTGTTCCGAGATCGGCATTTCCACCTGGTGCCGACGAGCGAGCCTCCAGACCTCTTCGGAGGTCTTGACGCCTTCGACCACCTGCCCGATCTCATCGACAGCCTGCTGAACCGACTTGCCGGAGCCGAGCGCCAGCCCAAGACGGCGATTGCGGGACAGGTCACCGGTACAGGTGAGCACGAGATCCCCCATGCCTGCGAGTCCGATGAGCGTCGACTCGCGGGCACCGATGGCCCGGCCGAGACGCATCATTTCGGCGAGTCCGCGGGTGATCAGGGCGGCCCGGGCGTTGTCGCCCAGCCGCATTCCGTCGCAAATACCTGTGGCCACCGCGAGGACATTTTTCACCGAGCCGCCCAACTCGGCGCCGATAATGTCGTCGCTGGTGTAAGCGCGGAAATTGCCGCCGTGGAGAGCCCCCGCAATGCGATCACAGTAGTCGGAATCGGTGCCGGCGACGGTTACGGCCGTCGGCAGATCCGCAGCGACCTCCCTGGCAAAGGAGGGCCCCGTGACGACAGCCATCGGACGATCCAAGCCCAGGATGCGCTGGGCCGGTTCGTGCAGAAACCGCCCGGTGCCCGGGTCCAGCCCCTTGGTGGCCCAGGCGATGCCCTGCCCTTCGCACAGCCAGGGTGAAATCTGCTCTATCAGGCCCGCAAAGGCGTGGGAGGGAACGACAATGAGAATCTCACGGGCACTCCGAACCGCCGGCTCGAGATCGGTCTCCAGTTCAACCGCTTCCGGCAGCGGAAACTCCGGCAGGAATCGCTCGTTGCACCCTGCCCGGCGCATGGCCTCGACGTGGGCGGTGTCCCAGTCCCACAACACGACCCGGGCTCCGGACCGCACGAGCTGCAGCGACAGGGCGGTGCCCCAGGAACCGGCGCCCAATATAGTGAAATCTGCGCCCGGCGTCGTCATTCCCGGTTTCCGGCTGTCACCTGGGCGAGGTGTTGCTCAATCCGGCTGGCTGAACTCAGCCGCGACGGTTTCGCCTTCTTCCACATCCGCCGGCTGCTGCTCCTGCATCATCTGCTGCATGCGCTGGGCATACAGCTGGTCGAAATTGACCGGCTGCAGGGTCAGCGGAGGAAAGCCTCCGTCCGCCACCAGGCTGGAAATCAGTTGCCGTGC